>NZ_JBQSYW010000019.1:0-70892 GCF_052379725.1 Brachybacterium sp. 107 | reverse complement strand
ATCAGTCCTTTCGTCGAGGTGATGCCTCGACCCTAGGACCTCAAGTGCACTTGAGGGCAATCCTGTCCGTCATCGTTCGTCCCCGGCGGAATCCTCGTCGTCGTGGATACCATCCAGGCGTCGTGGACCCACGCCCGTCGAGGCCAGGGCGTCGTCGGGGTTCAGCAGCGCGCACGCCTTCAGCGAGAGGCAGCCGCAGCCGATGCAGCCGGTGAGCTCGTTCTCGAGCCGCTCGATGCTGCGCCGGCGCTCCTCGAGCTGCAGCTTCCACCGACGCGAGGCGCGTTGCCAGTCGGCATGGGAGGGCGTGCTGTCCATGGGCACGTCCCCGAAGGCATCGTGCACGTCCGAGAGCGGCATCCCCAGGCGCTTGGCGACGGAGATCAGGGAGACCCGGCGCAGCATGTGGCGGGCGTAGCGGCGCTGGTTGCCGGAGGTGCGCACCGAGGCGATGAGTTCGAGATCCTCGTAATAGCGCAGGGCGGACTGCGCGACGCCGGTGCGCCGGCTCATCTCGCCGATCGTCAGCAGCTCGTCCGGTTCGTGCGGCACATTCATGGTCACCCCGTCCGCTTGACTTCAAGTGCGCTTGAGATCTTACGGTCCTCTCATACCGACTGGGAAGGACAAGCCTCCGTGACCTATGTGATCGCCCTGCCCTGCGTGGACGTGAAGGATCGTGCCTGCGTGGACGAATGCCCCGTGGACTGCATCTATGAGGGCAACCGGATGCTGTACATCCAACCCGACGAGTGCGTGGACTGCGGCGCCTGCGAACCCGTGTGCCCCGTCGAAGCGATCTTCTACGAGGACGACACCCCGGACCAGTGGGCCGACTACTACAACGCCAACGTCGACTTCTTCGACGACCTCGGTGCTCCCGGCGGCGCCGCGAAGATGGGCGTGATCGACAAGGACCACCCGCTCATCGAGGCCCTGCCCACACAGCCGAACCCCCTCGCCTGACACGCATGTCAGGTTCCGCGCCAACGGGCCCGCAGCGCCATACACTGCGGTCATGTCGATATCTGACACACATGTGAGGGCGCGCCCCTCCGGACACCCCGGTCGGGCCGACCTATCCGGGTTGCTCAGCATCGGTGGCCTCGCCGAGCTGACCCGGGTGAGCCCACGATCTCTGCGCTACTACGAGGAGCAGGGGCTCCTCGTCGCCCACCGCACCGAGGCCGGCCACCGGCGCTACGAGTCCGAGGCCGTGGACCGCGTGCTCCTGGTCCAGCGCCTGTTCGCCGCCGGCCTGTCCAGTGCGGACATCCGGCCCGTCCTGCCCGGCATGATCGATGACGCGCACTGCACCGAGGACCTCGTGACCGAGCTGCGCGAGCACCGCGACCGCCTGCAGCAGGAGGTCGAGCGCCAGCTCGACACGATCGACATCCTCGACGAGGTCATCGAGGAGCACAGCGCGCATGCAGGCTGAGCGGCCGTCGGGCCGCAGGCGCTACACCGCCGGGGACTACTCCCTGACCTTCGGCCTCGCCGCCGTGGCCTGCATCGCGATCCCGGGGATCGGAGACATCATCGCCACCCCCGTCGCCGTGGCCGCCATCACCCTCGGCCTGGTCGGGATCTGGCGCTGGGACCTGGGCCTCGCCCCGACCGTGCTGCCGGCCGCCGTGGGCGCCTCCCTCGGTGCCCTCTCCCTGTTCGCCGTCGTCCTGATGCTCATCGTCACCGCGGAGGCCTGACGTGCCAGACTCCTCGGCATGAGCGACACCATCTCGTGGAGAACCCTTCAGCCCGGCCAGCGTGCCCGGATCCGTGTGTGGGACCGAGCGAGCGGGGAGGTGCGCACCGTCCATGAGTCCACGCAGCGGCTCTACGAGGCCCCGAACTGGCTGACCGACGGTCGCCTCCTGATCAACGGCGACGGGAAGCTCTGGTTCCTGGAAGCCGACGGCTCCACCGAGCCCGAGCTCTTCGACGTCCCGGGCCTGCCGCCGGTGAACAACGATCACGTGCTGCTGCGCGACGGCACCGGCGTGTTCGCCTCCGCGAACGACCACCACATCTGGCACGTCCCCTTCGACGGCTCCGAGATCACCCGGGTGACCAGCGAGGACGGGCCCCTGCACTTCCTGCACGGGGCGAGCCCGGACGGGTCGCAGCTCGCGTACGTGCGCGTTGTGCCGCAGGGGCAGGACCCCTGGACCGCGGCCGCCCTTCATCTGATCGGTGCCGACGGGACGGGCGACCGGGCGCTGACCACGGACGCCGGCCCGGCCGACGGGCCCGCCTGGAGCCCCGACGGGCAGTGGATCCTCTTCAACACCGAGCAGTTCTCGACCGTGCCGGGCCACGCCCAGCTCGCCCGGATCCGGCCCGACGGCGGCGAGCTGGAGCAGCTGACCTCCGATGAGCGCGTGAACTGGTTCCCGCACGTCGCCCCGACCGGGGACGTCGTGGCCTACGTGAGCTTCGAGCCGGGCACGATCGGCCACCCGGAGAACCGCAGCGTCGAGCTGCGGCTGGTGCAGTGGGGCGCATGGGACCGGCCGACGACACTCGTCTCCCTGCACGGCGGCCAGGGCACCATGAACGTGCCCAGCTGGGCACCGGACGGTTCGGCCTTCGCCTTCGTCGACTACCCGATCGAGGAGCTCGACGCGGAGTAGGCCCGAAGAATGACCACCAGCGCACCTTCCCCCGGGGCGCGGAGCGGACAAGAATGGGCGGACCCTCTCGAAGGAGGCCTCCCATGGCCAAGTACGTGATGATCAAGCATTACCGCGGCGCGCCGGCCGGGGTGAACGACGTCCCGATGGATCAGTGGTCCGAGAGCGACGTCGCGCACCACATGCAGTACATGGAGGACTTCGCGGACCGGCTGCGGGACAGCGGAGAGTTCGTCGACTCCCTGGCGCTGTCCTCCGAGGGGACGTTCGTGCGGTACGACGGCGAGGGCAGTCCCCCGCTCACCGACTCGGCCGCCCTCGATGCGAAGGACCTGGTCGCGGGCTGGATGATCATCGACGTCGCGAGCCGGGAACGGGCCGAGGAGCTCGCTGCGGAGCTCTCAGCGGAGCCCGGGAAGGACGGGAAGCCGATCCACGAGTGGCTCGAGCTGCGGCCCGTCCTCGGCTGAGCGGCATCAGGCGGCAGGCTCCCCGAGCTCGTCGTCGATCCGGCGCAGCAGGGGCAGCAGCTCGGCCGGGGTTGCGATCGTGTGGTCGGGGACCTCGTCGGGCCCTGCAGGCTCCTTCGGATACCGGTCCGTCCAGGCCATGTGGATGCTCGTGATCCCCAGACGGTTCGCGCCGGCGATGTCGCGAGGCAGGTTGTTGCCGACCATCACGCAGCGCGCGGCGTCGGCCGGCTCGAGATCGAGAGCGCCCATGGCCGACTTGAACATGCGTGGACTGGGTTTCTCGTGCCGGATCGCGTCGGAGCAGGTCAGCGTCTCGAACAGGTCGAAGAGCTCGTGCTGGGTCAGCAGGTTCTCGAAGGAGACGTAGCGGCCGTCGGCAACCAGGGCGAGGCGGAATCCGGCGGCGACGAGATTCCGGACCATGCGATCGGCCCCCGGGATCACGTCGGCGGAGAGGACCACGCCCGTGTCGTCGTGGACCTGGGTGCCTTCGTCGATGAGGGTGTCGCCGCAGTCCAGCAGCACGATCAGGGATCTCGGGGTCATGCGCTCAGCCTAGTCACCGTCGGAGCCGACCGACGATCGTATCGACGATGACGAAGGCAGCCAGGCTCACGCCCATCAGCGGCAGCATGAGGCCGATGCCCGCGGCGGCGAGCAGCACCAGGGCCGCGCCCCACCACGGGGCCCGACGCAGCGCGCCGCGACGGGGCGGCTTCCCGAATCCGCTCCCGCCCTTGGTGGGCCGGCGCTGCCACCACATCAGGTATCCCCAGATGATCATCGCGACCACGGCCGAGGCGATCACGAACAGGACGATCTGGTTGCCCAGCCCGAACATCGATCCCATGTGCAGGTCGATGCCCCAGCGAGTGAGCTTCGCGGCGAGGTCCGCCTCGGCGAAGTCGGTGCGGTCCACGACCTCCAGGGTGCTGCCGTCGATCGCGACGGCGTCCACCTTCGTGGGATAGCTGCGCTGGATCTCCTCGACCACCCAGGCGGAGCCGGCGTCGGCCGGAGGGCGGATCTCCGCGAGTCCCGTGTCGATGTTCGCGGAGCGACCTGCGGCGAGCACATGGTCGATCTGGCCGAGGTCGGCCCTGGGCGCGGCAGCGGCAGCGGCGGGACCGGCTGACTCGGCCCCACCTGCCGCAGGTGCCTCGTGATGCGACTCGTGCTCGGCGTGCTCCCCGGCATCGTTGCCCGTCATCCCCTCCATGCCGTCCATGTCGCCCGTGCCCGACATGCCCTCCGTGCCGGACGTGTCCATGTCCATGGTCGTGTCCTGCGGCAGCTCTGTGCTGACGGCCGCGGTGGTGAAGCCGAAGGCCTCACGGATCGAACCGATGTTCCCTCCCCCGTACTGGGACCAGGTGATCCCGGTGGCCGAGAGGAACAGGGCGCCGAGCAGCACCCACGCCCCGACCGAGGAATGCAGGGAGAGCGTGCGTCGATAGCCGCGTGCCCGCAGGTCCGGGAGGAGCAGATCCCGCGCCCGGCGCGTCCGTCGGGCTCGTCGAGCCCGCCGGACCCAGAGCCCGAGCCCCGCGAGCGCGATCACTCCGAGCCAGGAGGCGGAGAGCTCGCTGTAGAGACGACCCACCTCGCCCAGGTGCAGGTTGCGGTGCAGCTGGTCGACCCAGGTGCGCAGCGGCAGGGAACCGCTGGTGCCGTACACGGTGAGGTCGCCGCGGATCTCCGCGGTCGCCGGGTCCAGCATGATCGCGCGCGACTCGCTCTCGCCGAGGGAGTCATCGGCATACATCACGCGGGTGGTGTCGCCGCTCTCCGGGGCGGGTCGGATCGCGGTGACCACCGCTCCCTCGCCGACGTGCGCCTGCGCCGCGGCGACCTGCTCGGCCAGCGGGAGCGGCGGGCCATCCGCCGGAGCAGTGAGCTCCTCGCCGTAGACCAGCTGCTCGAGCTGCGGGGTCAGGGCGTAGAGGGCTCCGCTGGCCGCGGAGATCAGGATGAAGGGGGCGACGAGGATCGCGGCGTAGAAATGAAGTCTCAGCAGCAGCGGGCCGAGCCATCGCTCACGAGGACGAGAGACGTGGGTCATGGAGGATCCTGTCGTGGAAGAGCCGGTGCAACCGTCCTCAGGTCTCGATGAGTCGGGCGAAGACGACGGTGTTGTCGAGGTGGTGCCCGTCGTCGCCGAGATCGCCACCGCAGGTGATCACCCGGAGTTCGGGGCCGTCGGTGGCTCCGTAGACGTCGAGGGTGGGGAACTGATCCTTGGGGTAGCGGGCGGAGTCGTAAACCTCGAAGGTCGCGGTGGTTCCGTCCGCCCGTTCGACGTCGATCTGGTCGCCGGTGGTGAGTCCGCCGAGTTCGAAGAAGACGGAGGGGTCTCCGCCCCAGGTGACGTGTCCTTCGATGACTGCTGGGCCGGTCTCGCCGGGTGTGGGTGATTCTTCGAACCAGGCCGGCTGGTTCGCGCGGTCGCCTCGTGGGGCGAGCAGTTCACCGTTCTCGCCGAGTCCGATCGGGAAGAGCTCCTCGTCGACGCCGATCGAGGGGATCGTCATCGACGTCGGCTCGGACCTCCCCAGAGGTTCCACTGTGGGAGCGGCGTCTCCTGGCTCATCGGGTTCCGCGGGCTCCTGCTCTCCGGCCGCCGTACTCGGGATGACAGGGGGCTTCGTGCCGCCCCCATCGGAGGTATCCGGGGCCTCGGAGGCCTCGGCTCCCTGGGAGCGGAGTTCGGGTTGTGGGGGCTCGCCGACTTGGTTGGTCAGGGACACGATGAGCAGCACAGCGCCGAGGAGCGCGATCACCGCCAGGGCGGCGGCCGTCGTTCGACGGCCTCCGTCCTGGCGGGGTGATCCCTGAGGGGTCATCTCACTTCTGCATCGCGCGCTTGCGCAGTGCGACCGCACCGGCGAACGCGGCGGCGATCAGGCCACCACCGGCGACCATCAGGCCGGCGTCCTCGATGCCGGCAGTGGTGCCGTCACCGGTGTCGGCCCCGCCCTCGGGCATATCGGCCATCTGGCTCATACCGAGCGAACCGCAGGCCGCAGGATCGGTGGCCTCGGACGGCAGCGAGGGGTCCAGGTCGGACATCTGGTCACCGTCATAGGTGCCATTGCCGTTGTGGTCCACACCGTGGAGCACCACGGAACCCTCGCCCTTCGCGAGGCTCGCGGCGACATCGTCGCTGACCTCGAAGGTCCGCTCATAGGTGCCACCCTCACCGACCGGGAAACGATCCACGGCCAGGGCACTGTCGGGGCTGGTATCACCATCGTTGGTCAGGGACACAGCCACCGCACCATAGGAATCAGCAGCATCGGTAGTACGGATCGCACCCTCGAAACCGGTGCCCTTCATCCCGGGATCGGGGCACTCGTTCTTGCCACCGATATGGATGTGCTGAGCATGGGGAGCACCGGCCAGCAGACCCGCGCTCTCCACCTTCACGGTGACCTCGTTGCCATCGAGCGTGACCCACGCGGAGCCCGAGGCCCCGGAATCGTTGAGCTCGGTGAGGTTGGCTTCCAGGGACGTCGTCTCCGGGCCATCGGCCAGTGCGGCGCCGGATGCTCCGAACATGCCGAGCATGGCCGTGGCCGCGAACAGGGGGAGCACTCGCTTCGTCGTCGTGCGCATCATGACTCCTTCGTGGGCCACCGGACAGCCGTGCGACTGCCGAGGACGGTGACGTGGGGGTGGTTCGGAGCCCGGGGAGGATCGGATTGGACGGATCACAGATCTTTCTGAGATCGGCACGCCGACGGCCGGCCTCACAGGCCGACGACTCCGGCCGACGACACGGGCCGACGGCATGGCGCTCCAGCATCGCGAGGCGACTTGGCGCGACGACGAGCCCGAGGGCACCAGGGCCCCCGGACTCGCAGATCGTGGAAGTTGGTCACGCCGCTGGCGGAGCCCCTCAGGCAGCTTCGAGCAGCGCGACGATCTTCGTGTAGAACTCGGCGGGTTCCCCGGCCAGGGACGCCTTGACCATGGCGCTCCAGTCGTCCACGACCACTTCGATCGACTCGGTCGCCAGGGCGTCGAGCGCGCGGCGGGGCACCTCGCGGGGATCGATCTTGGGCCCGTCGTACCCGGCCGAGATGTCGGTGGCCGCCGCGCCCAGATGGACGCCCTGGACCAGGGTTCCCTGCTCGGCGAGCTCGAGGCGCACGCCGTTGGTCAGGTTCCACTGCGCGGCCTTCGCCGCGGCATAGGAGCCGGTTCCGGGAGCAGCGAACCACGACAGCGCCGAGAGGACGTTCACGATCGCCCCTCCGCCGTTCCCGGCGAGGACCGGGGCGAACGCTCGGATCATGTCGAGCGTGCCCCAGAAATGCGTATCCATCTCGCGGTGGATCTCCGCGAGCTCACCGGTCAGCAGGCTCGCACCGGTCGAGATACCGGCGTTGTTGACGAGGAGCGTCGCATCCCGTGCGGTCTGCGCCGCCTCGACCACGGATCCGTGATCGAGGAGGTCGATCCGCAGCGGGACCACACGCGGATCGTCGAACTCGAGCAGCTCCGGCCGACGGGCCGTGGCGTAGACGGTCGTGACCCCTCTCTCGAGCAGCTCGAGGACGAACTGGCGACCGATCCCTCGGTTCGCTCCGGTGACGACAGCGATCTGACCTGCAGCATCCATGACTGTTCCTGCTCTCTTCGTCGACCCTGGCGGCCGCGGCGTTGTCCGCGACCCCGATGCCGAGTACGCTAGAACCTGACGTTGACGTCAAGGTCAAGGTTCTGCCGAGAAACGAGTCCCAGGTCACCCGGAGGCCCTGCATGAGGATCGGCGATGTGGCGCGAGGCGCCGGGGTCAGCACCCGCGCACTGCGGTATTACGAGGAGCAGGGCCTGCTGAGCTCGGAGCGCAGCCCAGGTGGCCAGCGCACCTATCCGGAGTCCGCCGTCGAGCGTGTGCGGCTGATCCAGCAGTTCTTCGCCGCCGGCCTGCCCAGCCGCACGGTCTCGCAGCTGCTTCCCTGCGTGGACACCGGGCACGGCTCGCCGGAGGTCTTCGAGCTCCTGGCCGCGGAGCGTCGGCGGATCACGGAGGCGATGGACGATCTGGCTGCGGCGCGCGATGCCCTGGATCGGGTGGTCGAGATGGCTCATCAGCCCACCCCGGAGCACTGCCCGGGCCTGCGTGAGCCGGCCTGGTCGCCCTGGACCGGCGGCGGCGCCCGCGCCGACGAGGAGCTCGATCGCGTCGCGCCCTCCTGACCCGCGCCTCCTGGAGCATCGTCCAGGAACACCGATCCAGGACAGCACAGAGGCCCTCCCCCGATTCGGGGAAGGGCCTCTGACCTGCTGTTCGTGGAGACTAGGGGGGTCGAACCCCTGACCTGAAGCTTGCAAAGCTACCGCTCTACCAACTGAGCTAAGTCCCCGTATCCATTTGTGTCGATCGTACCTTCCGGCAGATCAGGCGGACGTGTCCTGCTGGGAGGAGACCTTCTCGGCCTCGGTCCAGAGATCGTTGCGAAGACGATCAGACTCGATCTTCCGCCAGGTGAGGAGACCGGCCGCGGACGTGCCGATCAGGACTGCAGCAACCTTGATGAACGTCTTCATCGTGTCCTCCGATCCTCGAAGTGGGCCTAACTGGACTTGAACCAGTGACCTCTGTCTTATCAGGACAGCGCTCTAACCGACTGAGCTATAGGCCCGTAGGGGCTGATTTCGACGCCTGCTTCCGACGTCAACCACCGACGGACAACATTACAGCCCCCTCCCCATCCCGTCCAACCGGCCTGGGCGGTTGTACGGGAGGTCACAACAAGTTGTCCGGGTCCGTTCCAATCCACCGGCCAGCCGGCTCCGAACTCTGTGCATGACGCCGCTGCGGTGTCAGCACCGGATCACCAAGGAGATTGCCATGAAGACTCGATCGATGCTTCCCAAGCTCGGAGCCCTCGCTGCCACCGTCGTCCTGATGAGCGCCTGCTCCGGCGGCATGGGAGATGACGCCGGCACGGACGAGGGCGGCCAGCCCGCGGCCGAGCAGACTCAGGCCTCCGACGGCGGTGGCTCGATGGCCTCCGACGGCGGCATGGACATGGATCCCGCAGCGAACCTCGTCGGCGCCGGCTGCGCGGACTACGCCGCAATGGTGCCCGATGGCGACGGCTCGGTCGAGGGCATGGCCCAGGACCCGCTGAGCGTCGCCGCCTCCAACAACCCCCTTCTCACCACCCTCACCTCGGCGGTCTCCGGCGAGCTGAACCCCGACGTCAACCTCGTCGACACCCTGGACGGCGACCAGTTCACGGTCTTCGCGCCCGTCGACGAGGCCTTCGGCGCCATCCCCGAGGCCGATCTGACCGCGCTCGCGGGCGATGCGGACAGCCTGTCCACCGTGCTGACCTACCACGTCGTCCCCGGTCAGATCGCGCCCGACGAGATCGCCGGCACCCACACCACTGTGGAGGGCGAGGATCTCGAGGTCACCGGGAGCGGTGATGACCTCATGGTCAACGGCTCGACCGTGATCTGCGGCGGCGTCCAGACCCAGAACGCGACCGTCTACCTGGTCGATACCGTTCTGATGCCGCCGTCGATGGCGGACGCCAGCTGAACCGCGCACACTGGACGGACATGGTGAGCGGGCGGGGAACGATAGTCGATCGCCCCGCCCGCTCGCACCGTCCTGCAAGGAGCTGTGAATGGCGCACGATCCTCCCCCATCGCACGATCCGCCCCGGTCAGCAGTGCAGCCGCTGACGGATCCGCGAGGGGGCGTACCGGACGATTCCGCCGCATCCGCTCTCGCGGAGCTGCTGCATCGCGTGGGACAGGGGCAAGAGGATGCCTTCTCTGATCTCTACGACCGCACGTCATCCCTGTTGTTCTCCCTGGTCAAGAGAGTGGTCAGAGACGTATCCATCAGCGAGGAAGTGTTGCAGGAGGTGTTCGTGGAGATCTGGAAGCAAGCTCCCCGGTTCGATGCCCGTCGCGGCTCTGCCCACGGGTGGATATGCACCATCGCCCACCGTCGCGCCGTCGACACCGTCCGTTCCGTCGACGCCTCCCGGCGACGTGACTCCGCAGAGGGGCTGCGAGCACTCGACGAGAAGGTCGTGGACGTGCAGGAGGAGGGGATCATGAGGGTGGAGTCGCAACGGGTCGCCACGGCGATGCTGTCGCTGACACCTCTCCAGTCCGACGCCATACGACTGGCGTACTTCTCCGGCTGCAGCCACCGCGAGGTCGCCGAGATCCTCGACATCCCGCTGGGAACGGCCAAGACCCGAATACGGGACGGAATGATCGTCCTCCGAGACAGTCTGGGGGTGACCTCGTGAACGAGCAGAAACGTGACATGACCGGCGCCTGGGCCCTGAACGCCCTGGACGCCGACGAGCGCGCCCTGATCGAGGATTTCCTCGCCCAGGATCCCGAGGCAGCGTCCGAGGCGCACTCCTTCGAGGAGACCGCCGGCGAGCTCGCCCGCGGGCTCGAGCCGGAGGCCCCCCGCCCTGAGCTGAAGTCCTCGCTGATGGCGCGGATCGCCCAGACACCACAGCTGTCCACGGTGGACCAGGACTCCTCCGCGGAGGACCAGTCGGCGCCGCGCGCGGCGACCCATCGCCGGGCCGACGTGCCGCCCGCCGATGCGGAGACCGAGACCGCAGCGACATCCCGCAACACGACCGGGCCCGAGAGCGACGCCGGATCAGATGCGGCGGATGCGGGCCGTGACGCCACCGTGATCCCCCTGGATCGCTACCGATCGAGCGTGCGGCGCTCGCGCTGGCTGGCTGTCGCCGCCGCAGCACTGATGGTCACAACGGTCGCAGGCGTCGGACTGTGGAGCTCGGAACGAGCCGCCGAGGACGATGCCCGAGCGACCATCGAGGCCCTGGAATCGGAGCAGGCCGGCTCGGAGGAGGAGCAGGAGATGATCTCCGCGCTCATGACCGCCGACGACACCTCCCAGCTCACTGTGCCCTCCACCCACGGCGGGGACCTGCATGTCATGTACTCACGGGACCAGCAGGCCATGATCGTCCAGGCCGCCGGCCTCCCGGAGCTGCCGAGCGACAGCACGTACCAGCTCTGGATCGTGGACGGCACCGCGAAGGACGCGGGCTTGATCTCCGAGCCGGACCAGATCGTGATGGCACGAGAAGAGATGTCCCCGACGGCCCAGATCGGTCTCAGCATCGAACCGGCCGGCGGCTCCGAGGAACCCACCGACGTGATCGCGATCAAGGAGCTGTAATGAACACATCCACCGACCGCCAGGAGCCCTCCGCCCGCGGCCCCCGCGCTGCACGGCCGAAGGTCCCCTGGTGGTCGGTGCTCGCCGGCGTGATCGGCGGGATCGTGCTGCTGGCCGTCGCGGAGCTGGCCTCCTTGGCCTTCAGCTCCTCCTCGGCGCCGTTCGTGGCCGTCGGCGGAGGGTTCATCGACATCATCCCGCCCTGGGTGAAGGATCTGGCCATCGGCCTGTTCGGCACCAAGGACAAACTGGTCCTGTTCGCCTCGATGGTCGTGGTGTACCTCGTGCTCACCGCGCTGAACGGCGCCCTCGGATCGCGTCGGCCCCGCACCGCCGCCCTCGTGCTGGCGGGACTCGGCCTCTTCGCCACGATCATCGTGCTGACCCGGGCGCAGAACTCCGTGCCCGACGCGATCCCGACCGTGCTCGGAACCGTCGTCGCGGTCCCGACGCTGCTGCTCCTGCTGCGCGCCGTGCGCGCTCCCTCCGCAGGTGCGAGGGCCGAGGTCGTACCGGGGAACGCGGCGGGCTGGTCCCGACGGCGATCCCTGGTGGGCGTCGGGGCGGTCGGCATCCTCGCCGTCATCGTCGCGGCGGGGGCTCGAGGCGTCAACGCGAGCCGCGAGATCGCGAGCAAGGCCGCCGGGTTCGTTCTGCCCACGCCGCGCACCCGCGCCGAGGAGATCCCCGCCGACGCCCAGGTGGATCTCGAGGGCATGCCCGCGTACCTCACGCCGAACGACGACTTCTACCGGATCGACACGGCCCTCGCCGTGCCGCGCGTCGACCCCACGACCTGGGAGCTGCGGATCCACGGGCTGGTCGACCGCGAGCTCACGCTGACGTTCGAACAGCTGCTCGCCGAGCCGATGATCGAGAAGCACGTGACGCTGACCTGCGTCTCCAACACCGTCGGCGGCGATCTCGCCGGGAACGCGACATGGCTCGGCGTGCCCGTGCGCACGCTGCTGGAGCGCGTGGGCGTCAAGGACGGGGCCGACATGGTGCTCTCCCGCTCCATCGACGGCTTCACCGCCTCCACGCCGATCGAGGCCCTGACCGACGACCGCGACTCGCTGATCGCCGTGGGGATGAACGGCGAGCCGCTGCCCCAGGACCACGGGTATCCGGTGCGGATGGTCGTCCCCGGCCTGTACGGGTACGTCTCGGCCACGAAATGGCTCACCGAGCTGACCGTGACCCGTTTCGCCGACGAGACCGCCTATTGGACGGAGCGCGGCTGGTCCGAGCGCGGCCCCATCAAGATCGCCTCCCGCGTGGACGTGCCGCGCTCCTTCGGGAAGCTCTCCCCGGATGCCGACGGCGCCGTGATGCTCGGCGGCACGGCCTGGGCGCAGCAGCGCGGGATCTCCGCCGTCGAGGTGCGGATCGACGACGGCGACTGGCGCGAGGCGGAGCTGGGGGCGGAGGTCAGCGCGGACACCTGGGTCCAGTGGTCACTGCAGTGGGAGGACGCCACTGCGGGCGATCACAGCGTCTCGGTGCGGGCCACCGGCGGCGATGGTGAGCAGCAGACCGAGGAGCGGGCGAATCCGGTGCCGAACGGTGCGAGCGGTTGGCACACGATCGAGTTCACCGTCGAATGAGGCGGAGGAACGGTCGGCGCGCGGTCAGGGAGCCGTGATCGCGTCGTGGGCCGCCAGGGCCTCCTCTCGGGAAGCGCGCAGATCGACAACGGGTGCTGCTCGGTCGTCGGTCCCGATCTCGGGAACCCACCGACGCACATAGCGGCCCTCGCCGTCGAACCGGCTCTGCTGCCGATCGGGGTTGAACACCCGGAAGTACGGGGCGGCGTCATCGCCCGTGCCGGCCACCCACTGCCAGTTGAACGGGTTGGAGGCCTCGTCGGCATCGACCAGGGTGTCCCAGAACCACTCCTCCCCGCGACGCCAGTGCACGCGCAGGTTCTTGGTGAGGAACGACGCGACGACCAGGCGCACCCGGTTGTGCATCCACCCGGTCACCCAGAGCTCCCGCATCCCGGCATCGACCAGGTCGATGCCTGTGCTGCCCTGCTGCCAGGCGCGAAGGCCCTCCTCGTCGTCACGCCAGTCGAAGGCGTCGAACCGGGGTCGCACGTTGCGAGTCGCGAGATCGGGCAGGTGGTAGAGGCGGTGCCACGCGAACTCCCGCCACAGCAGCTCCGAGCGGAACGTCTCCGGGCCCGTCGCGCGGCCCGACGTCAGGCTGCGGTGCCAGACCTCGTGCGGGGACACCTCCCCGTAGCGCAGGTGCGGGGACAGTCCCGACGTCCCGTCGACGCCGGGACGATCCCGATCCTCCGCATACTGGTCGAGCACGTTCTCGAGGGCATCCAGGCGTGCCCGGGCACCCGTCTCCCCCGGGGTCCAGGCCTCCCGCAGCCCACCGGCCCAGTCCGGCGCCGTCGGGAGCCATCCGCGGCCATCCAGTCCCCGGGCGAACTCGACCTCGTCGAGCCAGTGGTTGCTGTTCCGAGGTCCGGTGAGTTCAGGTCCACGCAGCCGCGGCGGCGGCCCCTCGGGGAGGCGGGGCTCTGCGGTCTCGCGGCAGGCCCGTGCGAAGGGTGAATAGACCTTGTAGGGGTCTCCCGACTGCGTGGAGATCGTCCACGGCTCGTGGAGCAGATAGCCGTCGACGCTCTCGGCCCTCAGTCCGCTCTCGCGCAGGCTCGCCTTCAGGCGGGCATCCACCGCGCGACGGGGCTCGTGATAGCGACGGGTCCAGACCACGGCCTGGGCCGCAGTCTCATCCACGAGCTGGGGGATGAGCTGCTCTGGGTCGCCGCTGAGCAGGACCAGCGGCACCCCGTGCTCGCGCAGCCGAGCTCCGAGCTCGGTCAGCGAATGGTGAAGCCACCACAGCGAGGCGGCGCCGGGTGGACGCACCCCGGCGAGCTGCTCGTCCACGTGCACGGCCACCACCTCGCCGTCGGCCGCCGCGGCCCGCAGGGCCGGGTTGTCGTGGATCCGCAGATCGTCCCGCACCCACCAGATCGACGTCGTCATGCTGGCCCTTCCCTCGCACGAGTGACTGATCTATATAGCTTAGCTACATATATTCGCACGAGGGCACCACGGTCCCCCGGGGAGCCCGTCCTCAGCGAAGCCCGTCCTCGGCCACCAGGCCGTGCTCTCGGACCAGGGCGTTCAGCGCGTCCGGCGCCGCAGCCAGGCGGGCGCACACCTCGGCGGCGTTCCCGATCAGCAGCTCGGCCCCGGTGAGCGCTACCAGCTCGTCGAACATCTCCTGCTGACGGTGGCGCAGCGGGATGGCCCGCTCGTGGGCGACGACTCCCCAGCTGGAGGCGTACACGTCGTAGCGGGCGGGGGTCTCGCCGGTGGCGAGGGTGAGCGGGAACCGCGAGGCGTCCAGACGCACCCGCTCGTAGTTCGGTTCGGTCTCGTCGACCACCGCGAGCTGGGCGTCGTCGAACCACGTGGCCACGAGCTCCATCCGCTCGCCGTCGGCCCGGTACGGGGCGGCGGGGATGTACCCGCGCGCGGACGTGTGGGCGCAGTGCCCGACGGCCAGACCGTGCACCGTGCAGCGCACGAACGGGGTGGCGATCTGCAGGTCACGGCCGGAGCGGGCGTACTTGCGAGCGATCGTCTCCGGAGTCTGGTTCGAGCCGACGGCCACCACCAGGGTGCGTTCGGCGAGCGGCGCGGCACCCTCGGCGGCGAGGGCCTGATCGATCGCGGCGACGTCCACGAGAGCACAGTCCCGGGCCCCGGTCGATGCCTCGGTCGGGGCGTCGTCTGCTCCTTCCGGGTCCAGGTCCACGATCCCGCTGCCCAGCAGGAGCGCCGAGCGCACGGCGGGGCCGGTCCAGGGATAGTCCTCCGGGGCGTCGGGGAGAGTGGGGGCGGAGGTCGTCGAGGAGGCCATCCTCCGACCCTAGCGAGATGACGCGCTCATCCCGAGGATCCCGTGGTCGGTCACACGCTCGCCCCTCGCCCGAGTGCGACGCCCTCGCCCGAGTGCGACCAAGGCGTTGTGCTGACGGCCTGAGAACAGCGCCTGGGTCGCACTGGATGCGCGGGCGGTCTCTAGGGTGGGGGCATGAGCGAACAGCGAGCGGTCGATGCCCTGACGGCCTCCGGGCTGGAGTACGAGATCACCCGTCACGGGAGGGTCGGCTCCCTCGCGGAGGCGGCCGCCGCCCGGGGCGTCGAGCCGCGGGACATCATCAAGACCCTCGTGGTGCGACGCGCCGAGGGCCAGTACCTCTTCGTGCTGGTCCCGGGCGATCGGGAGATCTCCTGGCCCAAGCTGCGCTCCTTCCTCGGCGTGAACCGCCTGTCCATGCCGGACAAGGACGTCGCGCAGCAGGCCACCGGGTACGAGCGCGGCACCATCACCCCCTTCGGCTCCACCACCGCCTGGCCCGTCGTCGCCGACCTCGACCTCAGCGGTGACCCCGAGCGACGGATCTCCCTGGGCGCCGGTGCCCACGGCGTCGCCGCGACCGTCAACGCCGAAGCAGCCCTCTCCCGCCTGCACGCCCAGATCGCCGACGTCACCGACCTGCAGACAGCCTGATTCCGACACCCCAGGAGGCCCCTATCCACTCCCGACCCGTCCAGCTCATCGCCAGCTCCCTCGTCGTCCTCACCGGGATCAGCCTCGTGGTGATCACGGACAGTGACCTGGCGAGAGTGCTCGCCGTGCTCCAGTGCGTCGTCGGCGCCGTGATGCTCCGGCAGGCAGTGCGCGCCCGGTCGCGCCCGGGCCCCGATCAGTAGCCCCGAAGGCAGAACGGGCGGGCACCTGGTGAGGGTGCCCGCCCGGTGCCCGGCGAGGTGGTGCGCCTGGTCGGCGCACGGGATCACTCGTCGGTGAAGGTCAGCTTCAATCCGCCCAGCAGCGCCGCCACCAGGTTGTAGAGGAAGGCCAGCAGGGTGCCGAGCGCGGTGATGATCACGACGTTCACCACAGCGACGATCGTGCCGTAGCTGACCATCTTGGAGAACTGGAAGAACTCCATGAAGGGCAGCGGGCTGCCGCCGTTGAGGTCGCGTCCCAGCTGGTCGACCTTGTCCCACAGGCCGATCGCGTCGACGAGGTTCCAGGTCAGGATCACGGCCACGACGGTCGCGATACCGAGCGCGATCGCCACCAGGAAGGACAGCTTCATCACCGAGAACGGGTCCAGCCGCGCCAGCGTGAGGCGCACGCGGCGGGGGCCGCGCTTCTCGTTCTCCGGCGCGGCCGCCGAGGTCGTCGTCTTCTTCGGGCTGCGGCTGGCGCCCTTGGACGCGGTCCCCTTGCCGGAACCGATCGACTGCTCCGAGGTGGTCTTCGCGCCGCCCTCAGCGCCGTCCTGGAAGGCCGGGAGCTTGGTGGTCGCCTCCGGAGACGTCGTGGTGCCGCTCGCGGACCTCGAGTCACTCGTGCTCACGGATCACTCCTCGATCTGGTCGTCGTCGCCGGCCGGCGACTTCTCGGACTCGTCAGAGCCTAGATCATCGGACGGGGCCTGGTCCTGCTCCGACTCTCCATCGGACGAGATCTCCACAGCATCCCCATCCGCGGCATCCACGGCCTCACCCACGCCATCACCCTCGGCGTCGGCGAGAACGGGCGCCTCGGCGCCCTCGATCTCCTCCTCGTCGATCTCGGATTCGGGGCTGGTCGTGACCAGCAGGATCCGATCGCCCTTGTCGGGCTTGGCGAAGACGACGCCCATCGTGGTGCGACCCTTGGGCGGCACCTCGGCGACGCGCGAGCGGACCACACGGCCCTTCTCCATCACCACGAGCAGCTCGTCGGACTCGTCGACGGCGGCGGCGCCCACCAGGTGACCGCGGTCGTCAGGGAGCTTCGCGACCCGGATACCCAGGCCGCCACGACCCTGCACGCGGTACTCGTCCAGACTCGTGCGCTTGGCGTAGCCGCCATCGGTCACGGTCATCACGAACTGATCGGGGCGCAGCACATCCATCGCCAGCAGCTCGTCATCGTGACGGAACTTCATGCCCGTGACACCGCTGGTCGCACGGCCCGTCGGCCGCAGCACGTCGTCGGCCGCCGGGAACCGCACGGACTGGCCGTTGCGGGAGACCAGGATCAGGTGGTCGTCGGCGTTGACCGCACGGGCCGCGATCACGCGGTCCGGCTGCGTGCCGTCGATCCCGTCGATGTCGCGCAGGTTGATCGCGATGATGCCGCCGCTGCGGTTGGAGTCGAAGGCCGTCAGGGCCGTCTTCTTCACCAGGCCGGAGGCCGTCGCGAGCACCAGGTACTGGGTGTCCTCGTAGGTGTCGATCGCGAGCACGGAGGCGATGCTCTCCTCCGGCTGGAACGCCATCAGGTTCGCGACGTGCTGGCCCTTGGCGTCGCGCGCCGCCTCAGGCAGCTCGTAGCCTTTGGCGCGATAGACGCGGCCCTGGTTGGTGAAGAACAGGAGCCAGCGGTGCGTCGTGGTGGTGAAGAAGTGCTCGACGACGTCGTCCGCGCGCAGCGAGGCGCCGCGCACTCCCTTGCCGCCGCGCTTCTGGGCGCGGTACTGGTCCTCGCGGGTGCGCTTTACGTAGCCGCCGCGGGTGATGGTGACGACCACGTCCTCCTCGGGGATCAGGTCCTCCATGGACATGTCGCCGTCGAAGGGCAGGATCTCGGTGCGGCGGTCGTCGCCGTACTTGTCGACGATCTCCTGCAGCTCCTCGGAGACGATCTCGCGCTGGCGCTCCGGCGAGGCCAGGATCGCGGTGTACTCCTCGATGAGGGCCTGCAGGCGGTTGTGCTCATCGGTGATCTTCTGACGCTCCAGGGCGGCCAGACGGCGCAGCTGCATCGCGAGGATCGCGTTGGCCTGGACCTCGTCGATCTCGAGCATGTTCATCAGCCCCACGCGCGCCTCATCGGCGTCCGGGGAACGACGGATCAGGGCGATGACCTCGTCGAGCGCGTCGAGCGCCTTGAGGTAGCCGCGGTAGATGTGGATCTGCTCCTCGGCCTTGCGCAGGCGGTACCGGGTACGACGCACGATGACGTCGATCTGGTGCTTGGTCCACTCGCGCACGAAGGAGTCGATCGACAGGGTGCGCGGCACCCCGTTCGCGAGCGCCAGCATGTTCGCGGAGAAGTTCTCCTGCAGCTGGGTGTGCTTGAAGAGGTTGTTCAGCACGACCTTCGCGACGGCGTCGCGCTTGAGCGTGATGACCAGGCGCTGGCCGGTGCGGCCGGAGGTCTCGTCGGTGATGTCGGCGATGCCCTGGATCTTCCCGAGCTTGACCATCTCGGCGATCTTGCGCGCGAGGTTGTCCGGGTTGACCTGGTACGGCAGCTCGGTGACCACGAGGGACATGCGCCCGTTGATCTCCTCGGTGGAGACCACGGCACGCTGGGAGATGGAGCCGCGACCGGTACGGTACGCCTCTTCGATGCCCTTGGTGCCGGCGATGGTCGCGCCGCTGGGGAAGTCGGGACCCTTGATGTAGCGCAGGCATGCGTCCAGCAGCTCGGGCTTCGTGGCCTCGTGGTTCTTCAGCAGCCACTGGACGGCGTCGGCGACCTCGCGCAGGTTGTGCGGCGGGATGTTCGTCGCCATGCCCACGGCGATGCCGGAGGAGCCGTTGACCAGCAGGTTCGGGAAACGGGCGGGCAGCACGACGGGCTCGTCGACGGTGTTGTCGTAGTTGCCCTGCATATCGACCGTCTCCTGGTCGATGTCGCGCACGAGCTCGAGGGCCAGGGGGGCCATCTTGCACTCGGTGTATCGCGGAGCGGCCGCGCCGTCGTCGCCCGGGGAGCCGAAGTTCCCCTGGCCCAGGATCAGCGGGTAGCGCATCGCCCAGGGCTGCACGAGGCGCACCATGGCGTCGTAGATCGCGCTGTCGCCGTGGGGGTGGTAGTTGCCCATGACCTCGCCGACGACCTTCGCGCACTTCGAGAAGGAGCGGTCGGGGCGGTAGCCGCCGTCGTACATCGCGTAGACGATCCGACGGTGCACGGGCTTGAGGCCGTCGCGCACGTCGGGCAGCGCGCGCGAGACGATCACGCTCATCGCGTAGTCGAGGTAGGAGCGCTGCATCTCCTGGTTGAGGTCGACCTGGGTGATGCGGTCGATCTCGTGCTCGTCGAGCGGGTCGACGAGGGTGACGGTGCGGTCGGTCGCCTCGGAGGTGGAGACCTCATGGGCGCCCTCGGGGGTGGCCTGACCGGCCATCCCCGCAGGCAGCTCGGGGTTCTCGTCGGGGTTCGTGGGGTCCTGCGGGGTGTCGCTCATGAGGCGGAAGGCCTTTCAGGTGGGGCCGATGGTCGTGGCGCTCCCAGGGGCGCGGGCTCTCGCCCCGCGCCGCTCCGGGTGCCGAGATCAGATGTCGAGGAAGCGGACGTCCTTGGCGTTCTCCTGGATGAACCGGCGCCGGGACTCGACGTCATCGCCCATCAGGACGGAGAAGATGGTGTCGGCGTCGGCGGCCTCATCGACCGTGACCTGCTTCAGCGTGCGCGTGTTGGTGTCCATCGTGGTGGCCTGGAGCTCCTTCCAGTCCATCTCGCCCAGACCCTTGTAGCGCTGGATCCCGTTGTCTCGCGGGATACGGCGACCGGCGGCGCGGCCGGCCTCGAGGCGCTCGTCGCGCTCCACATCGCTGAACACGTACTCGTGCGGGGCGTTGGTCCACTTCAGGCGGAACAGCGGCGGCATCGCGATGAACACGTGGCCGAGCTCGATGAGCGGACGCATGTAGCGGAACAGCAGCGTCAGCAGCAGGGTGCAGATGTGCTGGCCGTCGACGTCGGCATCGGCCATCAGCACGATCTTGTGATAGCGCAGCTTGGTCGCGTCGAAGTCGTCCCCGATGCCGGTGCCGAAGGCCGTGATCAGCGAGCGGACCTCCTGGTTGTCCAGGGCCCGGTCCAGGCGCGCCTTCTCCACGTTCAGGATCTTGCCGCGGATGGGCAGGATGGCCTGGGTGCGGGGATCGCGGCCCTGCACGGCGGACCCACCGGCGGAGTCGCCCTCGACGATGAAGATCTCGGACTCGGCAGGGTTGCGCGAGGAGCAGTCGCGCAGCTTGCCGGGCATGCCGCCGGTCTCCAGCGGGGACTTCCGACGCGTCGCGTCGCGGGCCTTGCGGGCCGCCTCGCGGGCCGCGGCCGCCGCCTGGCCCTTCATGACGATGGACTTGGCCTCCATCGGGTGGGAGACGAACCAGTCCTGCAGCTGATCGGTCATCACCTTGACCATGAAGGTGCGGGCGACGGTGTTGCCCAGCTTCGTCTTGGTCTGGCCCTCGAACTGCGGTTCGCCGAGCTTCACCGAGATGACCGCCGTGAGGCCCTCACGGATGTCCTCGCCGGTGAGGTTCGCGTCCTTCTCCTTGAGCAGGCCCTGAGCGCGTCCGTAACGGTTCACGATCGAGGTCAGCGAGGAACGGAAGCCCTCCTCGTGGGTGCCGCCCTCATGGGTGTTGATCGTGTTCGCGTAGGTGTGCACCGACTCCGAGTACGCCCCGGTCCATTGCATGGCGACCTCGACGGAGATCTGCACGTCGGTGTCCTCGGACTCGAAGGAGATGATGTCGGGGTGGATCACCTCGGCCCGCTTGGTCGTGTTGATGAACTCGACGAAGTCCTGCAGGCCGCGCTCGTACAGGTACGAGATGGTGCGGGGGCCCTTGTCCGTCGAGGTCCCCTCCGCCTCGAGCTCGACGTCGATCAGATCGTCGTCGTCCTCGCCCGTCGTCTCCGAGATGCGCTCGTCGGTCAGCGTGATGCGCAGGCCCTTGTTGAGGAACGCCATCTGCTGGAACCGCTTGCGCAGGGTCTCGAAGTCGTACTCGGTCTCGTCGAAGATCTCGTCGTCGGCCCAGAACGTGATGCTCGTGCCGGTCTCGTCGGTCTCCTCGCCCTTCTCGAGCTCGACCTGCGGGACGCCGCGGCTGTACCACTGGCGCCACACGTGGCCGTCGCGGCGGATCTCGACCTCCATCCGGATGGACAGGGCGTTGACGACGGAGGAGCCCACGCCGTGCAGGCCGCCGGAGACGGCGTAGCCGCCACCGCCGAACTTGCCGCCGGCGTGGAGCACGGTGAGCACGAGCTCGACGGCGGGCTTGCCCTCGGTGGGGTGCATCGCGACCGGGATGCCACGGGCGTGGTCGACGACCTTCACCCCGCCGTCGGCCTGCAGCGTCACCTCGATGGTGTCGCCATGACCGGCCATCGCCTCGTCCACGCAGTTGTCGACGATCTCCTGGACCATGTGGTGCAGTCCGCGCTCACCGGTGGATCCGATGTACATGCCGGGGCGCTTGCGGACCGCTTCGAGGCCTTCGAGGACCGTGATGTCCGAGGCGTCGTAGTGCTCCGGGGCATGGGCTGCGCGCTCACCGGCGGATCCCACGACGGCGGCGTCCGTCGCCTCGACGGTCTCGGCCGCCTCGGTCGCGGCGGCGTTCACGGCCGTGTCGGGCGACGGGTCCGGGGCACCCTGGGGCGCGTCCGGGTCGGGCATGGGGCGGTCGCTGTCGCTCACCTGATGTGGCTCCTCGCAGTCCTGGGAACCCTCGGTCCAGGAAGAGCGCCGAGGGTGTGCAGCCGATCCCGAGGACGAGTCCCCGGCCCGGCACGCAGGCGGCCCACGGAGATGGCCTCGCGCGCGCACGCGCGGGGCACCTCTGTAGGCCACAGCGATCGGGCCGACGGGATCGAAGTCCACGAGGACGTCGGAGGACGTCGGCCGAACTCCTCATATTCTAGCGGAGATCGCGTGCTGAACCTATTAACCTCGCCGTTTCTGTGGACAACACGACCCAGATCCACCACCACACGGGCCGGGACGGCCTCTGGACGGCTCTCGCGGGCCTCGGGACGGGGTCCCATACGCCTCCCCGGGTGATATCGCGGCAAAGCGGCCCCTGCGCGGGTCCGGCTCCCGCTCGCGGATCACCCCCGGATCCCTCTCCCGCCGGACCGGTGCGATGTGCCGGGCCACGGCCCGACGGGAGAGGGCTGCGCTGCGGATCAGTCGCCGATCAGTCGCCGATCAGTCGCCGGTCGGGAGCCCGGAGAGCACGCGCGAGGTCGCGATCGCCGCGGACGCCGCTTCGTGGCCCTTGTCCTCACGGGATCCGTCGAGCCCGGCCCGATCGAGCGCCTGCTCATCATCATCGCAGGTCAGCAGCCCGAACCCGATCGGGGTGCCGTGGTCGAGAGCTACCCGGGACAGTCCGTCCGTGGCCGCCGCGCACACGTACTCGAAGTGGGGGGTGCCTCCGCGGATGACCACGCCGAGCGCCACCACGGCGTCGTGGGTCCGGGCGAGGCGGTCCGCGATCACCGGCAGTTCGAAGGATCCCGGGGCGCGCACCAGCAGGGGCTCGGCGATCCCGGCCTCCGCACAGGCTCGCTGGGCGCCGGCGATGAGACCGTCCATGACCTGCTCGTGCCAGGAGGAGGCCACGATGGCGATCCGCAGGGCGGGCCCGTCGGCGTGGGAGGAGAGGTCGATCGTGGGGCTTCCATGTCCGCTCATGCGGGATCTCCGTTCGGTGAGGTGTTCAGGGTGGTGTTCAGGGAGCTGCTCGAGGAGGTCGCGGGCAGGCCGGCGAGGGAATGGCCCAGCCGGTCCCGCTTGGTGGTGAGGTAGGCGAGGTTCTCGGGGGTGACGTGCGTGCTCAGCGGCACGATCCCGGCGACCTCGATCCCGCCGGCTCGCAGGGCGTCGGCCTTGGTGGGGTTGTGGGTGAGCAGGGTGATCGCGCCGACGTCGAGGCGGTCCAGGATCGCCGGCACGATCGCGAAGGAGCGGTCGTCGACGGGCAGCCCCAGGTCGAGGTTGGCGTCGACGGTGTCCCGGCCCTGCTCCTGGAGGGCATAGGCGCACAGCTTCGCCAGCAGGCCGATGCCGCGCCCCTCGTGGCCGCGCAGCAGGATCAGCAGCCCGCGGCCGGCGTCATCGATCCGTGCCAGGGACTCCTCGAGCTGCGGTCCGCAGTCGCAGCGCAGCGAGCCGAAGACGTCCCCGGTCACGCACTCCGAGTGGATCCGGGTGAGCACGGGATCGGCCGTGGTGAGGTCGCCGCGGGCGAGGACCAGGTGCTCGGCGGTTCCTTCCCGCACGCCGAACGCCCGGAAGGTGCCGTGCGGTGTGGGCAGGGTGATCTCGTCGGTGACCTCGAGGTCCGATGCTTCGGCCGCGCGACGATGCTCGGCCAGGGCCTCGATGGAGACCATCACCAGCTCGTGCTCGTCGGCGAAGTCCCGCAGGGCGGGGCCCCGCATCATGGTGCCGTCGTCATGGATGAGCTCGACGATCATGCCCACCTCGGTCCGGCCGGCGAGCCGGGTGAGGTCGACGGCGGCTTCGGTGTGCCCGCGCCGTTCGAGCACGCCGCCGTCCCGGGCGCGCAGCGGCAGCACGTGCCCGGGACGGATGAGGTCGCCGGGGGCGGCACCCTCCGTGCCGAGCACCTGCAGGGTACGTGCGCGATCCGCGGCGCTGATTCCAGTGGTCACGCCCTGGCTCGCATCGACGCTGATCGTGTACGCGGTGCGCAGGGGGTCGGTGCTGTGCTCCACCATGAGCGGCAGCTCGAGCGCATCGGCGCGGGCAGCGGTCATCGGGGCGCAGAGCAGTCCGCTGGAGTAGCGCACTGCGAAGGCGAGCAGCTCCGGGGTTGCGGCGGAGGCGGCGAGGATCAGATCGCCCTCGTTCTCGCGGTCCTCGTCGTCGACGACCACCACGGGTCGGCCGGCGGCGATCGCGGCGATCGCCTCCTCGATGGGGTCCAGTCGCAGCGTGGTCGTCGGCGCGGTCGTCGAGATGGTCATCAGCGGGCCTCCGTCGCAGGGGTCGCGGTCGGGACGGCGCGCGCGCCGAGCAGCTTCTCGACGTACTTGGCGAGCACGTCGACCTCGAGGTTCACCCGGTCACCGACTCCCTTCGTGCCCAGCGTCGTGCGCGCGAGCGTCTCCGGGATCAGTCCGATGGTCACCTCGTCCGCGTCGATCGCGGCCACGGTCAGGCTGATGCCGTCCACGGCCAGGGAGCCCTTCGCCACGACGTAGCGCGCGATGCCCTGCGGGTCGTCCGCATCGGCACCCGGCAGAGAGATGCGCAGCAGCGTCGTGCCCCCGTCCTGCTCGCGGCTCACGATCTCGCCGACGCCGTCGACGTGGCCCTGGACGATGTGTCCGTCCAGGCGGCCGTCGGCCCGCACGCAGCGTTCGAGGTTGATGCCGTCCCCGACCTGCAGGTCGCCGAGGTTCGTGGCGGCGAGCGTGGTGGAGATGACGTCGGCGCTCCACAGCTCGCCCTCGACGTCCGTGACGGTGAGGCAGCAGCCGTTGACGGCGATCGAGTCGCCCAGGGAGATGCCGTCCAGGACGTAGGGGGAGCGGAGTCGCAGACGGGCCGAGGAGTCGGTCCGTTCGATGGTCTCGACGGTGCCGAGCTCTTCGATGATGCCGGTGAACATGGTGGTCCTTCCGGGTCAGGCGGCGCGGGGCCGCAGGGTGAGGCGGAGGTCGGTACGGCCATCCGATGAGGTCAGAGGAGTGGAGTCGACGAGGTCGAGGTCGAGGCGGTCGGCGAGGGTGGAGATGCCGAGGTCACCGGTCGCGGAGCGGCCGGCACCGAGCAGGGTGGGTGCGAGATGGACGATCAGCTCGTCCACGAGTCCGTCGTGCAGGAACGCCGCGGCCAGCGAGGGGCCGCCCTCGAGCAGCACATGGCGCAGGCCGCGTGCGAAGAGGTCCTCCAGGGCGGCCGACGGGTCCCGGGTGCGCAGGGCGATCGCCTCGCCGGCGCCGTCCGGGGTGGGCAGCGGCGGGAAGACGCCGGTGCCCATGACCGCCCGGACCGGCTGGCGAGGGCGCAGAGAGCCATCGGAGCTGCGCGCGGTGAGGCTCGGCGAGTCGGCGCGAGCGGTGCCGGTCCCGATCAGGACGCTGTCGCAGGTGGTGCGCAGGTCATGGACCTCCTGGCGGGCGGCCTCCCCGGTGATCCACCGGCTGGTGCCGTCGGCCGCCGCGGCTCTCCCGTCGAGGGTGAGGGCGAGCTTCATGGTGACCAGGGGCCGTGCGTGGTGCAGTCCGTGCTCCCAGCCGCGGTTGAGCGCGCCGGCTGCTGCGGCGAGGTCTGCGGGGATGTCGAGATCGACCTCGAGACCGGCCTCGCGCAGCAGCTGGACCCCGCCGGCAGCCACCGGGTTGGGGTCGCGACGGGCGACCACCACGCGGCCGACGCCTGCGTCGATGAGTGCCTGGGCACAGGGGCCGGTGCGGCCGGTGTGCGTGCACGGTTCGAGGGTGACGACGGCGGTCGCTCCGTGGAGCCTGGGGGCAGTGCCGGCCAGGGCGCGGTTCCGGGCGTGGTTCAGGGCGTCGGCCTCGGCGTGGGGCGTGCCGGCGCCGCGGTGGTATCCCTCGGCGAGGACCGTGCCCTCGCGATCCAGCAGCACGCAGCCAACCCGTGGGTTCGGTCCGTAGGCGACGGCGGGGTGCGCCGCGATCTCCAGCGCGCGATGCAGCGCGCTGCGCTCGGCAGGGTTCAGCACGGTCTCTCCTCCGGTCCGCTGCTCGCGGTCCCGGTGGAGGGGAAGGGGTACGGGAACGCCGCCCCACGGGGTGCTCGGTCGCGGCGCACCAGGGTGCGCGGCGAGAGAGCTCTCGAGGACGTCGTTCGCGTGCGCTTCCCATCCGGACTCTGACCGTCGGTCCAGGAGTTCCACCTGGTCAACCGAGGGCCAGAGGCCATCGGGTCGCGGACTATCACCGCCGGCTCGGAATTTCACCGACCCCAGTGCACGCGAGCTCTTCAGCTCGTCGTCCTCCACGGTAGCAGGAGAGCGGTCAGGCGCCGAGGCTCGCGTCGGCGGATGAACTCGACCTCACCAGCCGAGGTCGTGGGGTTCAGCCGTAGGTGTCGCGCGGGCCGCGCCAGGTGACGGTGCGTCGCCCCTTCTTCCAGGTCCGTTCGGCAGCGGCCGGTCCGGTCACCCGCAGTTCGGCGACGACGTGAGAGCCGACATGCTCCTCGATGGTAGTGATCAGGCGGGGGGTGAGCATCCGCAGCTGCGAGGCCCAGGCGGAGGAGGACGCGCTGATCACGAGCACCCCGTCCTCGAGGGAGACGGGGCGGCAGTGCGCGCTGACCTTCTCCCCGACGATGTCGTCCCACTCCTCCAGCACCCGACCGGCGTTCATCCCGGCGTTCCACCCGAGGTTGCCGAGCACCTTGCGCAGCACGGACTCGATTCCCTGGGGATCCCGGGGGTCCGGCCGGGACCCCGAATAGCCTGGTGAGCTGCCCGAACGGTCCCTCACGTCACGAGCCTGGGTCTTCGCCGAGATCGGGAACAGGCCGCGATCCCGGGCGGCCGCTCGGGAGCGGTTCACGGTGCGCCGTGCCAGTTCGAAGGGGTCCGGAGGGGTCGGCAGCTCGGGCGGATCGTAGGCCTCGCCGGGGTCGTCCGCCTCCCCGCGGAGATCGGTCGAAGCCGGTCGACGGCCGGTCACCGTGGACGGCCGGGACGCAGCACCGGCGTGACCCCTCCCGGAATCGGCGCCCCGGGGCAGCTCCTCACGCGCAGTCGGCTCCTGGCGAACCGTCGGCTCCTCGCGCGCAGCTCCGGTCCCGACCTGGGGATCGGGATCGTGCGGAGGCGTCCTCCAGGTCGAGAGGTCATAGGGGTTCGCCAGTCGCTGCCGCACGGGGCTCCCGCCGTCGGACCCGCTGGAGCCCTTCCCCGCCCGGGGCGGCGTCATCACAGACCGCCCTCGCGGGGCACGGCGGATCCCAGGCTCACGTCGACCACATGCATCTCCCCGTCGAGGGAGTCGGGGATGTCGGTGTCGTTGGCTGTCGTCACGAGCACCTGGGAGGCATCGGTGATGATCCGGCCGAGGCGTTCGCGGCGGTGCACGTCGAGCTCGCTGAACACGTCGTCGAGGATCAGGATCGGTTCGCCGTCGCCGAGATCGCCTTCCTCGAGGCGCAGCAGGTCGTAGGAGGCCAGGCGGAGGGCGAGGGCCAGGGACCAGGATTCGCCGTGGCTGGCGTAGCCCTTGGCCGGGAAGTCGTGCAGTCGGATCTCGAGGTCGTCACGGTGGGGGCCGGTGAGGCTGACGCCGCGGTCGATCTCCTCGTCGTGCCGGGTCGAGAGCATGGTGAGCATCGCGTCGTGGATCTCCCGGGTGCTCGGGAGCTCACCGGTGATCGTGCCGAGCTCGTCGAGAACGGTCGAGCGATAGCTGACGTCAGCCGGCGAGGAGAGATTCCCGCGCTGGTCGGGAGGCAGATCCAGAGCCTGCTCGGCGCCCTCGTCGGAGGAGACCCGCAGGTAGGAGTAGCCCAGATGAGGCCGCAGACGGTTCACCAGGTGCAGGCGGGCGCGCAGGAGCTCGGCCCCGAATCGGGCCAGCTGCTGATCCCACACCTCGAGGGTCGAGCTCGCAGAATCCGCAGGGTCCAGCCCGCCGACGCTGCGTCCGCTGCCGCCGCGCCGCATGGACCGCATCTGCTTGAGCAGATTGCTGCGCTGCTTGAGGACGCGGTCGTAGTCGGCCTTGACCGAGGCGAAGCGGGGGGCGATCTCGAACAGGAGCTCGTCGAGGAAGCGTCGACGGCCTTCGGGATCCGCCTTGACCAGGCCCAGGTCCTCGGGAGCGAAGAGCACTGCCCTCACCTCGCCGAGCAGATCACGGAGCCGGGACACGTTCTGCCCCTGAAGCCGTGCCCGGTTGGCCTTGCCCGGGGTGACCTCGAGGTCGACCTGCACAGGGCGGCCGGCCCGCAGGAAGCTCGCCCGGATGATCGCGGTCGATTCGCCGCGACGCACGAGTGCGGCGTCGTGGGGAACACGATGGCTGGACAGGGTGGCGAGATACCAGACGGCCTCGACGATGTTGGTCTTGCCCTGCCCGTTCTGGCCCACGAGCACGGTGATCCCCGGTCGTACGGGCAGGCTGAGCTGCTCGTACGAGCGGAAGTCGGTGAGGTCGAGAGCGGTCAGCTGCATGGAGGGACCACTCCCTCGCTCAGATCCGCATCGGCATGATCAGGTACTTGTACGACGTGTCCGGGGTCCCTTCGAGGGAGTCCTGGCCACTCATCACGGACGGCTTGATCGAGTCGGTGAAGGTCAGCCGTGCGAACTCGGCACCCAGAGCGCCGAGCCCGTCGAGCAGGAAACCCGAGTTGAATCCGACCACGAGGTCCTCGCCCTCGAGATGGGCTTCGAGCACCTCGCTGGCCTGGGCGTCGTCTCCGGCGCCGGCCTCGAGCGCGACCTGGCCCTCGGTGAAGGACAGGCGCACGGGGGTGTTGCGCTCGGCCACGAGGGAGACGCGCTTGACGGCGTCGATGAGGGCTCCGGTGGAGACCACGGCGGTGATCGCGGTGGTCTCGGGGAACAGCCGACGCACGGGCGGGTACTCCCCGTCGACCAGGGTCGATGTGGTGCGGCGGCCACCGGCCTCGAAACCGATGAGGTTCGCGGAGGAGTCCTCGGCCAGGGCGATCTCGACGCTGCCTCCGGTGGACAGGGACCGGGCGACCTCGTGCAGCGTGCGACCTCGCACCAGAGCAGTCTGCTCGGTGCCGGGCGTCGCCGGGTTCCAGGTGAGCTCGCGCAGTGCCAGACGGTAGCGATCCGTCGCCATGAGCGTCATGGTCTCGCCGGAGATCTCGACCTTCACGCCGGTCAGCAGCGGAAGCGTGTCGTCCTTGGAGGCGGCAACGGTGACCTGGCTGATCGCCTCGGCGAAGACGTCGGCCGCGACGGAACCGGCGACCGGGGGCATGCTCGGCAGCTGGGGGTACTCCTCGACCGGGAGCGTCGCCAGGGCGAAGCGGGCCGATCCGCAGCGGACCTGCAGCTTCGTCCCTTCGAGGGCGATGGAGACGTCCTTGTTGGGCAGAGCCCGGACGATGTCGGAGAGCATGCGCCCCTGGACGAGAACCTCACCGGGCTGCTCGATCTCCGCGTCGAGCCGGATCTGCGCGCTGACCTCGTAGTCGAAGGTCGACAGCTGCAGTTCACCTCCGGCTTCAGCAACGATCCGCACGCCTTGCAGGATCGGCATCGCCGGTCGCACGGGGAGGGTTCGGGTGGCCCAGGAGACGGCGTCGCCGAGGACGCCGCGATCGAGGTGGAACTTCACCGTTGCCACTCCTTCGCAGTGGTCGAAAGCCAGAACAGGCACGGACGGAGCACAGCGTATCGGTTCTGGCGGCCTCTCGCCGACACACCGGGGTTGATCCTTGACTTCCCGTCCTCGCGCACCAGCTCCTTCGCGCGGGTCCGACGCCGATCCGGGATCCCCACCATCCTCGTCCCCAGCTCCCGAACGCTCCCCAGCACCCAGGAATCACACGATCTCGCCGCCCTCGTCGACGTCCCGCCCCTCCACATCCCCGTCGAGCACAGAACTACAGTCCTCTTCTTCACGGCTGTTAATACAGTGGATAACTGCGATCGGCGCAGGTCACCACGTACGAGGCTCACGTGGATGGATCGTTGATCGACGTGTGGTCCTCGTGGGTGGAGTGTGCACGTGCCCCCGGTGTCGAGCAGTTCTTGTCATTCCTCGATGCACATCGGCTCGTGCGTGGATGCTTGTCATTCCACATTGTCCACAGAGTTATCCACATTTGGGGAGAACTACGCTCTGACCTGCCGTGTTCTTCTCAGGGTGACGACAGCCCGTTCCCGAGCCGTCACGGCCGCACCGGATCCCGCTCTCCGGACCCACCACGACCCTCCGTGCCGGACGCGGCAGCCGCGAACCGCTACTTCCGGGGAGCGGAGTTGTTGCTCTTGATCCGGGCTGTGAGCTCCGTGACCTGGTTGAAGATCGCTCGTCGTTCCTTCATGAGCTCGCTGATCTTCTTGTTCGCGTGCATCACGGTGGTGTGGTCGCGACCACCGAACTCCTCGCCGATGCGGATCAGAGGCATGTCGGTGAGCTCTCGGCACAGGTACATGCCGATCTGTCGCGCTGAGACGAGCCGGCGCGAACGCCCGGTGCCCACGATCTCCTCGACGGACAGGCCGAAGTAGGTGGCGGTCTGCACGATGATCGTCGAGGCGGTGATCTGGGTGCCGTCGTCGTGCGAGAGCAGATCCTTCAGAACGCTCTCGGCGAGGGTCACGTCCATGGGCTGGCGCGAGAGGGAGTGCAGCGCCTGCACGCGGATCAGAGCCCCCTCGAGCTCACGGATGTTGGTGGCGATGTGCGAGGCGATGTACTCGAGCACGTCATGGGGCACCTCGCCGGTGTCCTCCTGGGCGACCTTCTTGCGCAGGATGGCGATCCGGGTCTCGAGGTCCGGCGGCTGCACGTCCGTCATCAGGCCCATCTCGAAGCGTGACCGCATGCGGTTCTCGAAGCCGCCCAGCTCCTTCGGGGGCAGGTCGGAGGTGATGACGATCTGCTTGTCGGTGTTGTACAGCGTGTTGAACGTGTGGAAGAAGGCTTCCATCGTCTCCGGCGCACGCTGCAGGAACTGGATGTCGTCGATGAGCAGGATGTCGATGTCGCGGTACCGGCGCTGGAACTCCTGCGCCTTGCCGAACTGACCGGACTGCACGGAGTTGATGAAGTCGTTGGTGAACTCCTCGGAGTTCACGTAGCGCACCACGACATCGGGGTAGAGGCTCTGGGCGTAGTGACCGACCGCGTGCAGGAGGTGGGTCTTGCCCAGGCCCGAGCCGCCGTAGATGAACAGCGGGTTGTAGGCCTTGGCCGGGGTTTCCGCCACGGCCGACGCCGCTGCCTGCGCGAAGCGGTTCGAGGAGCCGATCACGAAGGTGTCGAAGGTGTACTTGGCGTTGAGCCGGGAGTCCTCGCCGAGGGTGGACTGCCCGGTGCGGGCCGGTCGGCGCGGGGCCAGTGCCGGCGAGGGGGCCGACGAGCCGGACAGCGCCGAGAATCCCGCGTAGGCGCTGGGATCGTCCGCCGCGGTGCCGGTGTAGGCACCGCCGAGGGAGAAGCGGTCCTCGGTCGCGAAGTGCGCCGCGCTGGCGGTGGAGCCGCTGAGGGGCATCGCGGCCTGCCCTGGCTGGTCGCTCGAGGGCAGCACCGACCCCTCGTCACGGCGGAAGGGCGCGTTGTGGATCTCCTGGGTGGGAGTGTCCACATCTCTGTCCACAAGATGTGTACTGCTGGCGTCGGACGCCGAGGTCACGGCGCTGCTGGGGGTCGGATCCTCATCGCCGTCGTCGAACAGCGTCTCGTCGACCGTCACGGCGAAGCGCATCTCGCGCCCGGTGGCCTCGCTCAGCGCCGCGGACAGGGCGCCGGCGATGCGGTGCTCGAAGAGCTCCTTCGCCGAGGTGGAAGGGGCTGCGACCAGGGCAGTGTCTGCGACGACGGCCATCAGGCGGGACAGCGTCAGCAGGGCGATCACGCGCTGGGACACGGTGTCGTCACGGCGCAGGGTCTGCAGGGTGCGCTCCCAGATCGCGGCGACATTCGCGTCAGACATCAGGTTTCTCCGTAGGGGGACGAGAGGCGGTCCGGATAGTTTTCCACAATAGCGGCTGTATTGTGGATCAACGCTGTGGACAACTCTCTGTGAGGCGTCCGTCTCCCTCGTCCTTCGCCTCCCCACCCTTCGCGTCCCCCGCCCTTCCGGCCGGGCCTCGTCGTGGACATGCCTCCCGGTCTCCGCCCAGCGGCGGTCGGACGGCGGCTCGAGCACCGGTCCGGGCACGAATCGCCGGGGATAAGTGAGAATCCGGCCACAACGCGCCCTCTACGGGCTCCTGCCGTTGACCCGTCGCGGACTCGCTCCTAAGATCGACCAGTCAGCGCTGCGCGACGTCCCGATGCGGTTCCCGGGTCCACTGCGGACCCCTTTCCGGTGTCGGATCGGTGTCACGGCAGCCGCCCCGCGAGAGCGGGTGCGCCCGGACGGCCCGTTCGTGCAGCAGACCTACAGACCACCGCGAAGGGCACGTCCGTGCCCATGATCGAGGAGAACCGATGAGCAAGCGCACGTTCCAGCCGAACAACCGTCGTCGCGCGAAGAAGCACGGCTTCCGCGCCCGCATGCGTACCCGCGCCGGCCGCGCCATCCTGAACGCACGTCGCACCAAGGGTCGCGCCGAGCTCTCCGCCTGAGACGGATCTGCCGACGTGACCAGGGATTTCAGGCAACGGTCCTGTGAACTGGTCTAGTCACCGGCTGCATACCGGCGAACAGTTCCGCGCCATCACTCGTGGTGGAGTGCGCAGCGCCCGATCCCACGTGGTCGTGCACCTCTCCCTGCTTCCGCAGGACGGAGATGCACCCCGCGTGGGATTCGTCGTGTCCAAGCGGATCGGCAATGCCGTGGTGCGCAATCGGGTGACCCGTCGCCTGCGCGAGATCGTGCGCCCGCAGTTCGCAGGCCTGCCTCCGGGGTCGGCCATCGTGCTGCGCGCACTGCCCGGCATCGACGAGCAGCCCTTCGACGAGCTCGAGGCCGACGTGGTCTCCGGGCTCGGCTCGGCGGTGCGCAAGCTCGAGCGTCGTCGCGGCGGTGTCCGGTGACGGGCGACGGGACTGGTGAGGTCGCCGGGCGTTCCGCCGACGTCGGTGGCACCGGTGCTCCCCGTCCAGCCGGCCGTCCAGCCGGTGACCCAGGGGGCCGTCGTGCTCCTGCGCAGGTGGTGCTCCAGCTCCCGCGCCGGCTGCTCGCCCTCCTGGTGCGCGGCTATCAGGTCGGCATCTCGCCCTACACCCCGCCGGCCTGCCGGTACGACCCGGTGTGCTCGCAGTACGGCATGGATGCCCTGCGGGTGCACGGCGCCGTGAAGGGAACGATCCTGACCTCGGGACGGATTCTTCGCTGCAATCCCCTCAGTCACGGGGGCCCCGACCCGGTCCCCGCCCCGGGCATGTGGAGGAATCCACCCCGACTGCGGCACTCAGCCCACTAGGGCCTACTCTTGTCCAAGATTCCCGACCACAGCCGACACCTCGTATGAACGTCATGCGCATCCGTGCGGCAGGAAGACCAGGCCGATGAACCCCCTGTATCCGATCGAATGGGCCGTCGCATGGCTCATGGTGAAGTTCCATGCCGTGCTGTCGGTGTTCATGGAGCCGAATTCCGGGCTGACCTGGGTGCTCTCGATCGTGGGCCTCACCGTCGTGGTGCGAACCCTGATCATCCCGCTGTTCGTGCGTCAGATCCGCGCTTCGCGCGCGATGCAGATGGTCTCCCCGGAGCTGCAGGCCGTCCAGAAGAAGTACAAGGGCAAGACGGACCAGGCCTCCAAGCAGAAGATGGCCGAAGAGACCATGGCGATCTACAAGGAGGCGGGCGCCAGCCCGTTCTCCTCGTGCCTGCCGGTGCTGCTGCAGATGCCGATCTTCTTCGGCCTGTTCCGCGTGCTGTTCAACAAGCTGCCCGACGCGGCAGCGGGAACCGCCTTCGGTCCGCTGACCCCTGAGCTTGCCAAGAGTGCGAGCCATTCCACGTTCTTCGGCGACATCACCATCGCCTACAGCTTCCTGAGCCCCGGTGACGGCGGCGTCACCACCCGCATCGTCGCGGGCATCATCATCGCCTGCATGTGCGCGGTCACCTTCTTCACCCAGAAGTCGCTGACCATGAAGAACATGCCCAAGGCGGCCCTCGAAGGCCCCATGGCCAGCACCCAGAAGATGATGCTGTACATGCTCCCGTTCATCTACGTGATCACGGGCCCGGGCATGCCGATCGGTGTGCTCATCTACTGGCTGACCACCAACGTGTGGACCTTCTGCCAGCAGTACATCGTCATCCAGGCGGCCCCCACGCCGGGATCGGACGCCGCGAAGGCGCGGCACGAGCGCATCAACGCCAAGCGGGAGAAGAAGGGCCTCGAGCCCCTCGACTTCACCCCGCCGAAGAAGGTCTCGGCCGAGCCGGAGCCCGAGCAGCCGCTGCGCGTGCAGCCGGCGTCCAAGAACAAGGGCGGCAAGAAGCTCTCGGACCAGGAGAAGCTCGAGCGTGCACGGGCCGCCCGGGAGAAGGCGGCCGAGGAGCGTCGTGCGGCGCAGGAGGCAGCGGGTGAGACCCCGACCCCGCCGTCGTCGGGCTCGTCCGCGCTGAACAAGGGCGCGAAGAAGAAGCGTAAGAAGTGACCTCGCACCCCGGGAGCACCGATGCTCCCGGGGCGCACCTCTTTCATCCCGAGCATGTCCCCGGAGGATCCTCATGAACGACAGCACGCCTGATGTCCCCACGGCCGACGAGGCCGCCGAGAACCTGAGCGCTGCTCCCGAGCAGGACGTGACCGCACAGCCCGCCGCGCACGCTCCCGCCGGTCCCGAGGAGAACGACGTCCCGGACGACGAAGCACCTCTCGCGCGCTCCGCCGGCGAGGCCGATGGCGCAGCTGACAGCGGTGCAGCCGGCAACGGTGCTACCGACGACGGTGCTGCCGAGACGTCCGTTCCTGCCCCCACCACGGATGACGCCGCGGACGAGACCGCTGAGGCCACTCCGGCCGAGACCTCGGAGGAGCGGATGCGCCGGCTCGAGGAGGAGGGCGACATCGCCGCCGACTACCTCGAGGAGCTGCTGGATATCGCGGACCTCGACGGGGACATCGACATCGACGTGGACGGCGACCGCGCCTCCGTGGAGGTCGCGGGTGCTGATCGCCTCGCGGCGCTGAACCGACCCAAGGGCGAGCTGTTGGACGCGCTGCAGGAGCTCACGCGCCTGGCGGTGCAGTCCCGGACCGGCAATCGCTCCCGTCTGATGCTGGACATCGGCGGATTCCGTGCCGAGCACAAGGGCAGCCTCGAGGAGCTCGCCGAGAAGGCTGTCTCGGAGGCCAAGGAGGGGGGCGCCGCGATCCCGCTGCGCCCGATGAACCCCTTCGAGCGCAAGGTCGTCCACGACGTCGCCAAGCGCGAGGGTCTGCGGTCCGAGTCCGACGGTGACGGCAAGAACCGCCACGTCGTGATCTACCCGGCCTCCTGAGGCGTCCGGTGCTGCCCCTTCCCGATCCCCTGCGCCCGTCGGCGGAGCGTCTGTTCGCAGACCGTCTCGACCTGGCGGAGCGCTTCGCGAGCATGCTCGCCGAGCAGGGACCCGAACGCGGTCTCATCGGGCCCCGCGAGGTCGACCGGCTCTGGGGACGACACATCCTCAACTGCGCCCTCATGGCCGACGCCATCGATCCGTCGGCACGCACTCTCGCCGACATCGGCTCCGGCGCCGGCCTTCCCGGTGTGGTCCTCGCGATCGCCCGCCCCGACCTGACGGTGACGCTCGTGGAGACCATGCAGCGACGAGCCACCTGGCTCGAGGAGGTCGACGCCGAGCTCGGCCTCGGCCTCGAGGTCGTGCGCTCCCGCGCCGAGGACCTCCATGGCGAGCGGACGTTCGACGTCGTGACCGCTCGGGCGGTGGCGGCGCTGGACAAGCTCTCCCGCTGGACCCTTCCGCTGGTGGCCGAGGGCGGGGAGCTGCTGGCGATGAAGGGCGGGTCTGCGGCCGAAGAGGTCGACAGGGCCACCAAGGCCCTGACGAAGCTGGGCGGCATCGATCCGCGCATTGCGCAGTACGGGATCGGTGAGGTCGAGGTTCCCACTACAGTGGTCCACGTGCGTCGCCGTGCACAGGCGACCAGGAAGGGAGAGGCCCGTGGCTGAACAGCACGAAGACTCCTCCCCAGGACGAGGTGCAATGGAAGACACTCCGCTGATGCGCGAGCTCGCCAGAGATCACGCACGCCGCAAGAAGCTCGATGGCGTCCAGTTCGGCGCCCCGGAGTCGACCCGGATCATCACGATCGCCAACCAGAAGGGCGGCGTCGGCAAGACCTCGACGACCGTGAACATGGCAGCGGCCCTGTCCATGGGCGGACTGCACGTGCTGGTCATCGACGCGGATCCGCAGGGGAACACCTCCACCGCGCTGGACATCGAGCACCACGCCGACGTCCAGAGCATGTACGAGGTGCTCGTGGAGTCCGCTCCGCTGGCGGACGTGGTCCAGGACGTCCCGGACATGCCGCGGCTGCAGTGCGCGCCGGCCACGATCAACCTCTCCGGCGCGGAGATCGAGCTGGTCTCCCTGGTGGCCCGTGAGAACCGACTGCGCAACGCGATCCGTGACTACCTCGATCACCGCGACTCCGAAGGGATGCCCCGCCTGGACTACGTGCTGATCGACTGCCCGCCGTCGTTGGGCCTGCTGACCGTGAACGCACTGGTCGCGGCCCGCGAGGTGCTGATCCCGATCCAGGCCGAGTACTACGCGCTCGAGGGCCTGAGCCTGCTCCTGAACAACATCGATCTGATCCGCCAGCATCTCAACCCCGAGCTGGTGGTCTCCTCGATCATGCTGACCATGTACGACGCCCGAACCCGGCTCGCCGCACAGGTCGCACAGGACGTCCGGGAGCACTTCCCGGAGCAGACCCTGGAGACGACGATCCCCCGCTCCGTGCGTATCTCGGAAGCCCCGAGCTATGGGCAGACGGTGCTCACGTACGATCCGAGTTCGAGCGGCGCCCTGGCCTACCGGGCCGCCGCCCACGAGCTCACCATCCGACCCGCCCCATGACAGCACCCTCGAGGCACAGTCGCGACGACGCCCCGCGTGCCTCAGGACCATCCCCTGCTGAACAACACTTTCCGGAAGGACAACGGCCATGACGCAGAAGCGAGGACTCGGTCGAGGACTCGGCGCCCTGATCCCGGGCGCTGGTTCGAGCCCCGCTCCGGAGCAGGAGCTGCGCACCCGCGCGCAGCGAGCGTCCGCCACTGATCAGGCACCGTCGAGCACTCGTCCGGTGGACATGTTCTTCTCCGGGGAGAAAGCTTCCGAGGGCCAGGACTACCCACAGCGGGACCGGGGCGCTCGCACGGATCTGGCGGGCGAGATGGCACGGGCGGCCGCCCAGCGCCGCGGCCGTGGCGCATCGACCCGGGCGACGACCTCCCGTGGCTCCGCGTCGTCCACGGAGGGATCGACCGAGGCCCCTGAGAGCCCGGAACCCGCCAAGCCCGCCCGCGCGCGCACCACGAGCAAGGCCGGTTCGTCCTCGAAGACGTCCTCGTCGAAGTCGTCCTCGTCGAAGGCGTCGACCACGAAGGCGTCATCCACGAAGGCGCCATCCACGAAGTCCCGGACGACGAAACCGTCGTCCACGAAGTCCTCGTCCACGAAGTCCACGTCCACGAAGTCCACGGCAGCGAACGCGGTCCCTGCAGAGTCCGAGGCGCCGAAGATCGCGTCAACGACACCGACTCCTGCGCAGAGCGCGGCCTCCGAGAAGCCCGCTGCTGCGAAGCCTGCTGACGCGAAGGCGACAGACGCGACGGCCACTGACGCGAAGGCCGCTCCTGCAGACCCGGAGCCGAGTTCGGACACCCCGTCGGCAGCAGCAGCCACGAGCTCAGCATCACAGAGCGCCTCGGAAAGTGAGTCACCGTCGGCCGTCGCGGTGGAGCGGACATCTGATCCGGCTGTCGACCTCGAGGCCGTGCAGCCGGCTCCGGCTGCTGCTGAAGTGGCACAGCCTGAAGAGGTCGACGCGACACCGCCCGCCTCTGAAGAGACCCCCTCGGACGCGGGAACCGCTGCCGACGGGATCGGCCGCCAGGAGCTGGTGAGCGTCCCCGGCGCCGAGTTCGCCGAGATCCCGATCCATGAGATCCGGGAGAACCCGCGGAACCCGCGCACGATGTTCGATGACGACGAGCTCGACGAGCTCGCCTTCTCGCTGCGTGAGGTCGGCGTTCTGCAGCCCGTCGTCGTGCGGCCGATCCCCGTCACCGACGAAGGTGAATCCTTCGAGCTGGTCATGGGTGAACGGCGCTGGCGGGCGGCCCGTCGCGCCGAGCTGACCGCGATCCCTGCGATCATCCGCGAGACCAGCGACGATGACCTGCTCCGTGACGCCCTGCTCGAGAACCTGCACCGTGCGCAGCTGAACCCGCTGGAAGAGGCGAACGCCTACCAGCAGCTGCTGGAGGACTTCGGCTGCACCCAGGACGAGCTGGGTGAACGGATCGGTCGCTCGCGTCCGCAGATCACCAATACGCTGCGCCTTCTGCGCCTGCCCGCACTCGTGCAGCGTCGACTGGCGAGCGGTGCCCTGAGCGCCGGTCATGCCCGAGCCCTTCTCTCCCTGGACGATCCTGCCCTGATGGAGGAGCTCGCTCAGCGGATCGTCAGCGAAGGCCTGTCGGTGCGTGCGGTCGAGCGGTTGGTGGCTCGCGGCGGGCAGCAGGCCCCTGCCCGCACGATTCGACGCACGACCTACGATCCCCATGTGGTTGACCTGACCAGCCGGCTGTCGAACCGGCTGGAGACGCCTGTTCGCATCGACGTGGGCAAGCGCAAGGGCAAGATCACGCTGGAGTTCACGAATCTCGAGGATCTGGATCGTTTGATCGATTCGATGGGTCTGGCTGTTCCGGTCACGAGCTCCGATGAGGACTCCGAGGACTGATCAGCGCGAAGTTGGACTGACAGCGAAGAGGGGCCGGCGGAATCGCCGGCCCCTCGTCTGTGTCCTGGAGGGTGGTGCTCTGTAGGGGCCTTGCTCGGGGCGTGATTCTTCGGGCCAGCACCCCGCGGACCGCGGGGTGCTGGCCCTGATACACGCCGGGAGGTATGCGGGCAGCGCGAGTGCTCCGTGCTTCTGCCGGGTGGGAGTGGTCCCCGACGGCACGGAGAGGCAAAGGGTGTGGCGAGCGTCACATGTGGCTTCAACCAGCTGTATGTGACGTTGATTCCCGACCTGTCACAACCGTGCTGGCCCGTCTCGGAGAACCGTTAGCCACGGTCGCCCGGTGAACGTGACGCCTCGGCCGGGAGTCAGATTGTGGATAGCCTGTTGAGATCCCGCCGCAGGTGGGAGTGGGATTCTTCGAGTTATCCACCGATGTGTACACAACTGTGGATTGAGCCCCAGCGGCCGTCACTAGGTGCTTCAGCTTCCGTGTTTTCTGGTTGATCCGGTCCCAGCCGGGGCGTCACCTCGCATCTGCTAGGTGAGAGTTTCGCGTGGAACTCTCTAGTTGCCGGGCGACGCGGTGCTCCTCGGGCACGGCCGTTTGACGTGAAACGCCTATCTGCTCCAACGCTGCTGATGGTGAGGTTCGCCTTCGGGCGCAGGTGCGGAGGCATCGCTCCAGGGCTGTTGAACCAGACGCCGAGCGGAGAGCTTTGAGCCCAACAGAACTCAACGGTTTCCCGTGGAACCTAGGGCACGGCGAAGACTCTCGGCGCCGATGACGACTCCTGGTGTTTCACGTTGAACTTCGATTGGGCTCCGTAGCGAGCATGATGATCCCAGTCGATGGTCGTTATCGATGGGTAGGTTCCAACTCTTCTTCGTATGTGTGCGACTGTCGACCCTGCTCAACGGAGCACCAGGGCGGCCATGTGCCACGTGAAACCATGCAGTTCGTCCTAGAGGCGCTGTGACGCCGAGCTCCAGCGGCAGTTTCCCGTGAAACGTATTCCTAGTACGTCGACCAGTCCCATCTGGGTCAAGAGCCGCGAGAACCTCAAGTCGGCACACCTTGCGATGTCGTTCGGCTGATGCTCGTTGCGTCCCGAAGATCTGCTGATTCGGAATTGGACCAGCGTGTGGGATGACAGTTCCACGTGAAACGGAGCATCCTTGCGTCTTGCCCCGAGTACGGAGAGAACGGTTGATCTGCCGACGACGTTTCCCGTGAAACTGGACGATGAGCAGTGCATGCCGGTAGAGGGCATGCACGTATTCCCTTGTAGCCAAGGGGTGGGCGCACCGACGCCGTTGGGCCACAGAAGAACTACCCCGCGAACTGAGGATACTGACAGCGCCTGATTCGAGTTGCACGTGAAACTCGAAGCATGTGTCGATAGTGCCGCGGGGCGGTTTGCTGGAACCCCTGCCCCGCCCGGTCGTCAAAAGGTGTGGCCTCACCAGACCATTTGCGCCGCCAGTTGTTTCACGTGAATCTCGTGTGCAGCGCTCGTACAACTGCATGGGCAGTGGTGACGAGCCTTCGCATGAGTGACCGGATGTCTTCCCTCGCCGACTGTGTACGCAGGACGGGGTAGAACACGGGGAGAGTAGTCCTCCCCGTGTTTCACGTGTAACGCTGCAACGTCTCCAAAGTCCCCGATCCATGTTCCTATGCAGAGAACCCGTAGATCGGGCAGCGAGCCCCCGTCTGTGTCAAGGTGTCATGCGCCGTGGCGTCATGACGACCTGTGGCCTTCGTAAGACCTGAGATTCCCGTGAAACGCTACTGGGGCTCGGTCGGCGCCATCGCTGCGAACAATGTGGTGTTCGGTGCTCGAGGGTTCTCTCAGGACTCTCGTATTGATCGTCGAATACAGAGTGCATGGGAGTGGGTCGGTTCAGCGTGGAGTACGACATGGACTCGCTCTGGACGTGGCTCTGAACCGGGACTTGGGTCAGCAGTCGGAACTGGGCCTGAGATCTAGGCCGTAAGCGCCGCTGTACTTGGAGTGAGGGACAAGGCTGCGGCTCCTCACCCGGTTCACGTGAAACGTGCTCGATGCGTTCACCGTGAACCCATCGGCGCCAGCTGGTGCTTCGTGCGTCACCGAATGCCCACTATCGGGACCACATCCCTCTCACGAACGGGAGCTACCGCGGTGGCAAGACGGCTCGGTTCCACATGAAACACGCTGCGGGCGTGCTGTGTCGGCAGCTGCGAGAGGCGGCCTACGGTGTGGCTGGGCTTTCCAGCGGAGATTGTGAGGTGAACAATTTGTCGCGGTCCAAGGCTGATTCGCTTCGTGTTCCCGCATGAAGATGCTGGGAACGGGGCGGGCAGGTTTCACGCGAAACGCGCCGCGCTGGCACAGCGGGCTGTGGACGCGGTGACACCGGATTCGGAGGATGAACAGAATCTGGCCATTCGATGGCTGAGGAGCTTCGGCCCTCCATGCTCCGGGCCCACGTGAACCTCGTCCGTTCGATACGGGAAGTAATGACTGCCCCCGAGACCATTTCGACGGGTGAACCGACCCCGCACGTGAAGCTCCTCAATCGACTGCCGAGTCTCCGTCCTCGACGGAAGTTCACTGGAGCCTCACGGCCGCAGTCTGCGCGCTCCTCGCGTTATGCACACTGTGCGCAACCTTGTGGAAAACCGAAATCCGACATGTGACTGGCATCACAGTTAGTGCCACATCGACAACAAGTCGATTCGCGCCGAATGTGGCCGAAGATCAGCGTTCGCCCTGGTCATCTATATATTCAGTGACGTTGTCGCGATCTTCTCGCCGTCTCGTTGTCCACAGTGTGCTGTGGACAACTATGTGTATGGAGCCGCGTCGTGGTGTGGATATCAATGTGGACAACTATGTGCACAAAGCTGTCTCTGCACGTCAAGCGCTGCAGGCGTCGTCAGTTTGACAGAGCGCTCGACGTCGACATTCCGGGCTTCAGTCAGATGGTGCAAAGGGATCCGGCCGTCATGGTGCGGCGGTCATGCGTCCGTGTCTGCGACATCCGGGCCGAAGTCGCGAGCGACCTCGTGTTTCGGAAGAGCTCCCCTGCGTCGTGTCGTGATCCTCCACGTTCCGGCAAGGACTGTCCGTTCGCCCGTGCTGGACGTGACAGTGAGGTTGCGGACCAGCAGATGCTCCTCGGAGCCGGCAGGACCGTCCGTAGTCGTAGTCGTTGTCGTCGCCGTGGCGACGCCCACCGGGACATCGGTCCACGCCGCAGCTGAGCCCGGTGCTGAGTGAGTTGTTGAGCCACCTGCTCGGCCAGGTTCTGCGCCAGCGGCTGCGCCCTCTGCCGAGTCCTCAGCGTCACGGGCGGAGAGACCGGACTCCGCGGTGGCGGAGCCGCTACGGGTTGCAGGCCTCGGGTTGTCGTCACTCGCGTTCGAGGGAGCATCGATGACGTGGACGTCGAGTCGAATGAGCCTCAGCCATGTGGGAACGACGTCGACAGCCAGGAGGTCGAGCAACGCGTCCTGGGATGCGTCGATGATGCCTGTTCGTACCTGGTCGCCCCAACGTCGGGAGAGTTCCCGCAGCACGGTCGCAGCCGGCCGGGCCGGCCCCGCCCAGTCGGCCGTCACCAGAACGACGGCGACGCTGGGCTCGGGCTGCGACGTCGAGGGGATGAGCGGGGACGGTGCGGAACCGGGCGGGGACGGTGCGGAACTGGGCGAGGACGGGGCGGGCCCGGTCGAGGATCGCGAGGAGGTGGACGGGGACGAGGATGCGTCGACGTCGATCTCCTCCATGGCTTGGACCTCCGGCCGGGAAGGCGCTCCCGGCATCCTCAGCGGTCGATCAGCGCCCGACGGGCGCCGCGTCGACGGCCACCGTCTCGGACGCTGCGGACTTCGCCAGCTCGTCGGCCAGGGCGGCCTGATCGGTCAGCCAGCGCTCCGCGTCCAGAGCAGCCTGGCAGCCGGAGCCTGCTGCGGTGATCGCCTGCCGGTAGGTGTGGTCGACGACGTCGCCGGCGGCGAACACCCCGGGCACCGAGGTGTAGGTGGAGCGTCCCTCGCAGAGGATGTACCCCTCATCGTCGAGGTCGACCTTGCCGCGCAGCAGGTCGGTGCGCGGCAGGTGGCCGATGGCCTCGAAGACGGCGGAGGTCGGCATGACGCGCTCCTCCCCGGTGACGGTGTCGCGCAGTGTCACGGAGTCGACCTTCTCCGCGCCGTTGATGCTCACGACCTCGCTGTTCCACGCGAAGGTCAGCTTCTGATCCGCCTCGGCCCGGCGGGCCATGATCTTCGAGGCGCGCAGTTCGTCGCGGCGATGCACCAGGGTCACGGACTTGCCGAAGCGGGTCAGGAAGGTGGCTTCCTCCACGGCGCTGTCGCCGCCGCCGATGACGACGATGTCCTGATCCTTGAAGAAGAAGCCGTCACAGGTGGCGCACCAGCTGACGCCCTTGCCCGAGAGCTCCTTCTCGCCGTCGACGCCGAGCTCGCGGTACGCGGAACCGGTGGACAGGATGATCGACTTGGCTCGGTACACGGTGCCGTCGTCCAGCGTGACCGTCTTGATCTCGCCCTCGAGCTGAAGATCCACGGCATCGTCGTAGATGACCTCTGCACCGAACCGCTCGGCCTGCTCCTGCATGGTGGCCATGAGCTCCGGGCCCTGGATGCCGTTGGCGAAGCCCGGGAAGTTCTCGACGTCGGTGGTGGTCATGAGCGCGCCACCGGCATCCAGCGCACCCGCGATGACGATCGGCTTCATCTCGGCGCGGGCCGTGTAGATCGCGGCGGTGTAGCCGGCGGGGCCGGAGCCGACGATGACGACCTCGTGGATGGTCTCGTCACCGGAGATCTCGGGAGCGGTGGCCGGGGCAGCGGCCGGAGCGGACGCCGCAGGGGCGCCGAGGATGTTCAGGGCCTGGATGGGCTGAGACATGTCAGGGATGTCCTTCCGTGGGGGTCGTCGTGGGTCGTCGGCAGTCAGCGGGAGGACCGCGATCAAGTATGGGCTATGGGGAGGGACGGGGCCGGGGACGGAACCAGGCTCACAGGGAGCCGATCATCACCTCTCCGGACCACAGCCTCAGCTCGGCCGGATCGGTGGCGTCGGACGCTTGGCTCCCGCACTCGGGTGTCACGACGGTGGCGGAGACCGTGCCGCCGTTGGCCTGCAACGTCTCGCGGTCCATCGGACCGTGCACGAGCAGCCAGGCCGGCGTCTCGTCGGCGTTCCATGCCACCTCCTCCATGATGAGGATCGATTCCGGGATCCCCTGCTGTCTCAGGCAGGCCGAGGGATCGAAGCTCGTCGGCGGCTGGATCATGCCGGCGTCGACGAGCCTCTGCACCTCGGTTCCGATGCTGCCTTCATTGATAACGGGAACACCGGACGAATTCTTCCCGGCCCCTGCCGCGGAGTCGACCGAGGAGGAGACGGTGCGCGCACGATTGGCGGTCGACTGCTCGAGAGCGACCGTGAGCTGCACGCCGAGGAGAGCCGAGATGACGAGGGCGATCAGCACCACGTGAATAGGGACGCCGAGCATCGTGGCAAAACGTGAGCGTCGCCTCGCTCTCTGACGGCCGGCGGACGACGGGACCGAATCCCGTCGTCGCGGCCGTGAGCTGCGGGGCACCTTCGGCGTCATTCCGCGGTGATCTCGGCGATCCGGGCGCGGAAGCGGCCCGCCTCGTTGCTGTCCGGAGGCAGCTCGGGGATGTACAGGGCGACCTTCTCCGCATCGACCGGCTTGTCGGGCTCCAGGCGCACCTCCCCGTCGCCGGCGAACTCACCCGTGGCGAGGACGTCGCCGAGGGAGCCGTCATCCTTCACGGCGCGCAGCTCGAGGGTGCCGCCGGTGTTGCGGGCGGTGGTCACGGTGAGGGCGGTGAGCTTCGACTTCTCGGCGAACGACAGCTCGAGGACGACCCCGTCCTTGATGCCGCCGTAATCCGGGCTGGCGTAGTGCTGCGTCGACCAGAACGTGGCCGGATCTCCGTCGGTGAGACGGTCCTGCTGGTCAGTGTGGTCGGGCTCCCCGCCACCTTCGGCGGACAGCTCGACCCCGGAGATCTCCGGGACGGGGAGCTCGGGCTTCTTCGGAGGCTCCTTCGTGGGCTCCACGGGGGCCTCGCCGGACTCCGTCGCCTCGGGCGTGGTCGGCGCGGCCTTGGTCTCCAGCGGGTCCGAGATCCTGTCCCGCAGGCCCGAGGTCGCAGTGGTCACGGCGAACACGGCGGCGATGATCGTCAGCAGCACCGCACCGGCGATGATCCACTGGGACTGCCGGGAGCGCTCCTCCGGGGCACGGGGGCCGAGGGCATAGGTGCTCGGATCATCGGAATCCACGGCAACGCTGACCACGTCACGCAGGAGCGAGCTGCGCATGGAGGGGGTGGTGGTCTCCTCCGGTTCCTGATCGTCCCCGGTCCGATCCCGCCCACGCACCACGATCGGGCCCGTGCGGGCCGGCGCGACGGGCTCGGTGCGGCCGAGGACAGGCACTGCGGCCGACGGTGCGGCCGCCATGTCGGACCCGTCGTCCTCCGGAGCCTGCTGGGGGGTCTGCGCGGCGGCGCGCTGCGTCGGGTCACCCCGATGCCGCGACGGATGCTGAGCGGTTGCGCCGGCGGTTCCGTCAGCGCCGCCTGTTCCACCTGCAGGGGCGAGCGGCTGGTGAGATCCGCCAGCTGACGAGGTGGACGGGGCAGACGAGGTGGACGAGACGGACGCTGCATCGGCAGGGTGCGAGGCCGACGAGGCGAGAGCCCCTGCCCCCGCGGCGGCAGCCGCACCGGCACCGAGAGCGGGAAGAGCTGCGGTCTCTTCCTGCACCGACGATGCCGACTGGTCCGCGGACTCGGATCCTCGCGCTGACCTGCTCGGGTCCTCGGTGCTCCTGTCCGGGATGCCCTCGCCCAGGGTGTCCTGGGACGCCGGCTCGACGGGTGCTGCGACCTCCAGATGTCCGGGGAACGGGCTGGTTCCGCGCTTCTGATCGAGGCGGAGCTCCTGGACGATCGCCTTGGCGTCGGCCGACTGGCGCGCGGACTCCTCGGCGGCCTGTCGAGCACTCTCCTGGGCAGCAGCCGAGGCGCGGGCCTCTTCTGCGGCCTGGTCCGCGGCAGATTCGTCAGCAGCAGCCTGATCAGCGGCAGCGTGGTCACCAAGGGGCTGGTCTGCCCCCGCGGGGTCGGCAACCGCCTGGTCGTTCATCGCCTGGGCGTCCGCAGCCTCCGCGGAGGTGCCCCCGGTCGACGTGCCCCCGGCACGGGAGGCGACGGCACCAGCGGCGCCCACCGCCCCGGCCGCTCCGACGAGACCGGCGGTCGGCCGGACGACAGTGTCCTCGGTGTCGGTGTCGGTGTCGGTGTCGGTGTCGGTGTCGGTGTCGGCGTCGGTGTCGTCCTCGGCGAGCTCGGCATCCGCAGTCTTCCCGGGCGCCGCTGGCGCCCCGGTGCTGACGGCGGCGCCGGACGCCGACCGCACGACGGTGTCGTCGGTATCGCTGGTGTCGGTGGCGTTCTCGAGGTCCCTGGCGTCGGCGGTGTTGTCGGCGCGCGCGGTGCTGCCGGCGTCGGCGGTGCCTCCGGTCGCGGCGGGCCGTGCCGCTGCCGCCTGGGGGTAGGCCTCGAGGGTGACCGGGATCGACTGCCAGGGCTCGAGCGCCGAGATCAGCTCGCGCGTGGTCTCGGGGACGTCGTCGGCCGATTCGTTGAGCACCAGGTCGCACAGCAGATCGAGGTCCGCAGGGATCGGCGAGTCGACGAGGGTCGAGGGCAGCGGCACCAGCCCGGACGGGCCGTGCTTCGGGGTCTTCCCCGTCAGGGCGCGGTAGAGCAGGGCGACCAGTGCCGCGGTGTCCTGGAAGGAGGCGACTTCACGGGAGCGGTCCAGGCCGGGGTGCGAGGCGGCCTCCACCCCCATCCCGAGCACGACGACCTCTCCGGAGCGGGTGTTGACGAAGAGTCGGTTCGAGTCGAGGAACTGATGGCGCACCCCGCGACGGCGAGCTGCTTCGAGGCCGGATGCGGCCTCGCCGATGATCGACCGGGCGGTCTCCGGATGCAGGCTCGTCGAGCCCAGCAGCGCGGCGAGCGGTGGCGCTGTCGGCACCGGGTACTCCACGACCGTCGTCGGCCCGTTCCCGGCAGGAGCACCGGTCCCGTCGTCCGCGGGTCCGTCGTCAGAGGTTCCGTCGTCCCCGGTCTTGTCCGCCCTGGTCCTGTCGTCCCGGGGGTCGTCGAGCACGACGATCTCGCGGACGGGCAGCAGGTGGGGGTCATCGACCAGATAGGCGCGGCGCACGGCGTCGGCCGCTTCGAGGGCGGTCTCGCCCTGCACGATGAAGAGCACGACGCTCTCCCCGGTGGCCACGGTGCGGGCGCGATGCCACACAGCGCCGTCGGCGACGCCGGCCAGGGGGATCTTCCCCTCGAGCGTCCACCGAGAGCGCAGGGTGTCCTCTAGCGAGATCGTGTTCACGAACCGTCCTTATCCTCGTCGTGCGGGCGTGCGACCGTCACGAGCGTCTTCCATGCTACGAGGTCACGGGCCGGCCGCGACGCGCCAACCGGGTCACGACACGCTGTACCTGCCCGACCAGCATGTGCACCTCGCTCATCTTCAGCAACCATCCGACGGTGGTGAACACCCCCGCCATCACCATTCCGATGACCGCTCCGATCAGCACCGCTACCAGGCGGTGCGACCAGATCACGTCGTCGAGGAGCGCGACCAGGCCCGCGCCGACCGCCCAGCTGAGCACGGTGGCGGCCAGGAGCTTGCCCGCCGCGATCGCTCCGATGCGGATGCTCGGCGGTGTGGTGCCGAGCCGGCTCGCGTGCCGTCGCAGCTGCCACATCCCGAGCAGCCAGGCCACGAGGTTCCCGAGGCTGGTGCAGGCTGCCGCGGTCATCGTCGCCCACATCGGGTCGACCGTGAGCAGGATGACCGGGATCGCCGCGAGGCTGATCACGGTGATCGGGATCTGCGAGAGGAAGGGCGTGCGCGCGTCCTCGTAGGCGTAGAACACCCGCTTGATCAGGTACAGCGAGGCGAAGGGAACCAGGCCCAGCATGTAGGCGACCAGCACGTTGCCGTTGGCGCGGGCACCGATCTCGCCGGTGCCGCCGCCGATCACCCACATGATCGGTCCCGCCAGAGCGATGAACACGGCCACGCACAGCATCATCGGGATCGCGAGCAGACGGTTGGTCTCCGCGTACCGGGCGAGGGCGCCGGCGTGGTCTCCGTCGACCGCGCGCCGGGAGATCGTCGGGAAGACGGCCGTGACCACGGCGACCGCGATGATCCCCTGCGGGATCATGAAGGCCATGTAGGCCCAGTCCAGGCTGAGCAGCCCGGGATAGCGGGCCGCCTGCTCGGGGTGGTCGCGGAGCTTCTCGGTCATGAAACCGGCGCGGGCGGTGGACCAGCGCGTGGCCCACACGCCGAGCTGGCCGAGGCCCAGCATCGCGAGGGTCCACAGACCGATCTTGGAGAGCTTGCCCAGCCCGAGACCGCGGAATCCCCAGCGCGGCCGCAGCCGCAGATCGAGCTTCTTGACGTACCAGAACAGGAACACGACCTGCGCGGCCGAGCCGCCGACATTGATCGCCGCCATCGCGATGATCATCGGCAGGGTCCACTCCGCGGGAGCGCCGACCTTGCCCCACATGCCCAGGAACAGGGCGGCTCCGACGATGCCCACCAGGTTGTTGAGCACCGGGGCCCACTGGTACGGACCGAAGGAGTCCTGGGCGTTGAGCAGCTGCCCGCACATCACGTACAGCGCCGAGAAGAAGACCTGCGGCATCATCCAGTAGCCGAGCTGCACGGCCAGGGCGTAGGTCTCCGGAGGCAGCACACCGCTGGTCAGGGGCAGCAGGAGCGGGACCCCGAGCATGCAGATCACGGTGATGGCCAGGGAGACCGTCGCGACGAGGGTCATGAGGCGGGAGATGTAGTCGCTGCCCCGGTCCGGGCGCTTGACGGCCCGCACGATCGCGGGGACCAGGATGGCGTTCAGGGTGCCGCCGCCCACGAGCAGCCAGACGGTGTTCGGGAGAGTGTTCGCGGCGCTGAACGAGCTGGCGGCGGCGGACGTGGACCCGGCGAGGATCACGCCGAACATGAAGTTGCGGACGAAGCCCAGCAGGCGGGAGACCGTGGACCCGGCGGCCATCAGCACGCTGGCCTGCATGAGCTTCGAACGGCTGGAGGGCACGCCGTGACGGCGATGGCGCGGGACGTGCTGCACACGGAGGGCGGAGCTCATGGGCGGTCCTCCTCACGGGGGTCGGTGTCGGGGTCAGAGACGGTGTCGGTGTCGGTGTCGGGCGGGCTGGGTGGTTCCTTGGCGCGTTCGGACCAGATCGCCGCGACCGTGCCGGTGTCGGCCGTGGACAGGCCGGTTCGGGACAGCTCGACCGGGTCCTCCGGACCATGAGCCGCCGGGGCACGGGTCGAGGCGCCGGTGTGCCGGGCACGGGCGACGCCCACGATCACCAGCACGCCCATCGCGATGACCACCACGAGCGTGGTCCAGTTCTCCCAGGCCGGGTTGACCGTCAGGGGCACGGTGACCGGCTCGGTGAGGACCTGGCCGTCCTCCGAGGTGAGCACCGTGGTCAGGGTGACCGTCCCGTTGGCGACCGCCTCGACCGGGACGGTCGCATCGACCTGGCTGCGCGCGGGGACCTCGACGGCCTCGATGTCACCGATCTGCACCAGCGGACGGTCCGACGTCACCCGGGTGCTCACCGTGATCGGGGTGTCGAGGCCGTTGGAGATCGTGACCGGCACGCCCACGGAGTCCGAGATCAGGTTGTACCCGGACGCGGGGACCACCTTGATCTTGCCCTGCATCTCGGTGGTCGCGGTCTTCGCGCTCTGCTCGAGCTCCGCGGAGCGCTCCGGGTTCCCCCGCCAGAGCCGTGACGTGCTGGCGAGCAGCTCGAGCCGCGGCACTTCCAACGAGGAGTCGTCGTCCATCACGGAGGCGAGCGTGTCCAGGTGCGACCACGTGTCCCCGGCGCCGGTGAGCACGGAGGGCTCGAGGAGCTCCGGGTCGGTGACCGCGTCCAGGTGCTCCCAGCGACCGTCGGCCCCCGGGCCGGAGGGCAGCAGGTCGTCGCCGCTGACACGGCCCAGGGCGAACGGGTCGCCGGAGTCGTCCTGGGCGTGGGTGGTCCACGCCCGCTTCGTGGCGGCGGTGAGCAGCGAGTCCGTCGACCCGGTCGTGATCCAGGGGGCCTCGGCGAACGCATCGAGAGCGGCTCCGGCCGCCGTGGCATCGAGCTCTGCGGCGGCGTCCGGGCTGATGAGCAGATGGCGAGGAGCCGTCGTGTACTCCGAGGCGATCGTGGCGGTCTCCGCGAGCAGTCGCTGCTGGGTCTGCTCGGTATCGGAATCGGCGGTGAGCTGGGAGAACTCGTCCGAGAGCACGGGGTCCGGTGCGAGCAGCGGCAGCTCGGAGCCGCTGCCGTCCTCGGATTCGTAGACGCCGAACGAGCTCGGGGTCACGGTCGAGGCGACATCCTGCTCCAGGGAGGTCGCGGGGACGATGGCCGCGTCCGCGCCGGCATCGACCAGCTGCTGGAGGGACTCGGCGCCGACCGTCGACCCGTCGAGCGCCATCGCCGTCCCGCGGGGATCGATGCCGGTCGCTTCCCAGGTGGCCTGCGCACGCTCGGTGGCGGCGCTGCTCATCGTGGTCGACCCGGCCTCCTCGAGGCTCACGAGGTCCGCCTGGGCGTAGGGCATCGCGAGCACGGTGCGCTCCCCGACGCCTTCGGTGAGGGCCGTGGCGAGCTCGGCCGAGAGCTTGCCCTCGGCATAGGTCGGGACGGGATGGTCCGCGTCCTCCTCGGCCGTGTCGGCGTCCGGCGTCGGATCGACCGGGAGCTGCGGCGGGTCCAGCAGCGCAGGATCCAGCCACCAGTCGACGTCGTCGCGCAGGGCGAGGGCGCGGGTCGTGGCGAGGTGGCCCGACTCCAGGGACTGCTCGTTCGCCTCGGGGTCGGTGATCGCCGCCGCGGGGTCGCGAGAGGCCACGGGCAGCAGGACGGACTGGGTGATCGTGGCGTCGACGTCGGCCGGACGCCACACCACGAAGGAGCGGATGGCCCCCTGCGGGTCCTCGCCGGCGACGGCGGTCAGGGAGATCCGGCGCGTTCCCCAGTAGTACGGAGCCTCGGAATAGCCGAGCTCCTCGGCGGTGGCCTCCACGGTGAGCGTCCGGGACGCGCCGGGAGCGAGGGCGGAGGGATTCTCGGAGGACGCGAGGGGTGCACCGGAGGTGTCCGCGCTCGTGTCAGCCTGCCACTCGGCGAGCACCGTCCGATCCGTGACCCGGGACGTGCGGGTGCGCAGCTCGAGCGCGACGTCCGGCAGCGGCTTCGAGGAGTTGTTCGTCACCTCGACCTCGGCTCTGAGCGTGCCGTCGGGACCCAGGGAGGTGGGGGTGAGGGAGACGAGATCCATGCTCACCGGGGCATCTGCGGCGGGCTGCGGCGGTGCTGACGGGGCAGCGGGCTCTGCGGGGACGCCGGCTGCGGGGGCAGCGGAAGCAGGGGTCGCCAAGCCGCCCACCAGCACCGATGAGGCAAGGAGCAGTGCCGTCAGCAGTGCCGCGAGCACCGGGCGCACGGGTAGCGGGGACGACGGCATGGTGACACTGTAAGCGGCCGCTACCGTAGAGGGGTTGCGGGCGCACGACACCCTCACATCGCGTCGACGCCGTGCCGCCCCTCTCTCCGACCCACGACAGGACCTCCTGTGATCGATCCCGCCGTCCCCGCCGACCCCCCCGGCCCCGCCGACCCCATCGGCCCTGCCGATCCCGCTGACGGGCCCGGCGCCGCCGCTGATCGTCTCGCCACCGCCCGGACCCGGTCCGAGCGCATGTTCCGGGCGCTCCCGGAGGAGATCCACGAGCTGGGCCGACGCTTCGAGGCCGCCGGCTTCGAGCTCGCCCTGGTGGGCGGCCCGGTCCGCGATGCGGTGCTCGGCCGGTCGAGCTCCGACCTCGACTTCACCACCGATGCCCGCCCCGACGACACCGACGCCATCCTGCGCTCGTGGACCCGTGACGGCGCGATCTGGGACATGGGCCGCGATTTCGGCACCCTGGGCGGCGTGCGCAACGGCGTGAAGGTCGAGATCACCACCTATCGCACCGAGTCCTACGACCCCACCAGCCGCAAGCCGCAGGTCGCGTACGGCGACACCCTGGAGGGCGACCTCTCCCGCCGCGACTTCACCGTCAACGCGATGGCGGTGCGGCTCCCCTCCCTCGAGCTCGTGGACCCCTTCGACGGGCTCGCCGACCTCTCCCGGACCGTGCTGCGCACCCCCGTCGGCCCGGAGCAGTCCTTCACCGACGACCCGCTGCGCATGATGCGCGCGGTGCGCTTCGTCTCCCAGCTCGGGTTCCGCATCGAGGACTCCACGGCCGACGCGATCGAGTCCCTCGCGGAGCGGATCACCATCGTCTCCGCCGAGCGCGTGCGCGAGGAGCTCGTGAAGCTCATGCTCGGCGCCCACCCCCGCGGTGGTCTCGAGCTGCTCGTGGAGCTGGGTCTGGCCGCCCATGTGCTGCCCGAGCTGCCGGCCCTGAGCCTGGAGATCGACGAGCACCACCACCACAAGGACGTCTACGAGCACACCCTCACCGTGCTGGACCAGGCCATCGACCTCGAGAGCCCCGCCGGCTCGGGAGGCCCGTGCGAGGCTCCTGACCTGGTGCTGCGGCTGGCCGCGCTGTTCCACGACATCGGCAAGCCGGCGACGCGGCGCTACGAGCCCGGCGGTGTGGTCACCTTCCGCTTCCACGAGACCGTGGGCGCGAAGATGACTGCGAAGCGGATGAAGGCGATGACCTTCGACAAGGACACCACCAAGAAGGTGGCGCGCCTGGTCGAGCTGCACCTGCGCTTCCACGGCTACGCCGAGGCGCCGTGGAGCGATTCGGCCGTGCGCCGCTATGTCACGGACGCTGGAGATCTCCTGCCGCATCTGCACCGGCTCACCCGCGCGGACGTTACCACCCGCAACCGTCGCAAGGCACGAGGGCTGGCGCGCGCCTATGACGAGCTCGAGGCACGCATCGACCATCTGGCCGAGCAGGAGGAGATCGGGCGGATCCGTCCCGACCTCGACGGGAACCGCATCATGGAGATCCTCGCGATCGGGCCAGGCCGTGAGGTCGGCGACGCCTACAAGCACCTGCTCGAGCTGCGCATGGAGCATGGCCCGCTCGGCGAGGACCGTGCCGTCGACGAGCTGAAGGCCTGGTGGGAGGCCCGCGACCAGGGCTGAGATCCGACAGCCGGGTCGTTACGCCCAGGTCGTGGATGTGAGTGAGGCCGCATGAGTCGTGCACACCCTGTGTGTTTCCCCGCTGAGACGTTCCGTCGGGCCGGGGGGCGTGCTCATACTGGGAAGCCGTGCGCCGTCCGGCGCGTGGACCCGTTCGTCCCCTCGAAGGACCAGGAGCAGTCATGAGCGATTCTCGACGCTCGTCCCGCGGCTCGTCGGACCGATCGAACCGATCGAAGAAGCCGACGGGCGGTGGTGCGCGCCGCGCAGCAGGTGTGCGCCGCGCGCCCTCGTCCTCCCCGAAGCCGGCTGAGCCCAAGGGCACCAGCCGTACCGGTCGCCGCGCTGGGGACTCCGCCGAGAGCTCGTCGGCCGCGAAGCGCACGACGGCTGCTGCCGGCGCGGCCTCGACGGCCGGGAAGTCCACCGGCCCGAAATCCGCCGCGTCCAAGAACGGCAGCGGGGCCTCCTCGGGAGGAGCGAGCCGCACCTCGGTCAACGCCCGCCACGCGGGCACGGCGGCGACGACCGGTGCTGCCGCGGCCGGAGCCGGCAAGGGGCGGAAGAAGAAGGTCGCCGCGACGAACTTCCTGAACTATCCGCGGGCGGGCCGGAAGAACCCGTGGCGCTGGTTCCCCTCGCTGCGCCTGATCGTCGGCGCGATGGCGCTCATGGTCCTCGCCGGGCTCGGCTTCGCCGTCTGGCTCTACAACGACACCACCGTCCCCGAGCCCTCCGACTTCGCCCTCGCCCAGACCAGCCGGGTCTACTACGCCGACGGCAAGACCGAGATGGGGACGTTCAGCGAGATCAACCGCACCGAGCTCGACGCCGACGAGATCCCGCAGAACGTCAAGGATGCGGTCGTCGCGAGCGAGGACTCCACCTTCTACGAGAACCGCGGCGTCTCGCCGCGCGGCGTCGTGCGCGCCCTGGTCAACAACCTCCAGGGCGGCGCCCGCCAGGGCGGCTCCACGATCACCATGCAGTACGTGGAGCGGTACTACACGGGCAGCGAGACGTCCTACGTGGGCAAGGCCAAGGAAGCGGTCATGGCCCTGAAGATCGACCAGGAGCTGGACAAGGACGAGATCCTGTCGCGCTACCTGAACACCATCTACTTCGGCCGCGGCGCCTACGGCGTGCAGGAGGCCTCGCAGGCCTACTTCGGCAAGGACGCCGCGGACATGACGGACGCGGAGGCCGCGCTGCTCGTGGCCGTGATCCCCGGCCCCTCCTCCTACGACCCTGCCGTGAACGAGAAGAAGGCCGTCGAGCTGTGGGACCGCGTGATCACCCGTGAGGTCAACGTCGGGGAGATGTCCTCGGAGGACGCCGAGGCGCTCGAGTTCCCCGACACCATCAAGCCCAAGAGCGAGAACTCCCTGGCCGGGGACAAGGGCTACCTGCTGGACCAGGTGCGCACCGAGCTCGTCGCCGAGGGATTCACCGAGGACGAGATCAACACCGGCGGTTTCACGATCGTCTCCACGATCGATCCCGGGATCCAGAACAACACCACCGAGGCGGTCAAGAACCTCCCCGAGGACCGGCCGGAGCAGAACCGCGTCGGCACGGTCACGATCGATCCCTCCACAGGGGCGATCCGGGGCATGTACGGCGGCGAGGACTTCGTGACGCAGCCGCGCAACGACGCCACCCAGTCGCGCATGCAGGCCGGCTCGATCTTCAAGACCTTCACCCTGATCGCGGCGCTCGAGGACGGCTACCCGCTGGACTCCCAGTGGGACGGCAACTCGCCGAAGTCCTTCCCGGGCTGGACGGTCAACAACTTCGGCGACACCGACTACGGCCGGGTGAGCCTGAGGAAGGCCACCGCCAGCTCGATCAACACGGCGTACGCCGAGGCGAACCTCGAGGTCGGTCCCCAGCGCACGATGGACACCGCGATCGCCCTGGGGCTGCCGGAGAAGACCCCCGGGCTCTCGGCCGATGCCTCGAACGTGCTCGGCTCGGCCTCCCCGACGGTCACCGAGATGGGCGAGGTCTACGCGACCATCGCCGCGGGCGGCATGCACCGGGACTCCTACATCGTGCAGGACGTGACCCGGCCCGACGGCTCCTCGCGCTATGAGCACCAGGTCGACGAGAAGCGGGTGATCGACGAGGACGTCGCCATCAATGCGACGGTCGCGCTCCAGGGTCCCCCCACCACCGGTTCCGCTCGGGACCTGCAGGGCGTCATGGACGGCCGCCAGGTGGCCGGCAAGACGGGCACCTCGGAGAGCTTCCGCTCGGCCTGGTTCGTGGGGTTCACCCCGCAGCTGGTCACGGCCGTGGGCATGTTCCAGCCGTCCGAGGACGGCACCACGGAGGAACGGCTGACGCCCTTCGGCGGCGAGCAGAACATGACCGGAGGCACCTTCCCCACCGCGATCTGGGGCGACATCATGTCGCACTCGCTCGAGGGTCAGGAGATGCTCGAATTCCCCGGCGAGGTCACACTCGACAACGAGACCCGCGAGCGCAACGCTCCGCCGCCGACGCAGGCCCCGCCGGCCACACAGGCTCCGGAGCCCACGCAGGAGGAGCCGAGCGAGGAGCCGACGGAAGAGGAGCCCACAGAGGAGCCGACGACCGAGGAGCCCTCCGAGGAGCCGTCGGAAGAGCCCTCCGAGAAGCCGTCCGACGAGGAGAAGGACAAGTCCAAGGACGAGGAGAAGGACAAGTCCAAGGAGGACTCCGAGACGTCGAAGGACGAGTCGCCCAAGAAGCCGGACGGCTCGACGGACAAGCCGTCCAAGGAGCCGGACGATCCCAAGGAGTCGGACAAGCCCGAGAAGTCGGAGAAGCCATCCGCCAAGCCGGAGAAGGACGAGGCGGCGGAGGGCGACGCGACCTGAGCCGACGGGGCCTCCCGAACTGCCTGTATGGATGCGAGGCCCTGATGGTGGGAAGGGCCCGAGGCGGGATGTCCTGACGGCCTGCAGGACGCGTGAGCCGGATCACCGATCCGAGCCCCGCGACCCCTGTGCTGATGAATTACGTGAGGCTAGGCTTACCTAAGTAGGCCGCGGAGATCCTCGGCCGGTCTCGACGTCATCGCAGGAGTGCCATGAGCCCCGTTCTCAGCCGCCCGACCCGACGCACCTGGATCGTGGGAGCCCTCGCGGCGCCGATGGTCCTCGCCGCCTGCAGCGCCGAGGAGGACGGGCCCGGATCGGACGGCGCCGGATCGGACAGCGCCGACATCGGATCCGCGGGCGACTTCTCCCCGGTGACCCTCGACCACGCGCTGGGCACGGCGGAGATCACCGAGAAGCCGCAGCGCGTCGTGACCCTCGGACAGGGCTCCGCGGAGACCGCGATCGCCCTCGGGCTCATCCCCGTCGGCATCGAGGAGTACCCCTGGGGAGCCGACCCCGAGACCGGCTACCTGCCGTGGATCCACGACGCCGTCTCGGAGGCGGGCGGCGAGCTGCCCGAGCAGTTCACGGGCGGCACCGAGCTGGATGTCGAGGCGGTCCTCGCTCTCGAGCCCGACGTGATCCTGGCCCCCTGGTCCGGTCTCACCCAGGAACAGTTCGACGTGCTCACGGACATCGCTCCCACGGTCGCCTACGCGGAGCAGCCCTGGGTGATCACCTGGGAAGAGCAGATCACCACGATCGGCCGGGCCCTGGGCGAGGACGAGGCGGCCGCCGGTCTGATCGAGGAGATCCGGACGACCTTCGACGAGGCCGCCCAGCCCGACTACGCCGACGTCAGCTTCTCCTTCATCTACAACTCGGGGCCCGGCACGCTCGGCGTCTTCTACCAGGACGAGCAGCGCGTGGCGATGGTCCGTGCCCTGGGGTTGAGCGTGGACCCCGTCAACCAGGAGCTCGGCGAGTGGGACGTCCCCGGCACGGACTCCGCCATGATCGGGTTGGAGAACGCGGACAAGCTGAAGGACTCCGATCTGATCTTCACGTTCTACTCCGACGAGGCGAACCGGGCCGAGATCGAGGGGCAGGATCTCTATGCCTCCATCCCGGCCATCTCGCACGGCGCGATCGTGGCCCCCACGGACCAGGCGTTCGTGACGGGGTCCTCGATCATCACCCCGCTCACCGTCCCGTGGGCGCTGGAGCGGTACCTCCCGATGATCGACGAGGCCATCGCGCAGGTCCCCGCCTCCTGAGATGACCGGGACCGCCACGATCCGCCACGACCCGGCCGACCCTGCGTCGGCCGGGCCCGGCCGGGCGTCCGGAGGTGCTGCCGGCGGTGCACCCGGTCGGGCCGACGGGCGCCGGCTCCCGCGCTGGGCCGCGCTGGTGCTGACCGCCGGGCTCCTCGTCGTGGCCTGCCTGGCGAGCCTCTTCCTGGGGTCGCGGGAGACGGATCTGGGAGGCGTGTGGTCGGTGCTGCGCGGCCCTGGGGAGGAGCACCTGCGGCAGGTGGTCGCAGCTCGCGGGGCGCGCACCGTGCTCGGCGCCGCGGTCGGGGCGGCGCTCGCCGCGTCGGGACTGCTCATCCAGGGCGTCACCCGCAACCCCCTCGGGGAGCCCGGCCTGCTGGGAGTGACCTCCGGAGCCTCGGCCGCGGTGGTCACCGCCACCGCCTTCCTCGGCTTCTCCGGTGGCGCAGGGACCGTGTGGGTCGCGCTGCCCGGTGCGCTCCTCGCGGTCGTGGTGGTCTACCTGCTGGGGCGCCCCGCCGGCACCCATTCGGTGGTGCCGCTGATCCTGGCCGGCGCGGTGATCTCCGCGGTGCTCCACGCCTACATCCAGGCCATGATCCTCACCCGCCCGGACGTCTTCGAGTCGTACCGGCACTGGGTGGTCGGATCCCTGGCCGGAGCCTCCTACGGCACCCTCGCGGCGGTGGCTCCCGCCCTGCTGCTCGGGCTTCTCCTCGCCGCCCTGGTCGCGCCGGGCCTGAACACCCTGGCCCTCGGGGACGACGTCGCCACCGCGCTCGGCACCCGGGTGGGCCTGCTGCGCGCCGCCTCGATCCTCGCGGCGACCCTGCTCGCGGCCGCCGCGACCGCCGCCGTCGGCCCGATCGCCTTCATCGGGCTCGCGGTGCCGCACCTCGTGCGCGCCCTCGTGGGCACGGACCACCGCTGGCAGCTGCCCGCCTCGCTCCTGCTCGGCGCCGCCCTGCTGCTGGGATCCGACGTGATCGCTCGCGTGATCGTGCGTCCCCAGGAGCTCATGGTCGGCGTGATCACCGCCTTCCTCGGTGCCCCGTTCCTGCTGTGGGCCGTGCGCCGCGGCATGGTGACCACCTGATGAGCCGCTCCTGGACCCTCGGTCTGCTCCTGCTGGCGGCGATCCTCGGCGGAGGCCTCGCGACCCTCGCCTGGGGCGATCTCGGCGTGGGGCCGCGCGATCTCGTCACCGCCGCCCAGGGCGGGGCCGGCACGAAGGTCACGTTCGTCCTCGAGCGCCTGCGCGGGCCCCGCCTGCTCGTCGGGATCGGCGCCGGGCTCGCGTTCGGGCTGGCCGGCGCCCTGTTCCAGACCGTCACGCGGAATCCTCTCGGGAGCCCCGACGTGATCGGGCTCGGCAACGGGGCAGGCGCGGGCGTGGCCCTGGTGACGCTGCTCGCGCCCGGCGTCGTGCCCGCCCCCGTCGGCGCCGTGCTCGGGGCGGCGGTCGCCATCGGCCTCGTCCACGTCTCCACCGGGCTCGGCTTCGCCTCCCCGGCGCGGGTGATCATCACCGGGATCGGCGTCGCGGCGATGGCCCTGGCGCTCACGCAGTACGTGGTCGCGGTGTCCCTGCGCGACGCCTCCAGCCAGCTCGCCGGCTATCTCGTGGGCACCCTGAACTCCCGCAGCCTCGGACAGGCCGCACTGATCGCCGTCGCCCTCGCCGTGCTGATCCCCCTGATCGCCCTCCTCTCCCACGACCTGCGGATGATGGACCTGGGCGATCAGCTGGCGGACGCCCTCGGGGGCAACGCGGCGCGCACCCGGACCGCGGCGATCCTGCTGTCCGTGCTGCTGGCCGCCGCCGCCGTCTCCGTGGCCGGCCCGATCGCCTTCGTGGCCCTGGCCGCTCCGCACATCGCCCGCCGGATGAGCGGGACACCGGGCCCGCACCTTCCCCTGTCCGCGCTGGTGGGGGCCTTGATCATGGTCCTCGCCGACTTCACCGTCCAGCACGTCGCCCCGTTCGAGGACCTCCCGGTCGGCGTCATCACCGCCGGCGTGGGCGGCCTGTACCTGGGGTACCTGCTCGTCACCGAATGGAAGAGGGCCGACGCATGAGCGCACCACCCACCGAGACCACCGAGCCCACTGACGCCACGGGTCCCACCGACCCCACCGGGCACTCATCCCTGCGCCTCGCCGGGGCGACCGTCGCCTATGCGGAGCGGCCCGTGCTCGAGGGCTTCGACCTCGAGGTGCGCCGAGGGGCGTTCACGGCCGTGATCGGGCCCAACGGCTGCGGCAAGTCGACGATGCTGAAGGCGCTGGCCCGCACCCTGCGGCCCCGTGCCGGCGCCGCACTGCTCGACGGCCGGCCCCTGACGCAGTGGCGGTCCAAGGCCATCGCGCGACGGATCGCCCTGCTGCCGCAGGACCCCGTCGTGCCGGAGGGGATCACCGTGGCGGCGCTGGTCGCCCGCGGACGCCATCCGTACCACTCGCCGTGGCGCCAGTGGCTGCCCGGGGACGACGAGGTCGTCGCGGAAGCGCTCCGCGCGACGGCCGTCGAGCAGATCGCCGACCGCTCCGTGGCCAGCCTGTCGGGCGGACAGCGCCAACGGGTCTGGATCGCGATGATCCTCGCCCAGGACACCGAGTACGCGCTGCTGGACGAGCCCACGTCGTTCCTCGACATCGCCCATCAGATCGAGGTGCTGCACCTGTGCCAGGACATGCGCGATCACGGACGCACCGTCGTCGCCGTGCTCCACGACCTCAACCAGGCGGCGCGTTATGCGGACCATCTGGTGGTCATGGACGAGGGTCGGATCGTGGCGGAGGGAGCGCCCTCGGAGGTGCTGCACGCGGAGCTGGTGGCCGCGGTGTTCGACCTGCAGGCCGAGATCGCCGTGGACCCGCAGAGCGGGACGCCGATGGTGATCCCGGTCCGACGGGCCGCTGACCAGGTGATCCATACGTGACATGGATGTGAGGACGCGATGATCTGACATTGATGTCAGGTACCGCGGTCGTGGTGCCTGGTGGACAGGGGTGAGGCCGGACGTGCCATCATCCGGTATGCCTACTCGATGCGAACAGTGCGGCGGCAAGATCCGCGGCAAGGTCTACACCTCGGTCACCGGCAGGTACCTGTGCGGCCGGTGCGGAGCCCGGCTGCAGGGGCGTACCGCGGGTGTCGTCGCCGGCGGCGGGGTCGCCGGCGGCCGCAGCACCGGCGGCTGGTACGCGCGGGTCAGGAAGGCGATGGGCCGCTCGTCGTAGGGTCGCCGCCTCGGGGGCCCTCCTCCGTCGCGGAACTGAACTCGGCGGAGCCGAACACGCGCTCCCACCACTCCAGCACCGCGTCGAACCGCTCCACCCGGTGCCGGGGCCGGCCCGATCGGGTCAGCTCGTGGTCCTCGCCCGGGAAGATCAGCATCTCGGCCTCCACTCCGGCGCGCCGGAGGGCCGTGTAGTACCGCGTGCCCTGCTCGAGCGGGCAGCGGTGATCCTCCTCGGAGTGGATCACCAGGGTGGGGGTTCGCACCGAGCCGGCGTGCCCGAAGGCGCTCTGCCGGGCGATGGCCTCGGGGTCCGTGCCGAGGTACTCGTCGCCGAAGTAGCTGCCGATGTCGCTGGTGCCCTGGAAGCTCAGCGGATCCAGGAAGCCGCGCTCCACGATCGCGCCGCGGAACCGATGGTCGTGGGCGATGATCCAGGCGGTGAGGTACCCGCCGTAGGAGCCGCCCAGGATGCCCAGCCGCTGCGCATCGAGGCGCTCGTCGGCCGCGAGGGCCCCCTCGAGCAGGTCGATCACGTCCTCGGCGTCCACGGTCCCGAAGCCGCCGCGCACGGCGCGTCCATGGGCGCGACCGTAGCCCGCCGAGCCCCGCGGATTGCCGTAGACCACGGCATATCCCGCAGCGACCAGGGTCTGGACCTCGTCGAAGACCCCCACGCCGTAGAACGCGTGCGGCCCGCCGTGGATCAGGAGCAGGGTCGGGAACGGCCCCGGGCCCTCGGGGACCGCGGACCAGCCGTGGACCGGATATCCGGAGCGTCCCTCGAGCTCCAGCTCCCGGGGACGGACGAGGCCGGCGTCGCGCAGGTCCGCGCCGGTGTCCACGAGGGTGTCCGGTGCCCCGTGCCCGGTCCGCGCGAGCAGCACACCCGCGGAATCCGCCGTGGTGGCCGCAGCGAGGACGAGATCGCCGGCGGCATCCCAGCCGTGCACCTCGAGATCGCCGTCCAGCACCCGGCTCACGGCGCCCGCGCGGTCGATGCGCAGCAGGTGTACCCGGCCGCGATGCGGCGAGGCGACCAGCACCGACTCGCCATGGGTCACGATCGGTCCTGTGAGCTCGAGGGACTCCGGATCGGTGAGCCGACGGGGCCCGTCGGCCCCCAGCAGCCAGAGCGCCACGTCGGGCGCGACGGAGTCCCGCCCGGCGCCGGGCTGCGAGGCGAGCATCGCGATCGTGCCGTCGGCCAGGACGGTCAGGTCCTGGATCCGCAGGCCATCCTCCGGAGAGAGCAGCACGGACTCCTCGCCGCTGTCAGTGGGCAGACCGCCGACGGGCAGGTCGCCGACGGGCAGGCGGACCAGCGCGGTGCGAAGATCGCGACGCGCCGCTCCCGGCCCCTCGTAGGCCTCTCGCACGGCGAGCACCGCCGTGCCGTCGGCCGTCGGAGCGATCGCCGTGTGCTCAGCGAACGCGCTGGTCAGCTGCGTGACCTGGGCCGGGATCGAAGGGGTGGTCGCGAGCGGGCCACCAGGATGCGGCGCCGCGGCGTACAAGGGCTGGTCGCCCACCGAGGACGCCTCCACCACGAACACCTGGGTGAGTCGATCCGTCGAGAAGCCGACGCCGTTGGCATGCCAGCGCAACCCCGTGATGCGACGCGGCGATTCCGCGCCGGGCTCCAGCCCGTCGACCGTTCCATATCGCCCGGGCTCGGCGACACGCGCCGTGAACACCAGGCGGGAGCCGTCCGGGGTCCAGGCCGCCGGACCGGTGCCGAGCAGCTGATCGGTGACCTGGAGCGGCTCCCCGCCCCGGGCGTCGACCAGATGCACCTGGGGGCGGCCGCGGGAGTCCGGGCGGAGGAATGCGATCGTCGTCCCGTCGGGCGACAGCTGCGGGGCGGTGTCGTCGATCCCGCGGGTGAGCCGGCGTGCCACCGGTTCGGCCGTCGCTGGACCAGCCGCCGTCGCTCCGGCCGCCGCCAGGTCGGGGGCGAGATCGATCCTCCACAGCTGGCCGACGGTCCGGTTCGCCCGGCAGTCGGGCCGGGACGCGGCATAGATGGCGAAGGAGCCGTCGGAGGCGAGCGACGGACGGGAGAGCGAGGTCATCAGCTCGATGTCGTAGGGCTGCACCTCGCCGAACCTACCAGCGCCGATGCCTCCGGGCGGGGTTCCGTCAGGGCCTCCCGAGGAGGGGCCGACGGGCCGCTCGCTGTGATGCCTGGCGCACGTCCACAGACTCCCTGGCCCTCACCGGGACCGGCAGGTAGTCTTGGCCGGTCCGTGACGTGCATCGCCGATGCTCGGACCGGGCGGCATGAACCCTCCTGCCACGGAGAGACCGTGGCCGTAGAGACCACAGGAGGTGGGTACCAGAACATGCGTAAGTACGAAATGGTCGTGATCCTCGACCCGTCCGTCGATGAGCGGACTGTCAGCGCAAACTTCGAGAAGCTCGTCCAGGTCATCCCGACCGAAGGCGGCACCATCGACAACGTCGACCTCTGGGGCAAGCGCAAGTTCGCCTACGAGATCGACAAGAAGACCGAGGGCATCTACATCGTCATGCAGTTCACGGCGAAGTCCTCGACGTCCCAGGAGCTGGATCGTCAGCTCGGGCTCAACGAGTCCGTCATGCGCACCAAGGTCATGCGTCTCGACGCCAAGTGACCTGCGCTCACTGACCCCCACACCACACCACAGCACCCCGGAGCAGAGGAGCACCCATGGCGAATGACACCGTCATCACGGTGATCGGCAACCTCACCGCGGATCCCGAGCTGCGTTTCACGCAGTCCGGCATCGCGGTCGCGTCGTTCACCATCGCGTCCACCCCCCGCACCTTCGACCGTCAGGCGAATGAGTGGAAGGACGGCGAGGCTCTGTTCCTGCGCTGCTCCATCTGGCGCGACGCCGCGGAGAACGTGGCCGAGTCGCTGGAGAAGGGATCCCGCGTCGTCGCGCAGGGTCGCCTCAAGCAGCGTTCCTTCACCGACCGTGAGGGCAACAACCGCACGAGCATCGAGCTCGACGTCGACGAGATCGGCCCGTCCCTCAAGTACGCCACCGCGAAGGCCAACAAGGTCCAGCGCGGGGGCGGCGGCGGGGGCCGTGGCGGTTTCGGCGGCGCTCCGCAGGGCGGTGCCCCGCAGGGTGGTGGCCAGGGCGGCTTCGGCGGCCAGGGCAACCCGGGTGGTCAGGGCGGTTACAGCAATGCGCCGCAGGGCGCCCCCAACGCCGACCCGTGGGCCGGCGGAGGGAACCAGGGCGGATACGACGACCCGCCCTTCTGATCGTGACCGGGGGTGCCTCATCCCGATGAGGCCCCTCGCACCGATCACTGCAGTTCACTGAATGAATCCATCCCGGGTGCATGCCCGGGCTCCCCTCAGAAAGAAGGAGCACCACGATGGCCAAGCCCTCACTTCGTCCCCCGAAGAAGAAGCAGAACCCGTTGAAGGCCGCGGGAGTCGAGACCGTCGACTACAAGGACGCTGCGCTGCTGCGCAAGTTCGTCTCGGACCGAGGAAAGATCCGCGCACGTCGGGTCACCGGAGTCACCGTCCAGGAGCAGCGCAAGATCGCGAAGGCCGTGAAGAACGCCCGCGAGATCGCCCTCCTGCCGTACTCGACCTCCGGTCGCTGAGCGAGGAAGGGAAAACATGACCACCAAGCTCATCCTCACCCATGAGGTCTCCGGCCTCGGAACCGCCGGTGACGTCGTCGACGTCAAGGACGGCTACGCCCGGAACTTCCTGATGCCGCGCGGTCTCGCGACCCCGTGGACCAAGGGCGGCCAGCGCCAGCTCGACCAGATCCGCTCTGCCCGTGGCAAGCGCGCGATCGCCAACGTCGAGGACGCGAAGGCGCTCAAGGCGGCTCTCGAGTCGAAGCCCGTCGTCATCGCCGAGCGCGCCGGCCAGAACGGCCGTCTCTTCGGTGCCGTCTCCTCCAAGGAGATCGCCGAGGGCGTCAAGGCAGTGTTCGACAAGGACATCGATCGTCGCACCGTCGAGTTCCCCACGCCGATCAAGGCGCTGGGCGAGCACAAGGCGACCGTGCGTCTGCACGAGGAGATCTTCGCGAACCTCTTCGTCCAGGTCGTCGCCGCCAAGGGCGCCGTCAAGGCCTGATGCCGCAGAGCCTGATCGGGTACGCCTGATCGGACATGCTCGACGAGACCGACCCCCGTCACCCCTCCCCTCACGGGAGGCGTGAAGGGGGTCGTCCTCGTTCTGCGCCCCCGCCGTGCGCCCCCGGATCCTCCTCGGGCGATCCTCGGCGATGAACAGCTCGTATAGCATCGGCCCATGGCCGGGAGAACGCAGAGGCAGATCGTTGCCCTTCCGGCGCGCGGGCGCGGACGACGGACGGGTGATGCCCTGAGGAGTCGACGGATCCGTGCTGTGGGGAACGTGCCCCTGGTTGCCGCTGTGCTGGCCTCCGCCCTCGGCGGATGCACCACATCGCCGGATGACGCAGCGGGAACACCGGCGGTGCACGACGTGGCCGGTTCCCGAGCGTTCCCACCGCTCGCCCTGGCACCGGTGGACGAACCGGACGACCTCCCGGACCTCCCCGAGAGGCTGGCGGCCGGAGCCGAGATGACGAGCATCGACACCATCACGTGCGAGGCCGACCTCACCCTGACCGCCCCCGTGACCACCTGCACGGGCAGCGATACGGACTCCGTCCTGTTCGCCTACCTCGTCCGCAGCGGCGAGGACGGCACCGACCTCGCCGTCCTCCTCGCCGCTGCCCAGCTGTCGGACGAGCTCACGACCGAGGTGACAGACCCCGACGTCAGCGTCCACTACGCCGCGGAGGATCGACTGTTCACCGCCGACCCTGCACGTCTCGACCCGGAGACCCTCCGCCTCCGCGCCGAGATGGCCGTTGCGGACATGGGCCTCACGCAGAGCGTCCAGGGGTGCCGGACCGAGGACGGGGCCGCCGTCACCTGCACCGTCGCAGGCGAAGGGGGCGAGGACTCCTCTGCGCAGATCACGCTGTATCCGGCGGTGTCCACGAGTGAGGACCAGATCACGGTGGGCCTGCTGCGCCACGCCTGACCAGCGGCCCGGGCCCCACCCGTCGGCCCGGGCCCGACCGTCGGTCCGACCGTCGGGCCGGCCGAAGGCCCATGCTCTCGCGGTGCCGGTCTTCCACTAGGGTCGAGCCATGTTCGGACGCACCGCTCAGCATCAGAAGCAGATCGAGAACCTCCAGGCCCACGTGCGCAGGCTGGAGAGCCTTGTGGACGCCCTCGCCACCCGCGCGGGCGTGGGCGAGGAGGAGCTCCAGGAACTGCGTGGCCAGGCCGGTGCGCAGATCCCCGAGCGCTGCCGCGCCCTGGCCGACGAGGGCCGGCACATCGAGGCCATCAAGGTGTACCGCGAACTCACCGGTGCCGGGCTGAAGGACGCCAAGGACGCCGTCGACCGCTACCGGGAACGCGGAGTCTGACGCGGAGTCTGACGGGGAACCGGACGCGGAGTCTGACCCGGAGGGCCCGTCGGGCTACCCTCGTGCGGTGACCACTCCTTCCACGAACCCTGCACCCGCCGTCGAGCGCGGGTCCGACGGGCATCTGGCCCGTTCCCTCGGCCACGGGCAGATGGCGATGATCGCCATGGGCTCGGCGCTGGGCACCGGACTGTTCCTCGGCTCGGGCGAGGCGATCGGCATCGCCGGCCCCGCCGTGATCATCTCCTTCGCGCTCGGCTCACTGATCGCCGCGAGCGTGGCGCTGGCGATGGGCGAGATGGCGTCGCGGCACCCCGTGCGCGGTGGCTTCGGCACCCTCGCCGCCCGCTACCTGTCCCCGTTCTGGGGGTACCTCACGCGCTGGCTGTACTGGATCGTCACCGTGTGCGTGACCGGCGCCGAGCTGGTGGCCTGCGCCGCCTATCTCGCGTACTGGGTGCCGGCGATCCCGATCTGGGCAGGGATCCTGCTGTTCGCCGCCGTCATCATCGCGATCAACATGACCTCGGTGGGCTCCTTCGGCGTGGTCGAGTTCTTCCTGTCCTCGATCAAGGTGATCGCCGTGGTCGTGTTCATCCTGATCGGCGCGATCCTGGTGCTCTTCGGGATGCCGGGACAGCCTGCCGCCGGATTCGTCGAGCTCACCGCCGAGGGCGGCTTCGCCCCCATGGGCTGGAGCTCCGTGTGGGTGGCCCTGTCGGTGGTCATGTTCTCCTTCGGCGGCATCGAGCTGCTGTCCATCACCGCCGCCGAGGCGAAGGATCCCGCGAGGTCCATCCGCACCGCCGCCCGCACCACGGTGGTGCGCCTGGCGTTCTTCTACGTGCTGTGCATCGGCATCGTGGTGTGCCTGGTGCCCTGGAAGCAGGCTGCCGGCACCGGCGAGGACGTCGCCACCTCCCCGTTCGTCATGGTCTTCGACCGGATCGGCATCCCCGGCGCCGCCCACGTCACCAACCTGCTGGTGCTCATCGCGGCGCTGTCGGCCGCGAATGCGAACCTCTACGCGGGCAGCCGCATGCTGCACTCCCTGGCGTCCGACGGCCTCGCCCCGCGGATCGCCGCGATCACCACCCGGCGCAAGGTGCCGATCGTGGGCATCGCCTGCAGCTCGCTGGGCATCCTCGGGGCCGGCGTGCTCGCCTTCAGCGAGGTGGGCGGCGTGTTCGGCTACATGATGAGCCTCGTGGTGTTCGCCGTGATCCTGGTGTGGGCGCTCATCCTCGTCACCTACCTCCGCTTCCGCAGCCTCAAGGTCGAGGGAGCCACCTTCCGCATGCCGGGAGGGATGCTCTCGGCCGTGCTGGGACTGATCGGCCTGGTCGCCGTGCTCGCCACCGTGACCGTTCGCCCCAGCATGCAGATCGCGGCGATGGTGGGCGTGCCCGCCGTGCTGGTCGCGATCATCCTCTACGTCGCGGTGGCCCGCCGTCGCATCGATCCCGCGGACATCGAGGACGCCTTCGAGGAAGCCGAGAGCATGCGCTGATCCGTCGGGGAAGTGGCGTTCGTTACTGTGCCGGCCCTCAGCTTCTGCTGACAGTGATGCAGGGGTAACCTAGGGGAATCTTCGGTCTCGGCGCCTTGAGACCCGGTGCCGGAGAAACGCGCAAGTGGCGGAATTGGTAGACGCGCACGGTTCAGGTCCGTGTGCCGGAAACGGCGTGGGGGTTCAAGTCCCCCCTTGCGCACCGCGGGAATTCCCCGGTTCACTCAGGTGAACCGGGGTTTTTCATCTCCTGATGGACCCTCGCGCGCTCGGTTCCCCCTGAACCCCCAGCCCGCAGCCCGCAGCCGGCTCAGTCGGCGTGCTCGGCGGCGTAGTCGTCCATCGAGTCCTCCGCGAGGGCGGTGCGCAGCGAGTCCATCCCGTCCTCGTCGGACGCCACCACGCTCGCGCCGCCGGAGGTGGTGTACGGGTCTCCGTGCGGTGCGGCCAGGAACTGCAGATCGGAGCTGCGCAGGTTCCGGTTGTCCAGGCCCAGCCGGACGATCTCCGTCAAGTCCAGGCCCTCGTCCGTCGTGAGGTACGGGGAGAGCGCCGCGATCGTGTCGCGCATCTTTCCGGGGCTGGACAGGGTGTTCCCGCTGATCAGCTCGGACGTGATGGCTTTGAGCAGCTGCTGCTGGTTCTCGTTGCGCGCGAAGTCGCCTCCGTCGAGGTGCTTGCGTTCACGGGCGAAGGTGAGCGCCTCCTGGCCGTCGAGATGCTGCGAGCCCTCGGTGAACTGCATCCCGTCGCGCTCGAAGGATTCGGGCACCTGCACGTCCACGCCGCCGAGGGTGTCGACGAGGCCCTGGATGCCCTCGAAGTCGATGAGGGCGACATGGTCGATCGGGGCCTGCGTGTAGTCCTCGACCGTGCTCACGGCGAGGGGCACGCCGCCATAGGCGAGGGCGGCGTTGAGGCGGTCCTCGCCGTGCCCGGGGATGTCCACCTGGAGGTCGCGCGGGAAGGAGACGATGTAGGCGGCAGAGCCGTCCTGGGGGACGTGCACGAGCATCATCGTGTCGGAGCGCTGGCCTGTCACCCCCTGGTCGGCGGCGTCCTGGGGTGCACGCTGATCCGATCCCAGCAGCAGGATGTTCTGCCCGCCGTCGTCCTCGCCCTGCGGGCGCTCGCCGTCGGAGGCCCCGCGGTCGAGGCTGACCACGCTGCGCTTCTCATAGGCCTCCTCGAGCGACCCCAGATACCGCCCGGTGAGGACGCCGCCGACGGCGACGAGGCAGGCGATCACGAGCAGGGCGAGCAGCGCCGTCCGGCGGCGGGGCCGACGGGGCCGACGAGGCTGGCCGGGGTGGTCGTGCGGGGCGGGGCGCGGTCCAGTGGTGTCGTTCATATGCCTCTCGGGGTCGAGGTCAGGCAGTCCCGACCCTACGGGACGGTCGGAACGGAACAGTGTGCCCGTGCGACCCCGACGGCATCACGTCTCTATGAGCACCCTCACCCGATCCTCCGCCTCTCCCGTCTCGCTGGTACCGAGCATCGCGGGATGACGGGGCATCATGGCCCCATGAGTTCTGACGCCCGCCCCACCTCCACCGAGTTCTCCCTCGCCGGCCACGGCGGCACCCTCGCCGGGCGCGCGTGGACCCGTCCCGATGCGCGGTGGATCGCCGTGCTCTCCCACGGCTACGGCGAGCACGTGGGCCGCTACGAGTGGGTCGCCGCCCGGTTGAACGACGCCGGCGCCGCGGTCTACGCCGCGGATCATCTCGGCCACGGCCGCAGCGACGGCCAGCGCGTGCTGATCAGCGACTTCGAGCCGGTCGTCGAGGATCTCCACCTCGTGGTCCAGCACGCCGCCTCCCAGCACGAGGGGTTGCCGATCGTGCTGATCGGGCACTCCATGGGCGGGCTGATCGCCGCCCGCTACACCCAGGTCCACGCGGACGCCCTGGCGGCGACCGTGCTCTCGGGTCCGGTGCTGGGCTCCTGGGCCACCGTGGACGAGCTGCTCGCGCTCGACGAGATCCCGTCGACCCCGATCGACCCCGGCACCCTCTCCCGCGATCCTGGCGTCGGCGAGGCCTACGCCGCGGACCCGTTGGTGTGGCACGGCGACTTCGCCCGCCCCACGCTCGAGGGCCTCCAGCAGGCGATGCGCACGATCGAGGAGGCCGGCGACGTGGGCGAGCATCCGATGCTCTACCTGCACGGCGAGGCGGACCGTCTGGTGCCGCTCCCCGCCAGCTGGGAGGGGCTGCAGTCGCTGCGCGGCCCACGGACCTTCGTGAAGACCTACCCGGGAGCCGAGCACGAGATCTTCAACGAGACCAATCGCGACGAGGTGATCGCGGACGTGATCGGCTTCGCGGAGGGCGTGTTCGGCGTGTGAGCCGAGCAGCAGGGAAGGAGACACATCGATGAGCATGCGACGACACAGCCTGTCCGGGAACCGGCGCTCTGAACGCGCCCGGGGGCAGGCGCACGGAGCCACCCGATCCGGCGCCGGTGCAGCGCCGATGGTCCGGTACGTCACGGACGGTGCCCCCGCGCGCCAACCCGACGGCCACTCGATGGACGACGCGCTGGAGTTCTCCCGTGCGGCCCCGGACCGGATGGTGATGTTCTTCTACCTGCGGCCCGACCGCGAGCAGATCCTGGAACTCGGCGAGGCCTGGGACCTGCACCCACTGCTGCTCGAGGACCTGCTCAACGCCCACCAGCGCCCGAAGCTCGAGCGGTACGGCGACGTGCTGTTCCTCGTGGTGCGCTCGGCCCGCTACGTCGACGAGCAGGAGGAGGTCGTCTTCGCGGAGTTCCACCTGCTGCTGCGACCCGGCGCGGTGGCCGTGCTCTGCCAGGACGGGAGCTGGATCGACGGCACCCCCGGCCCGCAGCTCGACGAGGAGCACCCGCTGACCTCGACCCGCCGGGAGCGCTCGGTGCTCGAGGACGTCAACCTCCTCGAGCTCGGACCCGAGGCCGTGCTCTACCGCGTGCTCGACACGATCGTCGACGGCTACGACCCCGTGCTGAAGGGACTCCGAATCGACCAGGAGCAGATCGAACGGCAGGTGTTCAGCGGGGATGCCGCGGTCGCCGAGCGGATCTACCGGCTCAGCCAGGAGGTCATCGACATGCAGCAGGTGATCACCTCGCTGCGCGACGTGGTCGAGGACCTGCAGGCCGGCTTCGGGAAGTACGAGATCCCCGGCGAGCTGCAGGCCTACCTCGACGACGTCGACGACCACCTGGCCCGGGCGGCCTCGCGCGTACGGGATCTGCGCGAGGCCCTCTCCCAGATCCTCGACGTCAACGGGACCCTGGTCGCGCAGCGCCAGAACGAGGACATGAAGAAGATCTCCGGCTGGGCGGCCATCCTCTTCGCCCCCACGCTCATCGGCGCCATCTACGGCATGAACTTCGACGACATGCCCGAGCTGCACTGGGCGCTCGGCTACCCCATGGCCATCGGGATGATGGTCGCCCTCGGGGTGCTGCTCTACGTGATCTTCAAGCGCAGCAAGTGGATGTGAGTCGGGGGGCGCTGGTTAGGCCCCCCACCCAGCCG
>NZ_JBQSYW010000018.1:0-81051 GCF_052379725.1 Brachybacterium sp. 107 | reverse complement strand
AAATGCATAGAAAAATCCTGACAAAAAAACAAACAACCAGCATATAACTGCTGTATCATCCGTAATAATTTGCCATCAAAATAATGGCACCAACAAATAAACACGCTATTGAGATATCAAACAACACGCGCACTCGGCCGTCCAAGCCTTTCGGCTCTTTCGCTCCGGGGCAACCTCTATAACTTACGAGGTGCGGCTCTCCATGTCAACTCGGTGCGGTGTGATCCGCGCCTCCCTGACTTTCAGAGGGACCTGCATGCCTGCTCAGTACGGTTTTCTCGGTTCAACCTCTCGGCCGACCCTCGTTCCCGTTCTGCTGGGCACGAGGAAGAACATTACGCAGATCCCCGGGGACCGTCAAGCCAGAACGACCCTCTTGGCGGTGTCCTGCGCCACACCCGGTGCTGATTGAACATCACTGCAGGTCATGGGCCTGAACACCGCACTATCCGATCATGCAGAAGTCGTACTTCGAGGTGCGAGAGGCCTGGGGCCCCGCGACGGGCCGCCTCAGATGTGAGGCACGACCCCTCGGTGCAGCGCCACGATCCCCCCGCTGAGGTTGCGGAACTGGGCCTTCTCCAGCCCGGCCTCGACGAACCACGCGCGCAGAGACGTCTGATCCGGCCACTCGAGGATGGACTCCGCGAGGTAGTCATAAGCGTCCGCGCTCGTGGCGACGCGTCGGGCGACAGCCGGCAGCGCACGCAGCAGGTACTTCTCGTACACCGTCCGGAAGACTCGGGAGCTCGGCGTCGAGAACTCGCACACGACCACTCGCCCGCCGGGCTTCACGACCCTGGCCATCTCGGCGAGGGCGAGCTTCGGCTCATGGACATTGCGCAGACCGAAGGAGATGACTGCGGCGTCGAAGGAGTCATCGGTGAAGGGGAGGTGCTGAGCGTCGGCGCCGACGAACGGGACCGGGGCTCCGCGTCGACGTCCCTCGGTCATCATCCCCAAGGAGAAGTCCGCCGCGAGGACCTGGGCACCTGCGTGTGCGATCGCCGTCGAGGAGGTTCCGGTGCCCGCGGCGAGATCGAGAACGGTGCTGCCAGGCTCGACGCCGAGCGATTCGACCATCGCCTCCCGCCACATCCTGACCTGCCCCAGGGCGGCAACGTCGTTCATCAGGTCATAGCGCTTGGCGATGCTGTCGAACATCCCTGCGACGTCATACGGCTGCTTCTTGAGATCGGCACGGCTCATACCCCGATCTTCCCATGCCGGGCCGCTCGGCACGGACCGCTGCGAGGTACGGGTCGCGCCCCTGGCAGGATAGGAGGGCGTGCTGCCCGACCCGCCGGTGGCACTGCCCCCGCATCACGAGGAGTTACCAATGTCCGATGCCCGTACCGTCCGTGCCGACACGATCCGCGGTCTGTCGATCCCCCAGGGTCTGCTTCCCGCGGATGGTCGCTTCGGCTCCGGTCCCTCCCGCATCCGCGACGCGCAGATGGAGGCTCTGAGCTCTGTGTCCCGCACGGTCATGGGCACTTCTCATCGCCAGGCTCCGGTGAAGCAGTACGTCGGACGGATCCGTTCCGGCCTGCGTGAGCTGTTCTCCCTGCCCGAGGACTACGAGGTCGTACTCGGCAACGGCGGGTCGACCGCATTCTGGGACGTCGCCGCCTTCGGACTGATCGAGCACCGCTCACAGCATCTGGTGCTCGGCGAGTTCTCTCAGAAGTTCGCGAGCGAGGTCGCCGGTGCTCCGCATCTGGGTGAGCCGGAGGTCATCCTGGCGGATCCCGGTGCGTGCCCGATGCCGGCAGCTCGGGAGGACGTCGACGCCTACGCCTGGCCCCATAACGAGACCTCCACTGGAGTCATGGTCCCCGTGCGTCGGCCCGCCGGGGCGCGCGCTGATCAGCTCGTGCTCGTGGATGCCACCTCCGCGGCCGGTGGCGCGATGATCGACATCACGGAGACCGACGCCTACTACTTCGCGCCGCAGAAGGCCTTCGCCTCGGACGGCGCGCTGTGGCTGAGCATCCTCTCCCCCGCGGCGATCGAACGGGCCGAGCGCCTCGCAGCAGACACGCACCGATGGATCCCGTCGTTCCTCTCTCTGACCAGTGCGATCGACAACTCCCGCAAGGATCAAACGCTGAACACCCCGGCGGTGGCGACCTTGGTGCTCATGGCCGAGCAGATCGAGTGGATGCTCGCCCAGGGCGGCCTCGCCTGGGCTGATGCCAGGACCCGGACCACCAGCGGCATGGTGCAGGCCTGGGCCGCAGGGCGTGAGGAGATCACGCCGTTCGTCACCGAGCCCGAGGCTCGGTCCCAGGTGGTGACCACTCTGGACGTCGACGACTCGATCGATGCCACGGCCGTGACCTCCGTGCTCCGTGCGCACGGGATCGTCGACATCGAGCCCTACCGCAAGCTCGGCCGCAACCAGCTGCGCATCGCGACCTTCCCCGCAGTGGAAGAAGCTGACGTGTCGGCTCTGCTCGCTGTGCTCGACCACGTGCTCGACCACAGCGCCTGACCCCCACGCGGATCCGTACGACGTGCTCCGTCTCACCTGCGCTGCCCGGCCATCGGTGCCGATCGGCCGCACGATCTGCGCGTTCGGCACTACTGCGCGTCCGGCACTACTGCGTGGTCAGAACGTCTACGTGGTCGAACTTCTGCGTGGTCAGAACGTCTACGTGGTCGAACTTCTGCGTGGTCACACAGTCGTGGTCAACGTGGTGACGGGGTCCTGGCCAACGTGGTGACGGGGTCCTGGCCAACGTGGTGACGGAGTCCTGGTCAGTGAGGTCACGCAGCCGCGGTCAGCGGGGTGGATCGATGAGGGTGCGGCGCAGCAGCTCGGTCGCGGCACGGAGAGTCTCCCGCTCCTGGGGGTCGGCTGCCTCGATCCGGGTGCGGAGCCAGCCGTCGCGCTCGGCCCTGCCCTGGAGCACCACCTGCACACCGAGCTCGGTGAGCGTGACCAGCACCTGGCGGCCGTCGCCCGGGTGCGTCGAGCGCACGACGAGGCCCGCGTCCTCGAGCCGACCCAGGATCCGGGTCATCACCGGAGGGCTCACATGCTCGAACTCCGCGAGCGACCCCGGGGTCGACTCACCGGATCGATCCAGGAACGCGAGCACCGAGAACTGGGACGCGGAGACCTCGTCCGACGCGGTGCGGGAGCGCAGGATGCGGGAAGAGACCAGCAGCACGCGACGCAGCTCGGCCGCCAGCTCGGAGACGTCGTCCTGTGCGACGTGCTCGTCCCCTGCCTGCGGCTCCCCCGTCGTCACAGCAGCAGGCCTTCGATCGCACCGCGCAGGAAGTACACGACGAAGAGCGCGGCGATCACATACATGAGCCAGTGCACCTCTCGGGCCTTCCCCCGCACGAGCCGGATCAGGACGTACATCAGGAAGCCGGCGCCCATGCCCACGGTGATCGAGTAGGCGAACGGCATGAGGATGATCGTGAGGAAGGCCGGAAGGGCGACCTCGACATCGCTGAAGTCGATGTCCGTCACCTGCGTCATCATCAGGAAGCCGACCATCACCAGCGCCGGGGTCGCGGCCTCGTAGGGCACGAGGGCGACCAGCGGCGCGAGGAAGGTGGTCAGCAGGAACGCGACGCCGACGACGATCGAGGCCACCCCCGTACGAGCGCCTTCGGCCACGCCCGACGTGGACTCGACGAAGCTCGTGTTCGACGAGACGCCGCCGACACCGCCGGCGATCGCGGCGACGGAGTCCACGACGAGGATGCGCTGGGAGTGGGGCATGTCGCCCTCCTCATCGACCAGCCCGGCCTCCGAGGCGACGGCGACCATGGTGCCCATGGTGTCGAAGAAGTCCGCCAGCAGCAGGGAGAAGACGATGACGATCGCACCGATCCCGCCCGCTGCGGTGATGCCTCCGATGGGGTCGACCGTGAACAGGGTCGCGAAGTCCGGGGCCTGGATCGGGAACTCGCTGATGGCGGGCACGTTCATCGCCCACCCACCGGGATTGCCGGGATTCGTGTCATCGCCCGCGCTGAAGGCGCCGAGGTGGAGGAACCGCTCGAGGACTATCGAGAGGACGGTGGCGCTGACGATCGCGATGAGGATCGCGCCGGGCACCTTGCGCACCCACAGCACGAACATGAGCAGGAGGCCCGCGACGAACACGAAGGTGGGCCAGCCGGTGAGCGACCCGTCGTTGCCCAGCTGCACGGGGGTCCCGGAGGCGGTGGTCACGAACTTGGCGTTGAACAGGCCGAGGAAGGCGATGAACAGGCCGATCCCCACGCCGATGGCGGTCTTCAGGAAGGGCGGAACAGCCATGAACACCGCCCGGCGGAAGCCCGTGAGGACGAGGACGAGGATGACCACGCCCTCGAGCACCACGAGGCCCATCGCCCCGCCCCAGGTCATACCCGGCAGCGGCACCACCGAATAGGCGATGTAGGCGTTGAGCCCGAGCCCGGTCGCCAGGGCGAGCGGGAACTTGGCCCACGCCCCCATGAAGATGCTCAGGAGCCCGGCGATCAGCGCGGTGCCGGCAGCCACCGCCGGGAGGTTGGGCTCTGCGCCGCCACCGAGGAACTGCCCGGTCGAGTCCGGGACGGTCCCGATGATCAGCGGGTTCAGCACCACGATGTAGCACATCGAGAAGAAGGTGACGAGCCCTCCGCGGAGCTCACGGGAGAGGGTCGACCCTCGCTCGGAGATCCGGAAGAACCGGTCGAAACCGCTGCGAGGCGCTGCGACAGCACCCGAGGACGGCGGGGACGAAGGAGGTGAGGAGGGGGGCGAGGAGGGGTCGGCCTGCATCATGGGAGCGATCGTATCCGGCTCCCGCCGACGCATCCGCCCCTGTTCCGGATCCTCAGCTGTGACGTGCGACCGGGTTCTCCGCCTCGAGGCGGCGAGCGTAGCGGTAGTAGTCGGCGAGCTCCAGCTGCGAGGCGGCCGCCTCGTCGACCACGACGACCACGTCGGGGTGCAGCTGGAGGCTGGAGGCCGGCCACCGCGCGCTGATCGCGCCCTCGGCGAGATGCGCGACCGCTTCCGCCTTGTGCTCCCCCGAGGCGGTCAGAACGATCCTGCGCGCATCGCGGATGGTCCCCAGTCCCTGGCTGAGCGCCCGGACCGGGACGTCCGCCGCATCGTCGAAATAGCGGGAGTTGTCGGCGATCGTGCTCTGTGCCAGCCCCACCACACGCGTGCGCGAGCCGAGCGAGCTGCCGGGCTCGTTGAAGGCGATGTGTCCGTTGGACCCGATGCCGAGGATCTGGAGATCCACTCCCCCTGCCGCGGAGATCCGCGCGTCATAGGAGGCGGCCTCCGCGGCCGGGTCGGCGGCGTCGCCGGCGGGCGAGACCACCGCGGCGTCATCGATGTCGATGTGCGACGTGAAGTTCTCACGGATGAAACGATGGTAGCTCTGCTCGTGGCCCGCCGGCAGGCCCACGTACTCGTCGAGCAGGAAGGCGCGCGCGGTGGCGAAGGAGAGGCCCTCCTCGCGATGGCGCCGGATCAGCTCCGTGTACGCCGGGACGGGAGAGGACCCGGTGGCCAGACCGAGGACGGGGCCGGAGTCGTCGGCGTCTCGGATGGTCTGCTCGAAGACGTCGGCGACGACGCGAGCGCCCTCGGCGGCGTCGGTGACGATATGGATCTCCATGGGGTACTTCCCTTCCGGTCGCGCGCGCCCTGTCCCCGACACCCTGCTGACCGTATGTGCTCGTCTATTACCGGGAACGAGCATACTCGGGCTTCCTCCCGGGACATGCTCCGTCCCGCCGATGTGAGCAGTCCCTGCATGCACGGAGGCACCGTCACGCCGAGCGTGACGGTGCCTCCGTGGCTCCGGAGCCGCGGGATGCGGGCGCTCAGGCGCCCGATCCCGGCCGGATCACTTCTTCTTGCCGGAGTTCGCGGCGTACTCGAACGCTGCGCGCGGCGTCGAGGACTGCGGGATGCCGATGATGTCCCGGCGGGAGATCAGGTTCGTCGCCCATCCGGCGATGACCGCTGCCTTCCGGCCCAGGGTCGGCATGGCGTAGACGTGGTAGGCGCGGGCCATGGCCCAGGCCGGGAGCCCGCGGATGTCGAGCTCCTTGTCGGCCACGTTGAGGCGGCCGACGCCCTTGTACATGCCCAGGGTCGCCATGACGCCGAGGTTCTTGTGGTAGTAGTCCACCAGCGGGCGCCCCTGCACGGAGCGCGCGATGTTGTCCGCCACGCGCTTGCCCTGACGCACGGCGTGCTGAGCGTTGGGCGGGCAGAACTTGCCCTCACCGGAGGCGAGGTCCGGCACGGCGGCGCAGTCGCCGGCGGCGAAGACGTTCTCCAGCGGGCCGTCGGCGCCGTTGACACGGAGGTCGGCCAGAGCCTCGAGCTTGCCCATCATGGGGCCGCGCTCGGTGATGACGGGCAGATCAGAGATGTCCGTGTCGGACAGGACCGGGGCCGGCTTCACACCGGCGTTCCAGACCAGCAGGCCGGTCTCGAACTCGTCGCCGTCGCTGGTCTTGATGAGGCCGTCCTCGGCCGAGTTCAGGAAGGTCTCGAGCTTGACCTCGACGCCGCGCTCGCGCAGCTGGTTCAGCACGTAGGCGCGCTGGTCCTCGGTGAGCTCGGGGAACACGAAGGGCGCCGCGTCGATGAGCACGAAGCGGATGTCCGAGGCGTGCAGGTCGGGGTAGTAGCGCAGGGCGTCGCGGACCATGTCCTCGGTCTCGCTGACCGCCTCGCCGCCGGCGAAGCCGCCGCCGATGAAGGTGAAGGTGAGCAGACGCTTGCGGATCTTCGGGTCCTTGGTGGACGCCGCCTCGGCGAGGTTGGCGAGGATGCGGTCGCGCACGGCCACTGCCTCCTCGACCTGCTTGAAGCCGATGGCGTTCTCGGCGAGGCCCGGGATGGGCAGGAGACGGGGAACGGCGCCGAGGCCGACGACCAGGTAGTCGTAGGAGATCTCGAGCTGCACGTCCTCCTCGGTGTTCACCACGACGGTGTTCTCCGAGCTGCGGATCTGCGTGACGGAGCCGGTGACGACCTTGCTCCCCGGGAGGATCTTGCGCAGGGGCGCGAGGACGTTGCGGGGATCGATGCTGCCGGCGCCGACCTCGGGGAGGAAGGGTGCGTAGGTCATATAGGGGCGCGGGTCCACGACCGTGATCGCGACCTCGGAGCCGAGCGTCTTGCGCAGATCGCTCGCAGTGGTCAGGCCGACGGAACCGCCGCCGAGGATCAGGACATGGGGCTTGCCGCCGAAAGTGGTGTTCATGACCCCTAGCCTAGAACCGCGGAGCACTTCACACAAAACGATTCAGGTCGTGGACGTCACGGCGTGCTCGCGTCGGCCGTCGCCCGTCGACCGCCGGGGCCCACGTCCGTCGGGCCCGGCGGTCAGTCCGTGCGGTCCAGCAGGTCCAGGGCGAGGCCGTCGAGGATGTCATGTTCGCTGGTCCTGGTCTCGGTGATCCCGGACGCGGTGGAGACCCGTTCCATGATCCGAGACCAGATCAGAGCCCCTGCACCGATCACATCGATGCGCCCCGGATGGATGATCCGGTGCGCGGACCGCTGCTGTCGGGTCTGCGAGAGCAGGTCGAGGCAGACAGCCTGGACGTCGTCGATCGCCAACCTCGCCCCGTGCGTGACGTCGGGTTGATACTCCTGGAGCCCTTGCGCGACCGCCGTGACGGTGGTCACGGTCCCGGCCACGCCGACCAGCGATCGTGCGCGGTCCAGCGGCACCGCGGACTCGGCCTCGTCCAGCAGCGCGTCGATGTCCGCGCTCGCGGCAGCGATCTGCTCCGCAGTGGGGGGATCCGTGGCGAGGTGGCGCTCGGTCAGCCGTACCGACCCGATGTCCATGCTGATGCGGTGCGTCGGAGTGGTGGTCCCGAGCACCAGCTCGGTGGAGCCCCCTCCGATGTCCACCACGAGACGAGGGCCCTCGGGGAGTCCGGTGACGGTGCTGACCGCGCCTCGGAAGGAGAGTGCCGCCTCCTCCTCGCCCGTGATCACCTCAGGGGTCACCCCGAGGATCTCGCGGATCCCGTCGATGAACTCATCCCGGTTCGACGCGTCCCTGGTCGCCGAGGTCGCGACGAAGCGCACCGCCTCGGGAGCCACGTCGTGCCGCTCGATGAGCTCACGGAACTGACGCGCCGCCTCCAGCGTGCGCTCGATCGCGACCGGATCGAAGCGCCCCGTGCGGTCGACGCCGAGGCCCAGACGCACCATCTCGAGCCGGCGCTCGAGGTCCGTGGGCCGGGTACCGTCCCCGACCCGGCGCGCGATCAGAAGTCGGATGGAGTTGGTGCCGCAGTCGATCGCGGCGACGGGGGCGCTCATGCGTCGTCCTCCGGGGCGGCGTCGACCTGCTCGCATCGGCACACGAGCTCGGGCAGCACGCCGTCGATGGTCGCGAGGACCTCGTCGGCGACGGGGTTGATGCCCTCCCCCTCGGCGAGGGCCTGACCTGCCAGGGCATGGAGGCACTTCACCCGCGTGGGCATGCCGCCGGCGCTGACGTGGCGGACCTCCTCGGCGTCCCCGAGCTCCTCGCGACGGGCGAGGTACCGCTCGTGGGCTCGACGGTAGCCGGCGGCGAGCTCGTCATCGGTCTCCAGCCGCCGGGTGAGGTCGGCCATCGTGCCGGTCGCCTCGATGCGGGAGATGTCCAGGGTGAGCCACGGGAGGGTGAGGTAGAGGGAGGTGGGGAACGGGGTTCCGTCCTCGAGCCTCGGGGCGGTGCGCACCACGGCCGGGCGCCCACAGCTGCAGCGCCGGGCGATGGACACCACGCCGCGCATGTCGCGCCCGAGCTGCTCCCGCATCACCTCGAGATCGTCGGGCGTGGTCGGGGTCTCGAAGGGAAAGGGTGGGAGTGCGCTCACTGCGGGGGATCCTGATCGTCGGTGTCGTCGGCGGGTGTTTCGTCGGAGACGTCCTCGTCGGTCGAGCCGGTCTCGTCGGGGATGTCCTCGGGGGTCAGGCGGCTCGCTCCCTCGACGCTCTTCCAGAGCGTGGAGAACCATTCGCCCTCCTGCGCCTGCTCCGCGGCCAGCTCCGCCTCGGTGAGGGGGACGTCCCGACCGGAGGTGTCCGTGAGCCGGTACTGGGTCTCCCCCGGCATCGCGAAGAGCAGTCGCTCTCGGGCCCGGGCGGAGACATAGGCCGGGTCCTCCCAGCGGGCGACCTGCTCGCGGAGCTTCTCCACGTCGGTCTCCTGCGAGTTCACCTGGGCCTGGATCTCGGAGAGCTGCTGACGCTGGGCGACATAGGAGTTGACCGTCGGCACGAGGGCCGCCAGCGCGATCACCACGAGGGCGACGAGCGCCAGGGTGCGCCGGGTGATGGTCACGCCGGGGCCGTCCTCCTGGGGACCGCGCGGGGCGGTGCTGCGAGGACGTGATGCCGCCGCCGGGCCGCGGTTGCGCGAGGACGAGGCGCTCTTGGCCGTCCCCCGCGACGGGGTGGACGACGGTCGCGCGGCCGGCCGCGCACCGGGCCGACGACCCCCGGATGCAGCGACCGGGCGCCTCGCTGATCGCGGGGCGCCCGGTCGTCTGTTGCTCATGACCAGAGGTTACAACCTCATGCTGAGGACTCAGGCAGTGAAACGCGTGAACCGAGGAAATGCTGCGGCGCCGGCGTAACGTGCCGCATCCCCCAGCTCCTCCTCGATGCGCAGCAGCTGGTTGTACTTCGCAACGCGCTCGCCTCGGGCCGGGGCGCCCGACTTGATCTGCCCGCAGTTGGTGGCCACGGCGAGGTCCGCGATGGTGGTGTCCTCGGTCTCACCGGAGCGGTGCGACATCATGGCCTTGAACCCCGCACGGTGCGCGAGGTCCACGGCGTCGAGGGTCTCCGACAGCGAGCCGATCTGGTTCACCTTGACCAGCAGCGCGTTAGCGGAGCCCTCGGTGATCCCGCGGCCGAGGCGCTCGGGGTTGGTGACGAACAGGTCGTCGCCGACGAGCTGGGTCTTGGCCCCGACACGCTCGGTCATGGCCTTCCAGCCCTCCCAGTCGTCCTCGTCCAGCGGGTCCTCGATGGAGACCAGCGGGTAGGAGTCGACGAGATCGGCGTAGTAGTCGATCAGCTGGGCGGAGGTCTTCTTCTCGCCCTCGAAGAGGTACGAGCCGTCCTCGAAGAACTCGGAGGCGGCGACGTCCAGGGCCAGGGCCACGTCCTTGCCGGCCTCGAAGCCCGCCCTGCCGATGGCCTCGACGATCAAGTCGAGGGCCGCACGGTTCGAGTCGAGGTTCGGCGCGAAGCCGCCCTCGTCGCCGAGACCGGTGGCCAGGCCGCGCTCCTTGAGCACAGACTTCAGCGCGTGGTAGACCTCGGCGCCGACGCGCATGGCCTCGCCGAAGGTCTCCGCACCGATCGGCGCGATCATGAACTCCTGGATGTCGACGTTGGAGTCCGCGTGGGACCCGCCGTTGAGGATGTTCATCATCGGGACCGGCAGGATGTGGGCGTTGGGCCCGCCGACGTACTGGTAGAGCGGCACACCGGCGGAATCCGCGGCGGCGCGGGCCACGGCCAGCGAGACGCCGAGGATGGCGTTCGCGCCGAGGGCGCCCTTGTTGGTGGTGCCGTCGAGATCGAGCATGACCTGGTCGATCGCGCGCTGCTCCTGGACGTCCATGCCCAGGATCTTGGGCTGGATGTCGGTGATGACCGCGGAGACGGCCTCCTCGACACCCTTGCCGAGATAGCGGGCCTTGTCGCCATCGCGGCGCTCGACGGCCTCGAAGGCACCGGTGGAGGCACCGGAGGGGACTGCGGCGCGGGCGACGATCCCGTCGTCGAGGAGGATCTCCACCTCGACGGTGGGGTTGCCTCGGGAATCGAGGATCTCGCGGGCGTGAACGGCATCGATCAGAGCTGCCATGGGCTGTTCCTTCCATCAGGAGAAGAGCGGTCACGGCCGGTCGGCGCTGACCGTCCACAGGCCAGTCTAGGCCGTCCGGCCGTCCTGGCTCGACAGGGTGCCGTCCGATGGCTCCCCGTGGGGGACCTGTGGGCCGTCCTCGGACGGTGCGGAGTCGCCTGCCGTGACGACTGCCGAGCGCGTCCGGGCGAGCAGGGTGCGCAGGGCGGATTCGGGGTCGATGTCCTCGGACTCGGCACGCACCGCCAGGTCCAGCATCGCGCGTGCGGTGGCGCCTCCCCACTGCTGGGCGTCGGGCGCGGCGGCCGCCTCGTCGGCGGCGGCGAGCAGCTCCTCGAGCCGACCGTCGGAGCGGGTGCGGTGCACGACCTTCGCGGCGGTCTGGAGCACGGGCAGGCGCTCCGGGATGCCGTCGAACCAGGCCGCCGCCGCGGGGGCGTCGCCGGCTCCTTCCGCCCGACGCTCGGCCGCCTTCACGGCGTGCCACTGGGCGATGATCTGCTCCACGTCCTCCGGGTCCTCGAGCGCCTCGTCCCGTCGGTCGCCGAAGATGTGCGGGTTCCGGCGCTCCATCTTGGCGATGAAGGACCGCGCCACGTCGTCGACGTCCCAGGCCGGGTCCGCCTCCTGCCCGACCCGGGCGTGGAACAGGATCTGGAAGAGCAGGTCCCCGAGCTCGTCGCGCAGGGCGCCGGGCCCATGGGCCTGCGGATCGTCGATCACCTCGAGAACCTCGTAGGTCTCCTCCAGGAGGTACCTGGCCAGCGACGCGTGGGTCTGCTGATGGGACCAGGCGTCCCCGTCGGCCGCGCGGAGCGCCTCCATCACCTCGACCGCCCGGAGCACGGCGCTGCCGCGCGCAGCGACCTCGCCGTGGGGCGGCTCGGTGCGCCGCGAGGGCGGGGCCTCCTGCGGGGACCGTGCGGGCGGCTGCCCGGAGGCGGACGGTCGCGGGGACCGTGCGGGCGGCTGCGAAGAGTTCACAGGTGCGAGGTTACTTCGCCGATCCCTGGATGGTGGGCGAGGTCATGGACTCCGCCGCCGCCGGGACCAGGGTGCGCAGCACCTCGCGGGCCCAGTCCAGCAGCTCGTGGTCACGCAGCTCGGTGCCCCCGAAGCGCGAGGTCATCGGTCGCGGCACGAGCACCTGGCGCGTGGTGGGCTTGAGCAGCGTGCCCGGGTAGAGGCGCTTCATGCGCATCGCTGCGGAGTCCGGCACCTCGAGGTGCGCGAAGCGGATCATCTTGCCCTGCGCCTGCACCTCGTCGATGCCGGCGGCTCGGGCATCGATCCGGAACCGCGCCACGTCCAGCAGCACCTCGACCGGCTGCGGCGGCGCGCCGTAGCGGTCCGTGAGCTCGGAGCGGATCTGGTCGATCTCGGCGACCTCGCGCACGGCCGACAGCTTCGAGTAGGCCTCCAGGCGGAGACGCTCGGAGCCGATGTAGTCGTGCGGGACATGCGCATCCAGCGGGAGCTCGACGCGGATCTCCTTCTCGGGGGCCGTGGACTCGCCGCGGAACGCCGAGACGGCCTCCCCCACCATGCGCACGTAGAGATCGAAGCCGACCCCGGCGATGTGGCCGGACTGCTCGCCGCCCAGCAGGTTGCCCGCACCGCGGATCTCGAGGTCCTTCATCGCGACCTTCATACCGGCGCCGAGATCGGTGTTCGTGGCCAGCGTGGTGAGCCGATCGTGGGCGAGCTCGGTGAGCGGCTTGGTGGCGTTGTAGAGGAAATAGGCATAGGCGCGCTCGCTCGAACGGCCCACACGACCGCGCAGCTGATGCAGCTGGGAGAGCCCGAACTTGTCGGCGTTCTCCACGATCAGGGTGTTCGCGTTGGCGATGTCCAGGCCGGTCTCGACGATGGTGGTGCACACCAGCACGTCGAAATCGCGCTCCCAGAAGTCCACGATGACCCGTTCGAGCTGGGCCTCGTTCATCTTGCCGTGCGCGACCTGCACCCGGGCGTCGGGGACGAGCTCGCGCAGGTGCGCGGCGACCCGGTCGATGTCCTCGACCCGGTTGTGGATGTAGAACACCTGCCCCTCACGCAGCAGCTCACGCCGGATGGCGGCAGTGATCTGCTTGTCCTCCTGGGCGCCGACGTAGGTGAGCACCGGGTGGCGCTCCTCCGGCGGGGTCGCGAGGATCGACATCTCGCGGATCCCCGTCACCGCCATCTCCAGGGTGCGCGGGATGGGGGTGGCGGACATCGCCAGCACGTCCACGTCGGTGCGCAGCGCCTTGAGCGTCTCCTTGTGCTCGACGCCGAAGCGCTGCTCCTCATCGACGATCAGCAGTCCCAGGTCCTTGAACCGCACCTGCCCGGTGAGCAGGCGGTGGGTGCCGATCACGATGTCGACGCTGCCGTCGGCGACGCCCTCGATGGTGGCCTTCGAGTCCGCGGGGTTCTGGAACCGGGAGAGCCCGCGCACCGTGACCGGGAAACCGGTGTACCGCTCGGTGAAGGTGTCCAGGTGCTGCTGGGCGAGCAGAGTCGTCGGCGCGAGCACGGCGACCTGCTTGCCGTCCTGGACCGCCTTGAAGGCGGCGCGCACCGCGATCTCCGTCTTCCCGTAGCCGACGTCGCCGAGGATCAGGCGATCCATCGGGACGGTCTTCTCCATGTCGGACTTCACGTCGTCGATGGTCACGAGCTGGTCCGGGGTCTCCACGAACTCGAACGCGTCCTCGAGCTCACGCTGCCAGGGCGTGTCCTGAGCGAACGCATGGCCGGGGGCGGACTGCCGCGCTGAGTAGAGCCGCACCAGCTCGTCGGCGATCTCGCGGATCGCCTTGCGCGCCCGGGACTTCGTCTTGGCCCAGTCCGAGCCGCCCATGCGGTTGACGCTGGGATCCTCGCCCCCGACGTACTTGGTGACCTGGTCCAGCTGGTCGCTGGGCACGTACAGCCGGTCGCCGGGCTGGCCCTTCTTGGAGGCCGCGTACTCGATGACGAGATACTCGCGGGTGGTGCGCTTGGCACCGACGCCGACGGCGCGGCTGGTCATCTCCATGAAGCGGCCCACGCCGTGGTGGGCGTGGACGACGTGGTCGCCGGGGCGCAGCTGCAGCGGGTCGACGACATTGCGTCGGCGCGAGGGCATCTTGCGCTCCTCGCCCCGCCGTGCGCCGGACTTCCCGGTGAGATCGCGCTCCGAGGCGAGGATCAGCCTGAGGTCCTCGACCACGAGGCCCTCGGGGAACGGTCCGACGGTGACCACGGCCTGGCCGGGATCCACGGGCCCCTCGAGGTCCGGCGAGAAGACCGCCGGCATGCCCTCGGCGCGGAGGTTCTCGCTGACGTGACGGGCGCCGCCGGGGCCGACCATCGTCGCCACGACGCTCCAGCCGTCCTGGCGGCGCTGCTCGAGGTCCTTCGCCGCGTCGCCCGGCTTCCCGGAGTAGCCCGGGTGGGTGTGCGCACCGCGCGTGAGGTCGACATCGGCGTCCAGGCCGAAGGACGCCAGGGTGAACCAGGGCCGGCCGCCCTCCCGGGCATGTCCCTTGGCCTCCCCCAGCGGGACGAAGCTCGCAGCCCCGACGTCGATGGGAAGGCCCCCTCCGGCGGCCGCGCTGGACCAGGCCGCGGCCAGGAACTCGTCGGTCGTGGCGACGAGCTCCTCCGCGCGGGCACGGGTCCGCTCGGGATCCAGGATCAGCAGGCGGGCGTTCTCCGGGAGGACGTCGGCGACCTGCTCCATCCCGTCCACGAGGACCGGGCTGAGGGATTCCATCCCGTCGGCGGCGATGCCGTCGGCGATGCGCAGCAGCAGGTCCCGCACGCCGGGCAGCTCCTCGGCCCGGGTGCGCGCGCGTTCGCGCACCTCCGGGGTCAGGAGGATCTCCCGGCAGGGCGGGGCGTCGAGCCCACGAGGGGCCGGATCCAGCGAGCGCTGATCGGCGACGGAGAAGTAGCGCACGTCGTCGATCTCGTCGCCGAACAGGTCCACGCGCAGCGGATGCGGCTCGGTGGGCGGGAAGACGTCGAGGATGCCTCCGCGCACGGCGAAGTCGCCGCGCTTCTCGACCATGTCGACCCGGGCATAGGCCGCGTCGACGAGGTCGCGCACGAGGTCGTCCAGCGGATAGGTGTCCCCGACGGCGGCGCGCACCGGTGTGAGGTCCCCGAGTCCCGTCGCGATGGGCTGCAGCAGCGAACGGACCGGAAGCAGGAGCACGTGGACCGGGTCCTCGGACTCGGGGTGCGCGAGACGCCGCAGCGTCGCCAGCCGCTTCGCGACGGTGTCGGCCCGCGGGGACAGCCGCTCATGCGGGAGCGTCTCCCAGGCGGGGAGCTCGGCGACGTGGTCCGTGCCGATCAGCGCGGACAGCGCGGAGCGCACGTCCTCGAGGGCGCGCGTGGTGGGGGTGACCACGACCAGCGGGCGCTCGGCGCTCGCCTCACGGGCGAGATCGGCGACGACGAAGGGGAACAGCCCGGTCGCGGCGACGATGCTCCCGCCCTCGCCGCTCTCCGAGCCCTCCTGCACGAAGGAGCGCACCGCGGTGAGATCACGCCCGGCCGCCAGCTGGTCCAGCAGCGGGCGCAACGGGGCACGGGTCGGACCGAGCGCGGGACGGTTCGTGGTCGTGCTGTTCGTGGTCGTGCTGTTCGTGGTCATCGTGCCTCTCGGGAGTGGAAGCGCTGCTGGGCCGCGGTGAGGCCCTCGAGGACCACGGCCTCCACGGCGTCGGCGGCATCGGAGATCAGCAGCTCGAGGGACTTGCGCTCGGTGGAGGTGAACGGCGCGAGCACATGGTCGGCCGTGTCCCGGCCGCCCGAGGGCCGGCCGACGCCCGCTCGCACACGGAGGTAGTCCTTGGTGCCCAGGGCCTTGGTGATGTCGCGCAGCCCGTTGTGGCCGCCCTCGCCGCCGCCGAGCTTGAGCCGGACGGTGTCGAAGGGGATGTCCACTTCGTCATGGACCGCGACGATCCGCTCCGGGGGGATGTCGTAGTAGGAGGCCAGCGCCTTCACGGGGCCCCCGGAGACGTTCATGTAGGTGGTGGTCTTGGCGAGGATGACGCGCTCGTCGGCTCCGGGGATGCCGAGGCGGCCCTCGAGCACGACAGCCTGGGCACGGCGGGCTGCGGTGAAACGGCCCCCGGCCGCGGCGGCGATGTGATCGAGCACCATATGCCCGATGTTGTGCCGGGTCGCGGCGTACTTCGAGCCGGGGTTGCCGAGACCCACGACCAGGTACGGTCCGGGTCGACGTTCGCTCACGGTCATGGACTGCTCCTCGCTGCAGCGTCGACGCCGTTCCGGGATCCTGCTCCCGGGGCGGCCTGGTGGCGGCCGGCGCGATCCACCGCGCGCTCTTCCCGGCCTCGGACACCGTACCGGGGCGCCGCGCAGTGCGCGACGCCCCGGGGTGGCGCATGTGAGGAAACGAGCGGACCGACCGGGTGCGGGGAGGCTGGACGCCGCCCTGTCCCCCGACATCCGCTCGGGAGGGTCACTCCTCGTCGGCAGAGCCCTCTTCGGCCTCGGCGGTCTCGGTGGACTCCTCATCCTCGGACTCCTCCTGCACGCGGGGCAGCGCCACGCTGGCGACGAGGATCTCGGCGTCGGTGACCAGCTCGGTGCCCTGGGGCAGGGTCACGTCGCCGGCGAAGACCTGGAAGCCGTCCTCGGAACCCTCGACGTCGACGTCGACCTGCTCGGGGACGTTCAGCGCGTCGACCAGGAGGGTGAGGTGCTGCAGGTCGACGAAGGCGTCGGCCGGCGCGACGGGCTCGCCGTGGAGGATCACGGGGATCTCGACCTCGACCTTCTCGCCCTTGCGGACCGTGATCAGGTCGAGGTGGTTCAGGGAGCGCTTCAGCGGGTGGCGCTGGATCTCCTTGATGAGGGCGAGGTGCTGGGTGCCGTCGGCGAGCTTCAGCTCGAGCAGGGCGTTGGGGTTACGGGCGATCAGCGCGGTCTCGTGGCCCGGGAGGGACAGGTGCAGCGGGGCCTCGCCGTGGCCGTACAGGACGGCGGGAATACGGCCGTCGACGCGCAGGCGGCGGGCAGCGCCCTTGCCGAAGTCCTCGCGCAGTTCGACATTCAGGTTCTCAGCCATGGTGGTGCTCCTCGTGGATGCGGTTGCTCGACGATGAGCGACGCCACGGGGCACAGGAGCAACTCCTGGTCTCCGCACCGCGTCGATCACGGAGGGGCTCATGCCCGCTCCCTCGCCGAAGTGACCCGGTGAGATTAGCACGCGGGAGCCCGGAGTCCTTCGCCGACGTGACGGCCATCGCCGTCGGCGAGGACGGCACCGCGAAGGGTCCGCATCCGGCAGAGCGCACGGCACCGCGAAGGGTCCGCATCCGGCGGGATGCGGGCCCTTCGTCACCGGCCGAGGGCAGGAGTGCTGCTCAGACCTCGCCGTCGAACAGGCTCGTGACCGAACCATCGTCGAACACCGCACGGATCGCGCGCGCCAGCAGCGGTGCGATCGAGAGCTGGGTGAGCCGGTCGAACTGCTTCTCCGGGGGTACGGGCAGCGTGTTGGTGCACACGATCTCCCGCACCGAGCTGTTCTTCAGCCGCTCGGTGGCCGGGTCGGACAGGATCGCGTGGGTGGTGGCGATGACGACGGACTTCGCGCCGCTGGCGATGAGCGCGTCGGACGCCTGCACGATGGTGCCGGCCGTGTCGATCATGTCGTCGACCAGGACGCAGGTCTTGCCGGTGACGTCACCGATCACGCGCTTGGCCACCGCCTGGTTGGGCCGGTTGATGTCACGCGACTTGTGCACGAACGCGAGGTTCACGCCGCCCAGTCTCTTCGCCCACTGCTCCGCGACGCGGATCCGGCCCGCGTCGGGCGAGACCACGGCGATGTCCTCGTTGCCGTACTTCTCCTGGATGTAGGTCGCGAGGATCGGCAGGGCCATGAGGTGGTCCAGCGGACGGTTGAAGTAGCCCTGGACCTGTGGTGCGTGGAGATCCACGGAGATCATGCGGTCCACCCCGGCGGTCTCGTAGAGATCCGCCATCAGGCGCGCCGAGATCGGCTCGCGACCGCGATGCTTCTTGTCCTGCCGGGCGTAGGGGAAGCTCGGGGCGATCGCCGTGATCCGCTTGGCCGACGCGCGCTTGAGGGCGTCGATCATGATCAGGTGCTCCATCACCCACGTGTTGATGGGAGCGGGGTGGGACTGCAGGACGAAGACATCCGTGCCGCGCACCGACTCCCCGTAGCGCACATAGATCTCGCCGTTGGCGAAGTCCCAGGCGTCCATCGGCAGGATCTCGACGCCGAGCTCATCGGCGACCTCCTGCGCGAGGACCGGGTGGGCCCTGCCGGAGGCGAGGACCAGTCGCTTCTCCCCCGTGGTGACGATTCCGCTCATCGCTGCTCGTGCTCCTTGTGCTCATCGGCAACTTCTGTGGCAGGCGCATCGGCAACGGACCTGTCCTCGGCGTCGAGGGCGGCACGTGCCGCCGCCTCGGCCGCGGTCCCCGCACGGCGTCGCAGGGTCCATCCTTCCATGTTCCGCTGCGAGACCGCGTTCACGGCCAGCGCGCCCGGGGGCACGTCCTTGCGCACGGTGGTCCCGGCTCCGGTGGCGGCCCCGTCGCCGATGGTGATGGGCGCCACGAGCACGTTGTCCGAACCGACCCGCACGTGCGTGCCGACCGTCGTGCGGTGCTTGTCCACGCCGTCGTAGTTGGCGAAGATCGTGCCGGCCCCGATGTTGGTGCCCTCCCCGATCTCCGCGTCGCCGACATAGCTGAGGTGCGGCACCTTCGCGCTGAGGCCGATCTTCGCGTTCTTGGTCTCGACGAACCCGCCGATCTTGCCCTTCTCCCCGAGGTCCGTCCCGGCCCGCAGGTAGGAGAACGGGCCGACGGTGGCGTGCGCGCCGATCACCGCGAGAACGGCATGGGAGCGGACCACGTCCGCGCCCTCACCGACCTCGGTGTCGCGCAGCGTGGTGTCCGGGCCGATCGTGGCGTCCGCGCCGATGTCGGTGGCCCCGTGGAGCTGCACGCCGGGGAGGATCACGGCGTCCTGGGCGATCGAGACGTCGGAGTCGATCCACGTCGTGGCGGGATCGATGATCGTGACGCCCGAGCGCATGTGGCGCTCGAGTGTGCGGCGGTTCATCTCCGCGCCGAGCTGGGCCAGCTGGACACGATCGTTGACCCCTTCGACCATCATCACGTCGGCGGTGACGACCGCGCGGACCGAGCGGCCGTCGGCCCGGGCGACGGAGAGGACGTCGGTGAGGTACATCTCGCCCTGCGCGTTGTCGGTGCCGATCCGCCCGAGAGCATCCCGCAGCACCGAGAGGTCGAAGGCGTAGATGCCCGAGTTGATCTCATCGACCGCGAGCTGCTCGTCGGTGGCGTCCTTGTGCTCGACGATGCCCAGCACCTCGGACCCGTCCTCGCTGCGCAGGATGCGGCCGTACCCGGTCGGGTCCGGAACTCGTGCGGTGAGGACGGTGACGGCGGCGCCGGCGTCCTCGTGCGCGGTGACCAGCTCGCGCAGGGTGGCCGGCTCCAGCAGCGGCACGTCCCCGTAGGTCACCAGGACCGTGCCCTCGGTCGCGGAGACCTGGTCGAGGCCGCACTGCACGGCGCGACCGGTGCCCGGCACGTCGTCCTGGTCGGCGACGGAGACCTCAGCGGCGTGCTCAGCGAGATGTGCGGCGACACGATCGCGCTCGTGGCGCAGGACCACCACGAGCTCGGAGGGACCGGTGCCCTCTGCGGCGGTGACCGCATGCACGAGAAGCGATCGACCCCCGATCTCATGGAGGACCTTCGGTGTGCGGGACTTCATGCGCGTCCCGGCACCTGCTGCCAGGACGATGACAGCGGCGGGGGCAGGGGATTCCACGTCGGCAGCTCCTCGGAATCGACGGGTGATGTGCAGCGGCACCGCCGCGGAGGCAGTGGGCGTTCCGCCATCAGGACTCGAACCTGAAACTTCAGAACCAAAATCTGAGGTGTTGCCGATTACACCATGGCGGAGCGCGCCGGAGGCTGCCCCCGAGAGATCCGTTCAGGCCGTCGAGGGCCGCGCGGACGCGAAGGCGTGCCCGTGGGCGCGGACCGATCCTATCGTCAGGACCAGGGGTTCCGGGCCGCGATCAGCGGCGTCCCGAAGTGCTCCTGCCCACGCCGGTGATCGCGCCCGAACCGGTGTCCGACTGCGGGCACCAGCCCGGAGTGTCGCTCACCTCCCGGCCGAGCACACCGAGCCCCGGCCCTGTCCGGACGCGACCGCCGCCGAGTCCGACGTCGGTGCCTGTGGGAGACTTCCGACATGGCGGAGAACGGAGCCCCTCGCGGCCGGTCCACCCGGATGACGGGACGAGAACGGCGCGAACAGCTCGTGACGGTGGGGCGTTCGGTCTTCGCCGAGAAGGGCTTCGACATGTCGAGCGTCGAGGAGATCGCGGCCCGAGCCTCCGTCTCCAAGCCGATCGTGTACGAACATTTCGGGGGCAAGGAAGGCCTCTACGCGGTGGTCGTGGATCGCGAGGTCAGCACCCTTCTGGCGGACCTCGAGAGATCTCTGCGCGAGCAGCGGCTCCATCCCCGCCTGCTCATGGAGCGCGCGGCGTTGGCGTTCCTGTCCTACATCGACGAGAACGAGGACGGATTCCGGATCCTGGTCCGGGACTCCCCGGTGAGCCAGGCAGGCGGCACCTTCTCCTCCCTCCTCACCGACGTCGCCCAGCGGGTCGAGGAGATCCTCGCCGCCCAGCTGAAACTGCACTCCTATCCCGAGCGCGACGCCACGATGTACGCGCAGATGCTGGTCGGGATGGTCGCCTACACCGGTCAGTGGTGGCTGGAGACCCGCACCCCCAGCAAGGAGATCGTGGCCTCGCGGATGGTGAACCTGTCCTGGTACGGGCTCGTGGACCTGCAGAAGTCGCCGACGCTGCACGAGGGCTCGCGGGACTGACCCGCGGCTCGGCGGCGCGTGAGCCCGTCGTCCGACGCGCCAGCCCGTCGGCGGGTGTGCGGGCGCGTCAGCCGGTGCACGAGCCCTTCAGCCGGTGCACGGGCCCTTCAGTCGGTGCGCGGGCCCTTCAGTCGGTGCGCGGGCCCGTCGGCCGCCGCTGGTCCCGCCGACGCACGCGGCCCACAGCGCATCACGGCCACACCGGGATCCGCCGTGGAACGCACCACCCGGAACCGGCCGGACCTGCCGGTCGCAGGTCCCCCGCCCTAGACTCGGAGCATGCCCATGACTGCTGATGACGCCGCCGCGCCGCGCCTCGACGAGGTCGATCGGATCATCGAGGGCTGGGAGCGTGCACGCGAGGACCTCGATATCGAGCCGCTCGCCGTCTTCTCCCGCATCTCCCGGCTGTCGCGCTACCTCGAGACCGCGCGCCGCGACTCGTTCACCGCGGCGGGCCTCGAAGGCTGGGAGTTCGACATGCTCTCTGCTCTGCGGCGCAGCGGGGACGACGCCCTCTCCCCCGGCGCTCTCATGCGGCAGACCCTCGTCACCAGCGGCACCATGACCACCCGCATCGACAAGCTCGTCACGCGGGGTCTGATCACCAAGAGCCGGAGCCCGCGCGATGGCCGCGCCGTCGAGGTGCGTCTGCAACCTGACGGGGTGTCCCGGGTGGACGCTGCCATGGAGAGTCTGCTCGCGGCGGAACGGGACCTGCTGCGCCCGCTCACCGCTGAGGGCAGCTCCGCCCTGGCGGATGCGCTGCGCTCGCTCCTGCTCACGTTCGAGGTGGACGATCCGCTGGATCGATGATCCGCAGAACCGGCGTCCGCACGGCATGCAGATGTCCTGGACGACGCCGGTGACTCGTCCGTCCCCCAGCACCCAGCTTCTCGAAGGATGACTCCGTATGGCCCATATGCTCGGCACCCAATCCCTTCATGTCTCGCTGCCGGACCGTGTCCTGCTCGACGACATCACGCTCGGCATCGATGAGGGCGACCGCATCGGCGTCGTGGGCCGCAACGGCGACGGCAAGTCCACCCTCCTGCGCCTCCTCGCCCGCTTCCAGGAGCCGGACTCGGGCCGGGTGACAGTGCGCGGAGGCGTCCGGGTGGGCGTGCTCAGCCAGCAGGACGAGGCGACCGCGAACACCACCGTGCGCCACCGTGTGGTCGGCGACCGCCCCGAGTACGAATGGGCCTCGGACTCCCGGATCCGCGACGTCCTCGCCGGTCTGCTCGACGAGATCGACCTCGAGGCGGAGCTCGCGGATCTCTCCGGCGGGCAGCTGCGGCGCGTGCACCTCGCAGAGCTGCTGGTCGGCGACTGGGATGTGCTGCTGCTGGACGAGCCCACCAACCATCTCGATGTCGAGGGCATCTCCTGGCTCGCCGAGCATCTGCGCCGGCGCTGGAACCACAGGGACGGCGGCCTGGTGGTCATCACTCACGACCGCTGGTTCCTCGACGCCGTCTGCACCCGGATGTGGGAGGTCCACGACGGGGTGGTCGATCCCTTCGAGGGCGGGTACGCCGCCTACATCCTCCAGCGCGTCGAACGCGACCGCCAGGCAGCTGCGATCGAGAACAAGCGCCAGAACCTCATGCGCAAGGAGCTCGCCTGGCTGCGCCGCGGAGCGCCCGCGCGCACCTCGAAGCCGAAGTTCCGCATCGATGCCGCCACCGAGCTCATCGCGGACGAGCCCCCTGTGCGCGACGCCGTGGAGCTCACGCAGCTGGCCACCTCGCGCCTGGGTCGAGATGTGCTGGACGTGCTCGATGTGGATGCCGGGTACGGCGACGTGCGCGTGCTGCATGACGTCACGCTGCACATCGGCCCGGCCGACCGCATCGGGATCCTCGGCCCGAACGGTGCCGGGAAGTCCACGCTCCTCGCCCTGATCACCGGGGACCTCGAGCCGCAGGCTGGGCGCGTCAAGCGCGGTAAGACGGTCACCGTGCGTCAGGTGACGCAGCGGGTCGAGGGGCTCAAGGACCATCTGCAGTCGCGGGTCAGCGATGTCGTGGGCCGCTATCGCAGCTCGTTCCGGGCGGGGAAGGACGAGGTCAGCCCGGGGCAGCTCCTGGAGCGGCTCGGGTTCACCACCGCTCATCAGAAGGTGCTGGTCGGCGCTCTGTCCGGCGGTCAGCAGCGCCGCCTGGACCTCCTGCTGACCCTGCTGGAGGAACCCAATGTGCTGGTTCTCGATGAGCCGACCAACGACATGGACACCGACATGCTCGCGGCGATGGAGGATCTCCTGGACACGTGGCCCGGCCCGCTGATCGTCGTGTCCCATGACCGGTATCTGCTCGAGCGCGTCACGGACACGCAGTACGCGGTGCTGAACGGGACCGTGCGTCATGTCCCGGGCGGCGTCCAGCAGTATCTCGAGCTGCGTGCGGCAGCAGATGCGAAGGGAACTGCGCAGACGACTGGAGGCCGCAGGGCCACGACCGGCGCTGCCGGTGCAGGAAGCGATACCACCGGCTCGGGGACCAGCACCGGCACCGGTGACGCTGCTCGTTCCACGGCGGGAGCTGCAGCGGCACCAGGTGGCGCGGTGGCGCATGCTGCTCGCAAGGAGCTGAGTGCCACCGAGCGCCGCATGGAGAAGCTGATGGGGCAGACCAAGAAGCTGCACGAGAAGCTCGCCGCCCATGACCAGTCCGACTACCAGGGACTGCAGTCGATCACCGAGGAGGTGCGCTCCATCGAGTCCGAGGTGGAGGGCCTGGAGGAGCGGTGGCTGGAGCTGTCCGAGCAGATCGACTGACCGGTCCGGCCGGGAGCCGGCCGTAGTTGCAGGAGGCGGAGATCACTCCCCCTCTTCTCTGGCCTCATCCCGCGCCTCGCGCCTCGTGCTCGGGAGCGTCGCGTCGAAGACGTAGTCGCTGTGGGAGCAGAGCAGCCGCTTCCCGGGGTGATCCGGTCGACTCCTCGTCAGGATTCCAGTGGGGATGAGACGGCAGATCGCCCGGTGGATGATCGCATGGGAGTCGGGCGGCGTCGGCCCGCCTTCGCGGGTCGGCTCCAGCTCACCGAGGGTGTACGTGACCCATACCTTCTGCTTTTCTGGTGGATCTGCTGCGGGCGGCATCGCCGCGGACTCCCTGGGGGCGACCTGTTCCGGGTCTCCGAGCACCGAGGCGGCCCGCTCCGTCGCCGACAGCCGTCGATGCCTTCGACGCCGGGCAGTTCCGACGGGGTCGAAGTTGATGCCGCTGCGTCGTGCCTTCTGTCCGTATCGGGTGGTCCACTCCACGGTGCGGCGATGGCCGGTGTCATCGTGGATGACCTCCGCGCGCACCCCTTCCTCCTCCTTCTGGGTGTCGATGCCGCACAGCCCGTTGCCGTTGTCCACGGACGTGGCCCCGCCGGCCGCGTAGGGCGTGATGTGGTCGTTCTGGCGGATCGGTGCATCGCAGTAGGGCGCGCGGCAGGTGATGTGGCTCCAGCGCAGGAATCGTGCGAGTGCAGGAGGGAATGCCCGCGATCTGGCCTCGGCGGCGACGAGCTGGCCATCCTCCGGGTCCGTGTAGAGATTGCGCAGCGCGAGACGCAGTTCCGGATCGTCCCCGGCCGATGCCATGGCGCGGCGCATCTCGTCGCGGATGTGTTCGTACGGGACCGTCCCCAGACCTTCGACGACGGCGGGGTCTGCGTGGCCCGGGACGAACAGCGACCGGTCGGTGATGATCACGCCGATCTCCATGGTCGCAGGCTCCATCCCCTCGCTGCGGCCGAGGAGCGTATCGGCGAACATGTCCGCCATGATCTGCTGATGGCCTCGACGGTCACCGTGGGCCCGCGCCCTTTCCGCCTCGAGGGCGAGGCTCTTGCGGATCCGGGCGCCATCGAGCGCGGTGAGCCTCGCGGTCACCACGCTCATCCCGTTCTCCGCTCGGCGCACAGAGACGTTGCGGCTCTGCACGGCATGTGTGTGCCGGGCTGCGGCACCTTCGGGGTCGAGCGCGTGCATCACCTTCTCCGCTTCGTCGCCCCATTGCTGCACCCCGCAGCCCTCGAGATACGGAAGGTGCTCGGTGAGCACCTGGTCGACCTGGGAGCGCAGCTCGGGAGCAGCTGGGCCGACGACGCGACCGACGCGATGGGCAGCCTCTGGTGAGAGCCGACCGTGCGCCAGGGCGCGGAGCATCCCGGGCATCGACTGCACCAGCCGACGGGAACTCGACATGGTCTGGCCTGCCACGGCGGGTGCGGCATGGAGGGCGAACGCAGCTTCGGCCCGGGCTGTCTTCACCGCCATGCGCGGCGCCATCTCCTGGGCCAGGCACTCGTCCTTGACCGCACCTTCGAGACGGACGAGCGCACGCGCCTGCACGGCGGCGATCGCCGTGGACACCTCGCGCAGTGCGGCGAGCAGCGAGAGCGTAGCTTGCGCCGAGAGGCGCTCGATCGACTGCGATCCATCGCCCCCTGCATGGACCAATGCCGACAGCACAGCGGGCAGATCCACCTCTCCGAGGCGGAGCTCACCCTCGGGAGCCAGAATTGGATCCGCAGCTGATTCCGGGTCCGAATTCGGCGCCGCGGACGCAGACGCAGACGCAGACGCAGACGCAGACGCAGACGCAGACGCAGAGTACTCGGACTCGCCCTTGACCCCATACTGCGCATTTTCCGCGTCTTCGAATTCCCGATCCATGCATCAAGGATTGCACAATTATTTTAGTTACCAAAGGGTCAGAATGCCGCCATCTGAAAATGTGGATAACTCGTCCGTGTGGAGGAAACTTCTACCAGTGCGTCACGTCGCCCGTCGCACGCCACAGCCCCACCAGCAACCGACGACGTGCCGCCAACGCCCCCATAGGCAGTGTCCACAGGCATAGTGCTACCGCAGCGCGCTCTCACCGCACAGTCGCAACCCAGCCCAGCCCAGCCGCGACACTCTTCGTGACATCACGACCACCTGCAACCCGAGGAATTCAGCGCATTCTCTAGCGCAAATCAATCCGCCACGCAAGGTGCATCATAAAAATGTGGATAAGCGACCGATCGGGAGGAAGGAAATCCCCACAGATCGCAATACTGGGACCTCACATCATGGGACGTCGTGGTGGACGCACCACCCAACGCCCGCCATCGTCGTGGACGCACCATCCAGCGCCCGCCGACGTGGCGGTCGCGCCATTCAACCCCGGACAACCCCGAGCTCGCTCACAGAAGCGTCAGCTGGCGTCGAGAACGCTCGCGCCGGCAGCAGATCCTCGCGCCACCAGATAGGAGTCCACGAGCCGTGCCGCACGCAGCTCCGCACCGATCTCGCGAGCATGCTCCGTGTCCTCGACGAGGATCGCGACCGTCGGCCCGGAGCCCGAGACCATCGCTCCGAAGGCGCCGGCCCGCTGCGCATGCTCCACGACGGGCTCCAGCCCGTCGTGGAGGGCGAAGGCAGCTGACTGCAGATCATTGTGGAGCGTGCGTCCCAGCAATGGCGCATCACCCGAGCTCAGGGCCTGGAACTGCAGCTCCTCGATCTCCGGATGCTCCGGGAGGACCCGCCCCACCGACCGCGCGATCTCATCGTGGCGACGATAGACGGCCGGGGTGGACAGGTGCCCGCCCGGGAACGCCAGCAGCCAGGTCCATTCACCGTGGGTGAGCGCCGTGGTCAGGTCCGCGCCGGTCCCGCGCCCCAGGGCGGTGTGCCCGAGCATCGCGAAGGGCACATCGGCCCCGAGCCGGGAACCGAGCTCCCGCAGCTGCTCGGTCGCGAGATCCAGCCCCCAGAGCCGATCGAGGGCGACGAGCACGGCAGCGGCGTCCGCCGAGCCCCCGCCCATACCGCCGGCGACCGGGACCTGCTTGTGGACATGCAGCGCGGCGCCAGCCGTGACCCCGAGCTCCGAGCGCAGAAGCTCGGCGGCGCGCAGGGCGAGGTTCGAGCCGTCCAGCGGGACCTCGCCCGGGACGTCGGAGTCGACCGAGAGGGTGAGCTCCTCCTGCCGGGTCACCGTGACGGTCTCGTAGACGTCGACGGCCTGGAAGACCGTCGCGAGGCTGTGGTATCCGCGATCGTCGACTGCGCCGACGGCGAGCGACAGGTTGATCTTGCCGGGTGCGCGCACCACCACCCGGTTCAAGGCGTTCGCCATCACACGATCCCCCCGCTCGCCCGGGTGATCGACCGGAACTGCTCGATCTCCAGGGTCTCGCCGCGCGCACCGGGATCGATTCCCGCCGCTCGCAGGATCTCCTCGGATCTCGTCGGACTGCCGGCCCAGGGCGCGAGCGCGGCGCGCAGGGTCTTGCGACGCTGGGCGAAGGCGGCATCGATGACCGCGAACACCTCGGCGCGCTCCTCCGAGGTACCGAGAGGCTCGTCGTACCGGGTCAGCTCCACGAGGGCGGAGTCGACGTTGGGCACGGGCCAGAAGACCTGACGGGAGATGCGGCCGGCATGCTCAGCGCGGCCGTACCAGGCGGCCTTCACGCTCGGGCCGCCGTAGGTCCGGCTCCCCGGGCCCGCCGTCAGCCTGTCGACGACTTCCGACTGCACCATCACCAGCGAGGTGCGGATCTCCGGGAACCGCTCGAGGATCGTCAACAGGATCGGCGTGGCCACATTGTACGGGAGGTTCGCGACCAGGGCGGTCGGCTGCCCGACGCGCGGCAGGTTCGGGAGCTCGGTGACCTGCAGGGCGTCGGCGTGCACCAGGCGGTACCGCTCCTCGTCGACCCCGAGGGCATGCAGGGTCAGCGGCAGCAGCTCCGCCAGACCGCGGTCGAGCTCGATCGCGGCGACGTCGGCTCCGGCCTCGAGCAGACCGAGGGTCAGAGATCCCAGACCCGGGCCGACCTCGAGCACGGCCCGGCCCGGAGCGATACCGGCCCGGCCGACGATCGTGCGGACCGTGTTGGGGTCCATGACGAAGTTCTGGCCCCGCTGCTTCGAGGGCCGGATGCCGGCCGCCTCTGCGAGTTCGCGGATATCGCGGGCGCTCAGCAGGAGTCCTGGGGCCGACGGGCCCTGCGAGCCGCCGACGGCCCGCGCGGAGCTTTCGGGCGGCGCAGCGCTTTCGGGCTGCACGGCCCCCTCGGACTGCACGGCGCTCTCGGGCGGCGCAGCGCTTTCGGGTTGCGTGGCGTCTGCAGGCTGGGGCGGGTGGGCGCTCATGCCGCCACCCCGTCCGGCCAGCCGTAGACCTGCTGGGTCGTGGCGCGGACGGCTCGGCACGCCTGCTCGAGATCGGAGCCGGCGACCTCCGCCATCGTGGCCATCGTCAGCGGGATCAGGTACGAGGAGTTCGGTCGGCCGCGGTATGGGACCGGGGTCAGGAACGGCGCATCGGTCTCGACCATCACCTGCCCGAACCCGACCTCGGCCACTGCGCTCCGGAGGTCGTCGGCGTTCTTGAAGGTCACGTTCCCGGCGAAGGAGAGGAAGTACCCGCGATCCACGCAGGCGCGAGCGAACTCCGCGTCCCCCGAGAAGCAGTGGAAGACGGTCCGCTCCGGGGCTCCATCCCGGTCGAGCACCTCCAGGACGTCCTGATGGGCGTCCCGGTCGTGGATCTGCATCGGCAGGTCGAGCTCCTTGGCCAGGGCGATGTGGGCACGGAAGGACTCGATCTGCGCGGCCCGCGCGACGTCGTCCTTCCTCGAGGTGCGGAACCAGTCCAGTCCCGTCTCCCCCACGACGACCATGCCGGGACCGCGAAGAAGGGTGGAGACCTCGCCGATCGCCTCGTCGAGCCCGATGAGCGGATTGCCGTCGTGGTCGGTTCCCCGGGCGTGCAGCGCAGCCTCGTTGGGATGGATCGCGACACCGCCCCGCAGGGAAGGGGGGCACGCCTCGGACGCGAGGAGCGCTGCGGTCCACCGCACGGCCTCGAGGTCCGAGCCGATCGTGATCTGGGCGTCGACGCCGACCTCAGCAGCTCGTTCGACGTGATCCGCGACGGCGAGCTCCCTGTCGCCGTCGGCGAAGTCCAGATGGCAATGGTTGTCGATCACCGGGAACGGCAGCGGTTCCGGCGCCGGCGGCCAGGAGCGGTCGCGGGATCGGCCTCGGGGGTCGATGTCCTCGCGGCTGCGCACCGCCGAGGGTGTGGTCGATGAGGAGGACTGCGCAGGCCCGGCCGGCGCAGCGGACTCAGAGGACTGGTCGGACTGGGCGGCGAGGGACCGAGCGCCCGTTCCGGGCTCTGTCTCGTACGGTGACGGCATGCGACCATGGTAGGAGCGTCAGCCGTCCGGTCCTGCCATCGGGTGACCGCTGCGACGTCGACGTCACGTCCTGTGGTCGGGGTCTGCAGGTCCACGAGCGGCTACCGAGCCGCCGGCGCGGTGTGCGGTGGGATACGTCACGAGCCCTGAGCAGGCGAAGCCGACCTCGATGTGACAAGATGGGTCGTCGTTGCGCGTCCTAACGTGCACCCGAGCGCCCCGACTCAGCTGGACCGGGTTCGGGTCGCTGCTCGGGACGGATGCCAACGCCAGTTCATCTCCGGACCGTCCTAGGAGCGTCCTCATGGCAGTGCCCAAGTTCAAGATGTCCCGCGCTCGTACGCACTCGCGTCGTTCGCAGTGGAAGGCCAACAACCCTGACCTCGTGCAGGTGACGGTGCGTGGCCGTACCGCAGCTGTCCCGCGTCGTCTGGCCAAGGCCTACCAGCGCGGTCTCCTCCAGATCGAGGACTGATCCCGCGCAGGTCCACTCGACCTGCACCTGATCATCGAACGAAGCCCCCGGCCCTGTGCCGGGGGCTTCGTCGTGTCGTCGCCCGTCCGGCTCAACCCTTTCTGCTCAGCCCTTCCTGCTCAGCGCCAGATCGTAGAGCTCGCTCGAGGTCACCCCGTCCTGCCCCTTCGCCAGCGCCTTCGCGGCGTCCTTGAGACGCTCCCCGTCGGCGGCCCGGGCGAGGACCTCATCGACGAGATCCTCGGCGCTCAGGGCGACCGGCTCCGCCCCGGCCACGACGATCACGATCTCGCCGAGCACCTCCGTCGACTCCGCCCACTGCGTGAGCTCGCCGAGGGTCCCCCGCACGATCTCCTCGTAGGTCTTGGTCAGCTCGCGCGCGACGGCAGCGGTCCGCTGCTCGCCGAAGGACTCGGCCATCGAGGCGAGGGTCGCGGCCGTGCGCCGCGGGGACTCGAAGAACACCATCGTGCGCTGCTCGGCGACGAGCGGGCCGAAGGCCGCCGCCCGTCGGCCGTCCCGCCTCGGTGGGAAGCCCTCGAAGGTGAAGCGGTCCGGCGCGATCCCTGAGGCGGCCAGCGCCGTGAGCACGGCCGATGGGCCGGGGATCACCGTGACGGTGAACCCGGCCTCGGTCGCGGCGCGCACCGCCCGGAAGCCCGGATCCGAGACGACCGGCATCCCGGCGTCGGTGACGATCAGGACCCGCTCCCCCGTGGCGAGCGCCTCGAGCAGCACCCCGGTGCGTTCTGCTTCGTTGTGCTCGTGGTACGAGAGGATCCGTCCGGTGGTCTCCACCTCGAGGGCGCTCACGAGCCGCGCGAGGCGTCGGGTGTCCTCGGCGGCGATGAGATCGGCCTGCTCGAGCGACCGCATCAGACGCACCGAGGCGTCCAACGGATTGCCGATCGGCGTGGCGGCGAGGGTGAGGACTCCGGGTTCGAGCATCCCGCCATGCTAGCGAGCCGCACGCCCGACGCGGACAGCCCTCCAGGATCTCCGCAGGTGATGTCCTAGCATGTGCGAGTGCACACGGAGGAGGTCGCGACCCATCGCGCAGATGCCGAGGACGAGCCCGAGGCCGTGCTCGCGTCCTTGCGGCGCCGGCTGAAGACCTTCGACCTCCCGGTCTCCCGCCTCGCCTGGGCAGGGGCGATGGCCCTGTTCGGATTGGCACTCGTGCTGCGGCTGTGGGGCCTGGGCACCGTCGGCGAGCTGATCTTCGACGAGACCTACTACGTCAAGGACGGCTACGCCCTCACCCAGGAGGGTGTGGAGATGTCCTGGCCGGAGGATCACGACCCGGTCTTCGAATCCGGGGACGTCCACACCTACGAGGACACCGGCTCCTATGTGGTCCATCCCCCGCTCGGGAAGTGGTTGATCGGCGCCGGGATGATGGTGCTGGGCCCCGACTCGCCCTGGGGCTGGCGTCTCTCGACGGCCGTGTTCGGCTCCGTCGCCGTCCTGATGCTCACGCTCATCGGCAGACGCCTGTTCCGCTCCACGACCGTCGGCCTCATCGCCGGCCTGCTGCTGGCGATCGACGGCCTCCACATCGTGCACTCGCGCACGAGCCTGCTGGATCCGTTCCTCATGGTCTTCGTGCTCGCCGCGTTCGGGGCCCTGCTCATCGATCGTGACCGTTTCCGCGAGCACCTGGCGGTCCGGGCCGCGCAGCTCCAGCTCGATGCCGAGCTGCCTCCGACCCTCGGGATCTCCGGCGGGCTGCGACCGTGGCGTCTGCTCGCCGGGGTGCTGCTGGGCATGGCCTGCGCGGTGAAGTGGTCCGGGCTCTATGCGCTGGCGGTCTTCGGGATCATGACCGTGCTGTGGGACTGGTGGGCACGGCGCACGGCCGCCCAGAAGAACTGGCTGCTGGGCGGATTCGTGAAGGACGCGATCCCGGCCTTCTTCGCGACCGTCGGGACCGCGCTGGTCGTGTACGTCGCGTCCTGGGCGGGCTGGTTCGCCTCCTCCGTGGGGTACAACCGGCACCTCGCCGCGGAGGAGGGCTCAGCCACCGGTAACGGGATCGTGGACTCGCTGTGGTCCCTGTGGCTCTACCACCGCCAGGCGTACGAGTTCCATATCGGCCTGGACACCGAGCATCCGTATCAGGCGAACCCCCTGGGCTGGCCCCTGATGCTGCGGCCCACGAACTTCTACTACCGCTCCTACGAGTACGGGGAGAACGGCTGCGAGGTCGCCAAGTGCGCCTCGCACATCCTCTCCGTCGGCAATCCGGTGATCTGGTGGCTGGGCACCCTCGCCGTGCTGATCACCCTGGTGATCGCGATCGTGCGCTTCGACGGGCGGGCCTGGGCGGCGCTGGCCGGCATCGCCGCCGGCTACCTTCCCTGGCTGCTGTACATGGACCGCACCATCTTCACGTTCTACGCGGTCGTGTTCGAGCCCTGGCTGATCCTGTGCCTCGCGTACGTGCTGGGGCTGCTCATCGGCCCTGCGGACGCGGACAAGGAGAGACGCCTGGCCGGAGGACTCTTCGCCGGATCCCTGCTCGTGCTCATCGTCCTGGTCTCCGCCTTCTTCTGGCCCATCTGGACCGGCGAGGTCATCGACCTCGAGCAGTGGCGCTACCGGATGTGGCTGCCCTCCTGGACCTGATCCCGGAGGCGCCGGACGCTCCTGCCGTGTGATCGCCGCTACGATTGCGCCATGTCCCCGGAACCCACAGCGCTGCGTGATCTTGCCCGCGATCTCGGTGTCAGCACCGAGTACTGGGGCTGGGACGGGACGCTCAAGGATGTCGACGAGAACACCCTGCGCTCCGTGCTCGCCGCCCTCGGCGCACGGGCGGACACCCCGGAGGACATCGACCGAATCCGCCGCGAGCACGAGCACGCCCCGTGGGCCCGCACCCTGCCCCCGGTGACGGTGCTGCGCACCGACCACGGCACGACAGTGCCGGTGCATGTCGATCACGGCAGCCCGGTCACCGTCCACCTGCTCCTGGAGGACGGCGGCCGCCGTGATCTCGAGCAGGTCGACGATCTCACCCCGCCCGTCGACCTCGACGGCACCCTGCGCGGCCGGGCCCGGTTCAGGATCCCCGCGGGTCTCCCGCTGGGCTGGCACCAGCTCGTCGCCGAGACGCTCGTGGGGACCGCTACGGCAGACGTCGTCGTCACCCCGGCGCGCCTGACGGTCCATGAGGGGTTCGCCGCCCGACGGGCCTACGGGATCCAGGCACAGCTGTACTCGGTGCGCTCCTCCCGGTCCTGGGGCATCGGGGACCTCGCCGACATGCGCGATCTCGCCGCGATCTCCGGCGCCTGCCACGGGGCGGACTTCCTCCTGATCAATCCGCTGCACGCCTCCTATCCGACGCCACCGGTCGAGCCGTCCCCGTACCTCCCGGTGACCCGGCGCTTCACCAGCGCGCTGTACCTCCGGATCGAGGACGTCCCGGAATGGCGGGATCTGCCGGAGCACGCCCGGCAGCGCGTCGCACTGTCCCGGCGCAGGGTCGAGGGCTGGAACACCCGGGTGGACCGCCTGGAGCGGGATGACGTGCTCGCGGCGAAGCTGGAGGCCCTCGAGGAGCTGTTCGCCATGCCGCTGACCGCAGGTCGCCGTGCTCTGCTCGCGGCCTATCGCCGCCGCGAGGGTCAGGGCCTCGAGGACTTCGCGCTGTGGTCCGCGATCGCGGAGAACGCACGGTCCGCCGGCGAGGAGCAGAGCCTGGCAGATCTCGACGACGAGACCGTCGAGCGGGCACGCACCGAGCTCGCGCAGCGGGTCGACTTCCACGTGTGGACGCAGTGGCTGCTCGACGAGCAGCTCAGCGCCGCGCAGACGGCCGCCCGGGACGCCGGGATGCGCATCGGCATCATGCACGACCTCGCCGTCGGCGTCGAGGAGATCGGCGCCGATTCCTGGAGGCTGCGCAGGGTCCTCGCCCGCGGCGCCACCGTGGGCGCTCCCGCCGACCAGTACAACCAGCAGGGCCAGAACTGGCACCAGCCCCCGTGGCATCCCGAGCGACTGCGGGAGGCCTCCTATCGTCCGTGGCGGGACATGCTGCGCACCCTCATGCGCCATGCGGGTGCCCTGCGGATCGACCACGTGCTGGGGCTGTTCCGGCTGTGGTGGATCCCCGAGGGCCATGAGGCGTCCGACGGCGCCTATGTCTCCTACGACCACGAGGCGATGATCGGCATCCTCGCTCTGGAGGCGGAGCGCTCCGGCACGGTCGTGGTCGGCGAGGATCTCGGCACGTTCGAGCCGTGGGTCCGGGACTATCTGGTCGACCGCGGGATCCTGGGGACGTCGATCCTCTGGTTCGAGAACGATGCCGAACGGCGGCCGCTTCCGGCCGCGGACTATCGCACGCTGTGCATGTCCTCGGTGAACACCCATGATCTGCCGCCCACGGCCGGCTATCTCGCCGGGGACCATGTCTCTCTGCGTCATGAGCTCGGGCTGCTCGAGCGCCCCCTGGAGGAGGAGCTGGAGGCCGACGCCGCGGGCCGCGAGCAGGTGCTCGACCTGCTGCGCAGCGACGGTCTGCTCGCTCCCGACCCCGGGATCGAGGACACGGTCATCGCCCTGCACCGGCATCTGGCGCGCACCCCGTCGATGCTGCTGGGCGTCTCGCTCGTGGACTGCGTGGGCGAGCGCCGGATCCAGAACCAGCCGGGCACCGACGAGGAGTACCCGAACTGGCGGATCCCGCTGGCCGATGCGGAGCTGCGCCCCGTCTCGATCGACGACATCGCGACCGATGAGCGCACCGCGCGCCTGCTGGCGGCGGTGCGCGAGGGCCTCAGCTCGCGCTGACCTGCTCCCAGGAGCCGCGCTCGGCGAGGAACGTCCGGGCCGCCGCCTGGGCGCCCTCGAGCGTGTGGTGGGCGCCCCAGCCGCACTGGATCTCGTTGGCGGCGGGGACCTCGTCGGCCGCGATCAGGTCGCGCAGGGTCGCCTCCAGGACGGGGGCGAAGCTCTCGGCGGTGTGATCACCGATCAGCAGCACGTAGAAGCCGGTGCGGCAGCCCATCGGCGAGACGTCCAGGACGACGTCGCTGTGATTGCGCATGTGCTCGGCCATCATGTGCTCGAGGGAGTGGACGGTCTCGGACTCCAGATGCTCGACGTTGGGCTGGGTGAAGCGCACGTCGAACTTCGTGAGCACGTCGCCGCCGGGCAGCTCCTTGCGATCGGCGATCCGGAGGTACGGGGCGGCGACGGTCCGGTGGTCGAGGTTGAAGCTCTCGACGTTCATGTGCGGCGGCTGGTTCTGGCCGGCGGCGCTCTGATCGGGGGTGCGGTTCTGCTCGGTCATGCTGTTCTGCTCGGTCGTGCTGCTCTGCTCGGTCATGGATGCTCTCCTCGGTATCGGGTGTCTGTCTCAGCTCGGGGGTGTGGGATCCCGCCCCGAGTGCCGGCCTGTCAGCGGCTGGAGCGGGACGTGCGACCGCGGACCACGCCGACGAACTCCTGACGCACCTCGTCATCGCTCGCGCGGGGCCAGGCCAGCGCGATGCGGGTGGGCTCGGCGTCCACCAACGGCCGATGCACGGCGTCCTTGCGGTGGTGGAGGCGGGCCAGCGACAGCGACATGCGGGTGTAGCCCACACCGGCCGCGACGACGGCGACGCGGTCCGCGGCATCGTCGAGATGCTCGGCGGGGATCTCCGTCTCCTCCGCGAGATCGCTCTCGGTGACCTCGTCCAGAAGGCTCAGCACGTTCTCGGTGCCCGTCACGATCGCACCGCGCTCCTCCCACAGACTCACGACGTGGAGGTCGTCGGTGGGGATCGGCAGGCGCACGAAGCACATGTCGACGTCGCCGCGCTGAAGGGCGAGGTGCTGCTGCGAGAGCGGGATCGGGATGAGCTCGAGCCAGGCGTCCCGTCGGCCGGACTTCCAACGACGCAGGAAGCGATCAGGTTCGACACCGGGGACGAATCCGACGCGCAGGGTGCGGTTCTCCATGGGATCAGCCTACGGCGCGGGAGGCACCGAACACACCGGCCACACCGGGCGAGCTCAGGGAGACAGCGGCTGCGGAATCCGCTCGCCGGTCGCCACGCGCCGCAGCACCTTCGCGAAGCGCTTGGGTCGGGAGAGGTTGGCGATGTGCCCGGCATCGTCGAGGATCACCAGCTCCCCATCGCGGGCGGCCTCCAGGAAGAGTGCCTCGTGACGGCGGAACGGGTCGTGCTCGCCGTTGAGGAAGGTCAGCGGCACGTCGATCGTCGCGACGTCGGCGAGGAGGTCGAGCGAGCTGATGGTGCGCACCACCGTGCGCACGACGCCGTGGGCGCGCCCGCCTCCGTAGTAGCGCCGGGCGGCCTTGCGGGAGTGACGCCGGGCGAAGGCCCGCTCCACCCGGGCATCGGAGTCACCGGGGAGCCAGTCCTTCATCGAGATCCACAGGCCGTAGAGCCTCGCCGTCGCGGGGCCCGGCACGATCGTGCAGTCCGCCGCGACGACTGCCTCCAGACGGTCCGGGTTGCGGGAGGCCCAGTGGAGGGTCAGGTACCCGCCGAGCGACAGACCGACCAGCACCGGGGGTTCGTCGCACGCAGCGACGGCTTCCTCGATCGTGGCCAGAGCACCCTCGAGCGTGAACGGTTCTGCGCGTCGCATGCCATGACCGGGGAGGTCGGGAGCGATCACCTGGAACCCGCGCCGACGCAGGCGGCGGGTCTGGCCCGTCCACATGGTGCGCGAGGAGCGCACGGCATGGATCAGCACGATGCTGCCGGTCATCGAGTCCCTCTCCCCTGCGTCGTCCGACGTGCCGCTCTCCGCGTCGACCGTCGACCCGACTGGACCCTATCGCCTGCGTCGGGACGACGGTGCGCCGCAGGGTGACGATGGGTCGCACGACGAAGGCAGGCGGCACCACTAGGGCGGGACGGACGACGAGGACAGGTCGCACGACGAGGGCGGGTTGCACGACGAGGGCGGGTTGCAGGACGAGGACTGGACAGTGCGGGCACGGCGCCCGGGGACCACTAGCCTGAGCAGCATGCCGAGCTATCGCATGCACCTGCCCATCGGGGAGCTCCTCCCGGGCTGCTCCCCGCACGACGTGATCGAGCAGGCCGCCCTGGCCCTCGGCACGCTGCACGTGGTCGAGAAGAAGGATGTCGAGGCGCCGCTGATCGCCGGCCGACGGGTGGGACGCGCGGTCCTGCGGTTCGCGGTCGACGCGACGACGCCCGCCGACGAGGATGCCGCCGCTCGGCACGCGCTCGCGGTCGTCATCGACCATCTCGAAGGAAGCGTCGGCTGCATCTCGCCGGCCGCGGCCGTGCTCCTCACACGGGGGACGAGTGGCCGATTCCGGCCGATCCCTCCGGGCTGACCGCAGCCGACGGCTGGTCCTGCAGCTCCAGCTGGAGCAGAGCGAGATCCAGGCGGCGGCCGAACTTCGTGCCGACCCGCGGCAGGGTCCCACGGTGCTCGAACCCGAGCTTCTCGTGGAGTCTCACCGAGCCGGCGTTCCCGGCCTCGATCGCGGCGATCATGGCCTGGACGTCCTGTTCCCGGGCACGGGCGATGAGCGCCTCCAGAAGCGATCTGCCGATGCCCCTGCCCTGCTGGTCGTCGCGCACGTAGACGGAGTCCTCCACGGTGCCCCGGAAGCCGTCATGGGGCCGGAACGCCCCGTAGGTCGCATAGCCGAGCACCGCGTCGGGGGGATCGCTCCGGTCAGCGTCCTCGACCGCGTTTTCCACGGCGTCCTCGACGGCGTCCTCGACGGCGTCCTCGACGGCGTCCTCGACGCATACCAGCACGGGGAACCCCTCCTGATGTCGCCGGGCGAGCCAGGTCGCGCGGTCCTCTCGGTCCACGGGATGGTCGTTCCAGATCGCCGTGGTGCGCCGGACCGCGTCGTTGTAGATCGTGGTGATGCCCTCCAGGTGCGCGACGGTCGCATCGCGGATCTCCATGGCAGCTCCTCTGCACCGTTGCGTTCCTGACCGGGGGCACGGCGACACCTGTTGCGCGGCGGCCCTCCGGGAACGGGAGAACCCCCTGGCCAATTTCTTGACCAGGGGGTTCCTCGGTGGAGCTAGGGGGATTCGAACCCCCGACCTTCTCATTGCGAACGAGACGCGCTACCAACTGCGCCATAGCCCCATGTCGCATGGCGACCCCGCCAGATTACCACCGGGAAGCCCCGGGTGAGAACTCGTCGGGATCGCCTTGACGAGGATCACAGATCCGCGTCGCGCAGAGCCTGGACCTCCTCGAACACGCGGTCCACCAGGTCCAGGCGCTCCGGCCCGGTGCATGCCACATACGCCGGGTTCAGGAAATCGGGCTGCCCCGTCTCCCCGCGGCCCGGCCAGGTGCGCACCGACCCGCCGGCACGGCGCAGGATGTGGAATCCGGCGGCGATGTCCCACGCGTTGATGGAGGCGAGGAACGTCGCATCCGCCCAGCCGGCGGAGACATAGGCGAGCTCGATGGCGGCCGAGCCGAGGTGACGGATCGCGGAGAGGCCGTTCTCCAGCTCCCTCTGGGCCCGGCCCGCGAGCTCGGGGAACTCCTTCCAGCCGCGCTGTCCCGGGAATCCGGACAGCACGAGAGCATCAGCGGGATCGTTCGTCGAGCGCGGCCTGAGCTCGCGGCCGTTGAGCATCGCCGGCCCGTCCGCCGCGGTGAACACCTGGCCGAGGACCGGGGCGTCGATAACGCCGGCCACCAGTTCGTCGCCCACCGCCACGCCGATGGAGACGCAGAACAGGGGCAGACCGGCGGCGAAGTTGCTGGTCCCGTCGATCGGATCGACGTAGAACGTCACGACGGGCTCTGCGGGATCCGCGCCGGGCGCTCCCTCCTCCGCGGGTCGCTCCCCGCCCTCCTCACCGACGATGCGGCAGGTGGGGAGCAGCCGACGCAGCTCGGCGACGATGATGTCCTCGCTGGCCTTGTCGTGCTCGGTGACGATGTCATGGTTGGAGGTCTTGTACTCACGGGTCAGGTGCTCGCGGTCCAGCGAGCGGATGTAGTCGGCCGCGGCCCGCGCGGCAGTGGTCGCGATGTCCAGGAGATGGTCGGGGCTCGGGACGAAGGAAGGCGCCGTCTGCGCAGTCGAGGTGTTCATCACCACGAGCCTAGTCCGAACCGCTCGGTGCCCGCCGCCGGTGACAGTGCACGGACGACCCTTCACGCACCACGACGGGCCGACGACTCTTTCGGGCGAACTGGTCCGCACAGCCGGTGCCGGGGTCACCCCAGCAGGTGCCGGAGATATCCCGTCAGCAGCACCCCGTCAGGATCCGCCGCCGCCCGGACCGCCCGGAAGTCCTCGAAGCGGGGATACAGGGCCGCCAGGTCCCGGCGGCCCAGCCAATGCTTCTTGCCCCAGTGGGGACGGGCGGCGAACGGGGCCAGGGTGCGCTGGACCATCAGCAGAAACGGCCCGGCCTCCTCACGGTGATAGCGGTGCGCCGCGAGGTAGACGGTGTCGCGTCCGTACGCGGTCGAGAGCCAGACGTCGTCGGCCGCGGCCCGTCGCACCTCGAGCGGGAAGGTGACGCGCACGCGCTCGTCCTCGAATCGGGTGCGCAGCGCCTCGAAGGCCTCCTCGAAGCGGTGCGCGGGGATCGCCCATTCCGATTCCTGGAAGCGCACCCGGCGCGGGGCGGTGAACACCGAGGCGGAATCGTCCACCACATGCGGTCCGGCGAACAGGCGCGAGGCGAGCTCGGCGGCGGGTCGGCTGAGCCCGGGGATCACGGCCGCGCCGCGGCACATCAGGTCCCAGGCCGCGTTGCCGAGGACCTCCTGCTGGATGACCTCCGTCACGCGGTGGGGCCGCTGCCGCGGGGTGCCCTGGGCGACGCGGCGGCTGGTGCGCACCGTGGCCCGCCTGGTGCGGGGGAACCAGAAGAACTCCTGGTGATCGGTGATCGAGGAGTCCTGGAGGAACGATCCGACCGTCGGCCCGATCTCCTCGGTGCTCTCGACCAGGTCCAAGCGATAGACCGGCACGCAGGCGAGGGTGACCTCGAGGACCACGCCGATCGTGCCCAGTCCGAGCCGGGCCGCCTCGAAGAGGTCCCTCTCCCGGTCGGGCGACGCCTCCACCACGCTGCCGTCGGCCAGCGCGAGCCGCAGGCCGCGCACCATCCCGGAGAATCCGGTGAAGCGGGCGCCGGTGCCGTGGGTCCCCGTCTGGATCGCGCCCGCGATCGACTGGCGGTCGATGTCCCCCATAACGGGCAGCGCCAGAGCGTACGGTGCGAGCAGCTCGGCGATCTCCCACAGCCGGGTGCCGCCGCGCAGGGTCACCAGGCCGGTGACTGGATCCGCGTGCACGAGACCCTGGTGCGCATCGAGGGACATGGCCACGCCATCGGTCGCGGCCAGCGGAGTGAAGGAGTGCCCGCCCCCGATCACCCTCAGCGGGATCCTGGCGTCCCGGGCCAGGGCGATCCCGGTGAGCACCTCGCCCTCGTCGCGCGGGACCAGGAGGTGCCTCGGGGCCCATCGATGGGCACCGCTCCAGGTGCTGGTAAGGACGGAGGTGTTGCGCACGGAAGCTCCTTCGCTGCGTGATGATCGGTCCAGAGGCTCCGGCACTGCTCAGAGGAACGCTGTGCCCTCGCCACGATAGGTCGGGGTGAACTCGACGATCTCGATCTGGCCCGCGTCGTCGCTCTGTCGGGAGCCAGAGCCAGAGCCGGCTCCAGTACCGGCGCCGACGTCCGCAACCAGCACGTAGCCCAGGAGGTGCTCGGCGGGCTCCCCTGCCTTGGCATGGCGGAGCCAGACGGTGTCCCCCACCCGCAGCGTGTCCGCTGCGGCACCGAGCACGGGCGTCTGCACCTCCCCCGCCCCTTCCTGCGCGGCGAAGGTGAGCCCGGCGGGGTGGGCGATCGTCGGCTGCCGGTCCGCGCCGGTGACCCCGCTCGCGATCCAGCCGCCACCGAGGAGGGTCGCGACACCGGGGGCAGGACGCCGCACCACCGAGAACCCCAGATGGAGGGCGGGCTGCGGGCGGAAGCCCCGATAGCCGTCGAAGAGCGCCGGTCCGATCAGACCCGATCCGGCGGCGATCTCGGTCACGGCGGGCTCGGCACCGGTCGACTCGATCGATCCGGTGCCGCCGCCGTTGACGAACTCCAGATCGGCGACGGTGCGCACTGCCGTGACCACGTCGGCCCGCCGCTGCGCGATCTCCCGGCGTGAGAGGGCCTTCATCGCCCGCACGGCGGCCGCGTACGGCGTGCGGGCAGAGTCGGCGACGCCCGCGATATGCCCCTCGTAGGCCATCAGTCCGACCAGCTCGAGCTCTGGACGGCGGACGACCTCGCGAGCCAGCGCGACCGCCTGCTCCGGGGTGCGGACCGGGGACCGGAGAGCGCCGAAGCGGAGCCCTCGGACCGGCGCATAGGAGACGTCGAGCTCGATCGCGATCCGCAGGCGTCGCCCGCCACGGCGGGGCCACATGTCGGCGGTCGCGGCGAGGATCAGATCGAGCTGCGCGGTCTCGTCGACCATGAGGGTGATCGCGTCCAGCGCCTCCGGATCGGTCAGGAGGAGCCGCAGTGCGCCGCGCTCAGCTGTCGGGTACGCGACCACGATGTCGTCGATCCCGCGCTTCGCCAGCCAGATCGCCTCGGGCACCGTGTAGGCGAGGACGCCCTGATAGGCCGGATGTGCGAGCGCACGGTCCAAGAGGGCCCGGACTCGGAGCGATTTCGAGGCGACCCGGATCGGGGTGCCCTGCGCGCGGTGGGCGAGGTCCTCGAGGTTGGCGTCGAACGCATCGAGGTCCAGGACGCCGACGGGCCGCTCCGCCCAGCCCTCACGGGCGAGCGCCCGGTCGATCCGGGCCATCCGTGCCAGCGCACTCATCTCGAGACTCCGTTCAGGGGCCTGGGCGATCAGGCCCGTCTGCGGGCGAGGATTTCGTCCAGGTGCAGGTTCTGAGCGGGCGCGTAGGCCTCGTCGACCGCTTCGAGCTCCTCGACGGAGCCGTTCTCGAGCGGCACCGACGCAGGCTGCATGCTCTGACGATGAGCGGCGTGGCGGGTGGCGAGGTCATCGACCTCACCGCGCAGCGCGTAGGTGGGACGCGGGACCGGACGCGGCGTCCACTCGCCGGCGGCCGTGACCTGATGCGCGGCGCGCTCGGTCGTCGCCTCGAGCGGCGCTCGCTGCACGGGCTTCTCCGGCGGGGCGTGGGCGATCACGGGCTCGACCGCAGGGACGGCAGAATCGGCGGCACGACGAGCGGTCTCCCGCTGAGCACGCTCCTGGCGACTCAGGGTTGCCGCTCGCGTGATGCGGGCCCGACGCTCCAGCTCGGCCCGACGCAGGCCCACGAGGTAGATCGCCACGGCGACGACAGCGATCACCGGGATCCACCCTGCGACGACCCCTGCGATCGCCAGGGCGACCAGGGCGAGGGTGAGCGCGATCATCCCCGCGAGGAAGATCCGCATCAGACGGCGCGACCGGGTCCGCTCCTCGAGGAGATCGATGCGGGCACCGGGCACCGCGTCGAATCGCGGTCGACTGGTCGGATCAGCGGGACGCAGCAGAAGACGGTCCTGGGACATGGCGGCATTCACCTCGTGGGAAGAGCGGCGGGAATGGACGGCCGCGGACAGGTCCCGGGCCTCCGAGGACATCTCGGAGAGTTCCGAGGCGCGTGCGCGTCCCATCACCTCGCGGCGGCCGGCCGTGCGCGGCAGGGCATAGGCCACCCAGAGCAGCAGCAGAAGGCCGAACAGGACGGCGCCGAGATTAATGGACTCCACGCCTCTACAGTAATGACACCGATGTGATTTCCCTGGTCACCCCGCGGGCGTGTCGGGAGGGAACTCGTGATGAAGTCTGGCGAGAACTCCCCGACCGTCATGTCCGGTGACGATCTCCTCGGCGGTGAGCGCGAAGACGAGATGGTCCCTCCACGATCCGTCGACGTGGATCGCGGAGCGCCTCAGCCCTTCGGGACGCAGATGCAGCTTCTGGACCACCCGCAGGCTCGAGGCGTTCTCCGGGCGCACCGTCACCTCGATCCGGTGGATGCCGAGCTCGGCGAACAGATGGTCGATCACCAGGGCCACCGACCGCGGGACCAGACCCGCTCCCGCCTGCTCCCGGTCGATCCAGTAGCCCAGGACCGCGCTGCGCAGCGCGCCGTACTGGATGGGGCCCGCCGTGATCTGGCCGACCACCCGACCACGCACCGTGATCACCAGAGGGAGATAGAGCCCGAGCCGCGCCTGCTGCTCGTTCCAACGTCGCAGCGCAGCAAAGGGGATCTGTCGGGCGGGACGATCGGGATCGGTCGCGTCCCAGGGGCGCAGCCAGTCCCGATTGCGCTCCCGCAGCCGCTCGAAGTCCGCGCGGTCTCGGCGTCGCAGGGGCCGCAGGGCGAGCTCCCCGTCACGGAGTGTCAGCGGCCACACATGAACCATCTCGTCATCGTAGACGGAAGCGGACCCGCCCCCGCACGCGGTCCAGCCGCTTGGACCCGGCACGGGCGGGGCACGGGCGGGCGCACTGCTCGCGGGACCCGCAGGGCACCCCGGGCACGGCGCCCCGGCGGGAACTCCGCGGGCGCTGGAATCAAGCTCGGAGAGGGGCGCATAAAGACATTCACGGATGCCGGGACGAGTCGGAGAAGGAATGAGACCCGTGTGCAAGAACTCCGTGCAGGAATGCCACCCGCGCTGGTTCCCGCAAGCGTTGCCGGGCGGGTCTCGGTGCCCGAGCAGCGCTCGCGGGGATGCTCGAGGGGATATGGGAGTCTTGGCCCATGGATACCGAGGCGATGGCGGCTCGCAAGAAAGTGCTCCGCACCACATTGCGGGCACGGCGCACACGATCCTACGGCGGCACCGAGGGCGCCCTGCGGCGCGACCAGGAGTCGCAGCAGCTCCTCGCGCACGCCGCCCCCCTGCTCGACCTGGTGCGCGCGGCGTGCGAGAGCGGCACCGGAGCAGACCGCGCCGACGGCGCCTCCGGCCCTCCGCTCGTGGCCGCCTATCACCCCACGCCCACCGAGGCAGATGTGATGCCCCTGGCCCGACGGCTCTCCGAGCTCGGCGCACAGCTGATCTTCCCCGTCGCCGCCGGCCGTGAGCTCGACTGGGTGTCCTGGGACGGCACCTCGCCCTTCGTCGACTCCCCCGGCCGCGGCTTCGGCAAGGAGCCGACGGGCCGGCATCACGGGCCCGACGCCCTCGCGCACGCGCTTCTGGTGCTCGCCCCCGCCGTGGCGGTGGATCGTGCGGGGACCCGGATCGGCCACGGCGCCGGCTATTACGATCGGGCCCTGTCCGGGATCTCCTCACGGACCGACGTCGTGGCCGTCGTGCATCCCGACGAGGTGCTCGACGCCGGAACTCTCCCCCGGGGCGAGCACGACGTCCCCATCCCGGCAGTGCTCACCGCCGCCGGCCTCGTCTGCCTGGTCACGATCGATGGCCCCGGAGCGCCGGGATGGGTCCAGGAGTCGTAGACTCTTCGCGGTCGCGTCTTCCGCGGCCCTGTTGAGAGAACATTCCGGAGGACTCCGCGTGCCCACCTATGTCTACGCCTGCAAGAGCTGCGGTCATCGGTTCGAGCAGTACCAGAGCTTCAGCGAGAATTCGCTGGTGACCTGCCCCGAGTGCACTCAGGACACCCTCCGCAAGGTCTTCGACTCCGTGGGCATCGTCTTCAAGGGCCCCGGCTTCTACTCCACGGATTCCGCTGCCTCCTCGTCGTCCTCCGCGACCTCGGGGTCGAGCAGCTCCTCGAGTGATTCGAGCTCCTCAGCCTCCTCCGCGTCCTCGGCGAGCTCCACCTCGAGCAGCGACAGCTCCAGCAGCGGCGCCTCGACCTCCAAGCCGGCAGCAGCAGCGACCACCGCGTCCTGACACCGGGACGTCAAAGCACGATCTCCGCAGCAGAGCTGATGGGCTGATCTGCCGGACCGATCTGCCGGACCGTGACCTCTCCTCCCCAGAGGCCGTTCATCCACCGCGAGCGGGCCCGAGGAGAGCAGGGCCTGCGCGCCGACCTAGCGTCGTCCTCATGCTCACCTGGATCCGTGCACAGCTTCCGCTCCTGCGACGCTCCGTGCGTCGACGTCGCCGAACCCTCGCCGTGCTCGCGGCGGCTCTCCTGATCGCAGCCCTCACCCCGGCGCTGCTGCCGCCGGCCGTCCACGGGCGCTCCATGGTGGTCACCGCCGTCGAGCTCCCGGCAGGCACGGAGCTCGCCGCGCACCAGCTGCGCGAGATACGTATTGCGGCGGAACTGGTACCGGCCGGGGCACCGGCCACGCGGGAGGAACTGGTGGGCCGGGAGACGGCGCTGCCCCTGCCGGCCGGAGCTCCCGTGCTTCCCGGGGTGCTCACGGGCGGGGGCGCGGCAGAGGTGCCCGAGGGGTCCGTCCTGATGGCCGTCCCGATCCCAGCGGTTCTCGCCTCCCGGCTGACACCAGGTGCCGAGATCGAGATCCTCAGCACGGGGCCGGACCTCGGCTCCCCCGAGCGCATCGCCGCGCGGGTGGTCGAGGTCCCGGCCGCGCAGCCCACCGGGTCCTCGATCGTGGCTCCAGGAGCGGGTGTCCCCGCGGACGTGCTGGTCGCTGTGGAGCGGCACCGATCAGGAGACCTGGCCCACTCACTCCATGAAGGCTGGTTGAGCATCTCTCTGATCGGCTAGAGTCCCGATGGGCCATCTCGACGGTCCGTCCCGCTCTCCCCCCCCCCTCCTCAGTAAGGATGTCCCATGAAGGGCTTCAAGGACTTCGTCATGCAGGGCAACGTCATCGACCTCGCGGTCGGTGTCGTGATCGGCTCCGCGTTCACCGCGCTCATCGGTGCGTTCGTGGAGAACCTGATCCAGCCGATCATCAACGTCTTCGGCGGCGGCAACGTCAACGGCCTCGCCTTCAAGATCACCAACGACTCGACCCTGGTCGACATCGGCGGGATCCTCTCCGCGATCATCGCCTTCCTGATCACCGCGGCCGTCGTCTACTTCGTCTTCGTGCTGCCGATCGCGCATGCCCGCAAGCTCGACCGTCGTCGTCGTGGGCTCCCCGAGGAGGAGGAGACCGCGCTCTCCGAGGACATCGTCCTCCTCACCGAGATCCGCGACGCGCTCGTCGTGCAGCACGGCGGCACCACCCCGCCCCAGGCCTGAACGATATGACAGGTGCTCTCGCACCGCACCACCTCGACGCGGGGCGGGACCTCTCGGTCCCGCCCCGCGTCGGTCATGTCGAGCCCGAGCCACCTCTCGATGCCGAGAGCGCGAGGGACGACCCGGAGCTCGAGACGATCATCGACACCGTGATCGACTGGTTCGGACACCACGGACGTGACCTCCCCTGGCGCCACGACGACGCCAGTCCCTGGGCCGTGCTCGTCTCCGAGGTGATGCTGCAGCAAACTCCGGTGGTCCGGGTCCTGCCGCGCTGGACCGACTGGATGCAGCGCTGGCCGACGCCCGCCGACCTCGCTGACGCCCCGACCGCAGAGGTCCTGCGGGCATGGGACCGACTCGGCTACCCCCGTCGGGCGCTGCGCCTGCAGCAGTGCGCGCAGATGATCGTCCGGGAGCACGGTGGTGCAGTGCCCCATGGCCTCGAAGCGCTAAGGGCGCTGCCCGGGATCGGCGAATACACCGCTGCCGCGGTGACCGCCTTCGCCCATCATCAGCGCGCAGTCGTCGTGGACACCAACATCCGTCGCGTGCTCGCACGCAGCGTCCAGGGGCTCGCCCTCCCGGCCCCGTCCTACTCCGCGGCCGAACGTGCGCTGGCCACCAGGTGCCTTCCGCCGCAGCGTCATCGATCCGTCGCCTGGAACCAGGCGGTGATGGAGCTCGGGGCCCTCGTGTGCACGGCGCGGTCCCCACGGTGCGTGCAGTGCCCTCTGGCCGAGGCCGGGTGCGCATGGGTTGCCGCAGGCAGCCCTGCCGCACCCGAGGGGTCCCGTCGCCGGCAGTCTTTCGAGGGCACGGATCGACAGCTGCGAGGACAGATCATGGCCGTGCTGCGACGTGACGGAGAGGCGACGCACGAAGTGCTGCTCGCCCTGAACACCACAGATCCTGAGCGGGTCGCCCGATGCGAGGCCTCGCTCGTGGCGGACGGGCTCGCGGTGCACTCGGCAGAGCGACTGCGTCTCCCCTGAGGCACCAGCGTGAGCCGACGTCGACGCCGACGTCGACAGATTCATGGCGCTCAGTCGTTCGGGAGCAGTGCCTTGATCATGCGGGTGTTGCCGAGGGTGTTGGGCTTGACGCGGGCCAGATCGAGGAACTCCGCGATGCCCTCGTCGGGTGATCGCAGAAGCTGGTTGTAGATCTCGGGGTCCACCACGTCAGCCATGACCTCGAAGCCGTGCCGCGTGAAGAAGTCGACCTCGAAGGTGAGGCAGAAGACGCGGCTCAGGCCCAGCTGCAGGGCACGGTCCAGCAGCGCATCCAGCAGGCGGTGCCCCAGCCCCGTGCCGCGCTGCGCATCGCTCACGGCGAGGGTCCGGACCTCGGCGAGGTCCTCCCACATCACGTGGAGGGCACCGCAGCCGACGACTGCACCCTCCTCATCGACAGCGACCAGGAACTCCTGGACGGCCTCGTAATAGGAGACCAGGTCCTTCCCGAGCAGGATCCCCGTGTGGGTCATCGGCTCGACCAGTCGATTGATCCCGCGGACGTCTGCCGGCAGAGCAGGGCGGATGATGAGGGTCATGCAGGGCTGTCCTGACTCTGTGCGGGAATGCTTCCGGACTCGGTGAGGAGCAGATCCTCCTCGGAGATGCTCGGCTCCTCCGCGGCGGTCTGCTCGGAGCGCTCGAGCGGGGCCGCGGATCCAGCAGCACCCCGGTCAGCGGTCCCATCGCCGGCGTCGGTGGCCCCGGCGGCCGCATCGGCATCCGTGGCGGTGGTGCCGGTGGCGGGGCTGGCGGTAGCGGACGCGGTGGCATCCTGAGCCACTGCGGTGCCGGTGCCGTCGACGTGAGCAGCGGGGCCAGTGCTGTCTGTGCTGTCCGAGCTGTCAGCGGCCTTCTGCTCCGCCCGACGGTCGAGGGCGTTGTGCACGGCGTTGATCACCCGCTCCGCGACGAGGGCGAGCACGACGGCGGCGACCAGCGCCGCGGTGATCGCCAACAGGTGATGCTCGCCGAACCAGGCTCCAGCCACCGCACCGATGGCGCAGGAGTAGGCGGCCCACACGAACGTGGACAGCAACGACCGCGGCCAGAACTCCTTGTGCGGGTAGCGGACTGCTCCGGCCACCAGGTTCACCGCGGTCCGACCGAAGGGGATGTAGCGAGCTGTCATGAGGAAGACGAGGGCCCGGCGCTCCAGGCCCGCCTCGGCGGCCTCGACGGCTCGTCGGCCCTTGCCCTCGCGCAGGAATTTGAAGCGGTGCCAGCCGATCTTCCGGCCCAGGTAGTACCCGAGGTTGTCCCCTGTCCAGGCGCCCATCCAGGCCGCGATACCGATCAGGATGATGTAGGGGCGGCCGGAGGAGGACCAGAGCGAGGAGAGCGAGACGATCGTCGATTCGCTGGGAACCGTCGGGAAGAAGCCGTCGAACGCCGCGAAGCCGTAGACGACGAGGTAGATCCACCAGGCGTCGGCGACGACCATGATCCAGTCCTCGACCTGGCCGGTCAGGGACAGCATCCAGTCGAAGAATCCGCCCATGCGATCTGTCCCTCCTGTTCCTCGGTCCTGGTGACGGTGTCAGCGTCGTCTCAGCAGTGCTGCCGCTCGACGGGCTCCGACCGCGACTGGCGTCGCCGTGGTGAGAGCCCGTCGAGCGGGGCGTGCTGCGGTGGGCGACCGGGTACCACCGCAATCCGGAGAGGCCGGCCCTGTCCACGCGGACGGGGCCGGCCTCATACCGGTCAGGAGGCGCTGGCCTCCGCGTTGTCCGTGCCCGGGCTCGCCGCCCCGTCAGGACGGGACAGCTCCTCGGCACGGGCCTTGGTCACTGACGTCACATCGACCGTCTCGGTGATCGACTCGAGAACACCGTTCTCGTCACGGCGGCTGAAGGTCAGCTCGCCGAGGAGACCCTCGCCCTCCGCGTCGACGACGATCGTGTCGCCCACATGGACCTGGCCGAAGAGGATCTTCTCCGAGAGGACGTCCTCGATGTCGCGCTGGATCGTGCGGCGCAGGGGCCGCGCACCGAGGACCGGGTCGTAGCCCTTCTCGGCGAGCAGCTTCTTGGCCCCATCGGTGAGCTCGATGGTCATGTCCTTCTCCGCCAGTCGCACGGCGAGCTTCGCGACCATCAGGTCGACGATCTGCACGATCTCGTCCTGCGACAGCTGCGGGAACACGACCACGTCATCGACGCGGTTGAGGAACTCGGGCTTGAAGTGCTGCTTGAGCTCCTCGTGCACCTTGGACTTCATGCGCTCGTAATCGGTGTTCAGATCGCCGCCCGCGGTGAAGCCCATGGAGACGCCCTTGGCGATGTCCCGGGTACCGAGGTTGGTGGTCATGATGATCACGGTGTTCTTGAAATCGACCACGCGGCCCTGGGAGTCCGTGAGCCGGCCGTCCTCGAGGATCTGCAGCAGCGAGTTGAAGATGTCCACATGGGCCTTCTCCACCTCGTCGAACAGCACCACGGAGAACGGCTTGCGACGCACCTTCTCGGTGAGCTGGCCGCCCTCGTCGTAGCCGACGTAGCCGGGAGGCGAGCCGAACAGGCGCGAGGCCGTGTGCTTCTCGCCGAACTCGGACATGTCGAGCTGGATGAGCGACTCGTCGTCCCCGAACAGGAACTCCGCGAGCGCCTTCGCGAGCTCGGTCTTCCCGACGCCGGTGGAGCCGGCGAAGATGAACGAGCCACCGGGACGCTTGGGGTCCTTGAGCCCGGCACGGGTGCGGCGGATCGCCTGGGACAGTGCCCGGATCGCCTCGTGCTGACCGATGACGCGCTTGTGCAGCTCGTCCTCCATGTTGAGCAGACGCGAGGACTCCTCCTCGGTGAGCTTGACGATCGGGATGCCGGTCGAGGCGGCGAGCACCTCGGCGATGACCTCCTCGGAGACCGTGGTCACCGCGTCGGTCTCGCCGTGGCGCCAGGCCTTCTCCTTCTCGTCGCGCTGCGTCTTGAGCTGCTGCTCCTCATCACGCAGGGAGGCGGCGAGCTCGAAGTCCTGCCCGTCGATCGCCTCCTCCTTCTTCGTGCGCGCGGTCTCGATCTGGGCGTCGAACTCCTTGAGCTCGGGCGGCGCGGTGAGACGACGGATGCGCAGGCGCGCACCGGCCTCGTCGATCAGGTCGATCGCCTTGTCCGGCAGGAAGCGGTCGTTGACGTAGCGGTCGGCGAGGTTCGCGGCGGCCACCAGCGCGGCATCGGTGATGGTCACCCGGTGATGCGCCTCGTACTTGTCGCGCAGCCCCTTGAGGATCTCGACCGTCAGCGCGACCGAAGGCTGATCCACCTGGATCGGCTGGAAGCGGCGCTCGAGAGCCGCGTCCTTCTCGATGTGCTTGCGGTACTCCTCGAGGGTGGTCGCCCCGATGGTCTGCAGCTCGCCGCGGGCCAGCATCGGCTTGAGGATGCTGGCGGCATCGATCGCGCCCTCGGCGGCACCGGCACCCACAAGGGTGTGGATCTCGTCGATGAACAGGATGATGTCACCGCGGGTGCGGATCTCCTTGAGCACCTTCTTCAGGCGCTCCTCGAAGTCACCGCGGTACCGGGAACCCGCCACCAGCGACCCGAGGTCGAGCGTGTAGAGCTGCTTGTCCTTGAGCGTCTCGGGGACGTCCCCGGCGGTGATCGCCTGGGCCAGGCCCTCGACGACCGCAGTCTTGCCGACGCCCGGCTCACCGATCAGCACAGGGTTGTTCTTGGTGCGGCGCGAGAGCACCTGCATCACGCGCTCGGCTTCCTTGTCCCGCCCGATGACCGGGTCGAGCTTGCCCTCGCGGGCAGCCTGGGTGAGGTTGCGACCGAACTGGTCCAGCACGAGCGACCCGGCAGGCTGGCCCTCGGACGGACCGCCGGCCGTGGCCGGCTCCTTGCCCTGGTAGCCCGAGAGGCGCTCGATGACTTCCTGGCGCACGGCCGACGGCTCGGCCTTGAGACGGGAGAGGACCTTGACGGCCGTGCCCTCGCCCTCGCGCAGCAGACCCAGCAGGATGTGCTCGGTGCCGATGTAGTTGTGGCCCAGCTGCAGCGCCTCGCGCAGGCTCAGCTCGAGCACCTTCTTCGCACGGGGCGTGAAGGGGATGTGGCCGCTGGGGGTCTGGTTGCCCTCGCCGATGATGTCGCGAACCTGCTCGCGCACTGCATCGAGGGTGACGCCGAGGGCTTCGAGCGCCTTGGCGCCGACCCCTTCGGCCTCGTGGATCAGCCCGAGCAGGATGTGCTCGGTGCCGATGTAGTTGTGATTCAGCAGTCGTGCCTCGTCCTGCGCCAGGACGACGACGCGGCGGGCGCGATCGGTGAAGCGTTCGAACATGGTCCTCCCCCGTCCGGTGGTGGTGATGGATCGAGACTACGCGGGTTCGGCGCAGATGCCCCGCCTGTTCGCCGCTGGCGTGACGCCCGGCCGATGCCGTGCTGTGACGACTCGCCCCCGCCCCCGAGTTCCGGCTCTTCCGCCTCCCGACTGCCCGGCCTCGGGCGGCCCCCTCCCGGTCGCGGGCTGCTGCGCCGTACCCGCCCCGCGGGAGACGACGGTCGACTAGCATCGAACACGTCGTGACCGGCACGTACGCCGGTCCAGCGAGGAGTAGGACGCGATGCCAGCACCGCACGCCGTGACCGACCGGGCCATCGACGCGATCAAGCAGATGATCATCGACGGCGAGCTCGGACCTGCGGACCGCCTTCCCCCGGAGAAGGAGCTCGCGGAGCGCATCGGCGTGAGCCGCAACTCCCTGCGCGAGGCCGTCAAGGCGCTCTCCGTGATCCGCGTGCTCGACGTGCGCCAGGGCGACGGCACCTATGTCACCTCGCTCGCACCGAGCGTGCTCGTGGAGTCCCTCGGGTTCATCCTCGATCTGCACCAGGGCTCCGGTGAAGGGCAGATCCTCGAGGTGCGGCGACTGCTCGAGCCGACGGCCGTCGAACAGGCCTGCCCGCATCTGAGCGATCACGACTTCGAGCGCCTCGAGCAGCTCATGGTCGATCTGTCCGACCACTCCTCGGTCGAGGAGCTGGTCCAGGCGGACATCGACTTCCATCAGCTCATCACCAGCCGATGCCCCAACGCCTACCTCACCTCGATGCTCGAGGGCCTCGCCAGCGCGACCGCCCGGGCACGGGTCTGGCGAGGGCTCACGGAGGATGCCGCCGTGGAATCCACGCTCGCCGAGCACCGCCGCATCCTCGACGCCCTGAAGGCCGGTCGCGGAGACCTCGCACGGGTGCACGCCGCCGCCCACATCGGAGGCGTCGAGAGCTGGATCCTGAAGGGGACCACGGTCGACTGACCGACCCGGGGATCGACTGGACCCCGAAGGGTCAGCGCCCGCGCCGGCACCTCGTCCGGGTCACCTCGTCCGGGCCAGGATCATCCGGGTCAGCGTCCGCCGTCGGTCGCTCGCCGATAGACGCGCGCCGCCGTGCCGCGAAGGATCTGCTCGCGGTCCGCCGCCGGCAGGTCTGCCAGCAGAGCCAGCAGGTCGCCCGTGCCGGAGCCGAGATCGAAGGGCACGGGAGCGATCGGCCAGTCGCTGCCGTACATCAGGCGCTCGGGACCGAGAAGCTCCAGCGCCAGGTCCACAGCCCGGCGGAGATCCGCGCCGGCGACGTAGCCCTGCCCGCTCGTGGACAGGCCGGAGAGCTTGGCGATCGTCGTCCCCCGCGCCGCGAACGCTCTCAGGGACGTCTCCCATCGAGGCATGTCCCGGGGGTCCCCGAGCGGCGGCTTCCCGAGGTGGTCGAGCACCACGACCAGGCTGTCGACCTCGTCGGCGAGACGGGTCGCCTGATCCAGATGCCGGGGGAAGGCATCCGGGACGTCCAGCGGCACCCCGCGGGCGGCGAGCAGTGTCAGGCTCTCCCGGACCTCGAGCCGGTCGAGGAACCCGGGATCGGGATCGTCGTGGACCAGATGGCGCACCCCGACGACGCGGCGCATCGCTGCGGCGTCGTCCAGCAGCGTCGCCGTGGCCACGGGATCGGCGAGCGGCAGCCAGGCGACGACGTCGACCTGGTCCACGTTCCCCGGCAGGGTTTCGATGCGTGCCGCGGAGTCCTGCATCGCCCTGGTGTCCGCGAGCGTGTCGTCGGCCTGCACCAGCACGACGCGCGTGGTGCCGAGCGCGACCTGCTGCGGGGCGACCTCCTCCCAGCGGGCGTCACGGCGCAGCGCCTCCGGTGCCCCGCCGAGCCAGCCGTACCCGCCGCCGGAACGGTCCCACAGGTGCAGGTGGGTGTCGGTGATACCCGTGTCGGTCATCCCGGTGCTGGTGAGCGGGCTGTCCGGTAGCTCAGCGCTCGTGCGACGGTCCCCTGCCGGCTCACGCACCGATCTGCTCCCACAGCTCCTCGGGGATGTCCTGGCCGATGCGCTCGATGTTCTGGCGCACCTGGTCCGCGGTGCGCATGCCCAGCACGACCGAGGCGATCGCCGGGTGCCGCAGCGGATACCGGATCGCCAGATCCGGCAGCTCGACGCCATGCTCCTGGGCGAGCTCGGCCAGCTCGCGCGCTCGCTGCAGAAGATCCTCGGGGGCGTCGCCGTACTCGTACTTCGCCGTATCGGGCACCACGGGGCGCGAGAGGATCCCGGAGTTGAACACCGAGACCGCCACGACCTCGACACCGTGCTCGAGGCATGCGGGCAGCAGCTCGGCGGCGGCCGGCTGCTCGAGCAGCGTGTAGCGACCCGACATCATGACCACGTCGATCAGGCCGGTGCGCACCGCACGCGTGAGCACGTCGGCGCCCTTGGAGCCGACCCCGATGCGGCTGATGAGCCCTTCGTCGCGCATCGCGACGAGTGCGGCGAGCGCTTCGTCCATCGAGTGCTCCTCGGGCGCCTCCTCGGGGTCGTGGAGGTAGAGGATGTCCACTCGGTCCAGGCCCAAGCGCTCGAGCGACTCGGCATGGCTGCGACGGATGCCCTCCTCGGTCATGTCCCACCGGCGCACGAAGTCGTTCGGCACGGCGAACTCGTTCGCCATGTCGTCGCCGTCCCCGGGCCCGGGGACCAGCAGGCGGCCCACCTTCGTCGAGACCAGGTACTCCTCGCGGGGGTAGGGGGCGAGCAGCGCTCCGAGGCGACGTTCGCTGGTGCCGACCCCGTAGTGGGGCGCCGTGTCGTACAGGCGGATACCACCCTCCCAGGCGGCCTCGACAGCGCCGCGAGCCTCCTCGTCGGTGGTGACCCGGAAGATGTTCCCGAGCTGGGCGGCGCCGAAGCCGAGCTCCGGCAGGCGGGCGGGCCCGGGACGACGATGGCGGGCGGTCTCGACGGGATCGGGAGTTGCTGACTCCATGGGTTTCACTCCTCGAAGGTGGGGATCGACGGGTTGCTCTGAGCGCCCGGGGCGGATCGGGCCGGGAGTCAGATCGAACCGGAGGTCTGATCGAGCCGGAGCTCGATCACCGGCAGCAGCAGGTCGGGCCGACGGATGGGCAGGGTCATCGTCAGCACATCGGGTCCGAGACCTGCCGGGGTCATGTTCATGGCCTGCTGGTCCGGGTCGATCGTGCTCAGGGCGACCTCGGACCCATCATGCAGGAATCGTGCGAAGCGCACGCGTCCCGACAGGCCGGGAAGGTGGAGGTGCTGCATCGGCCAGGTCGTCAGGTGCACGTACAGGCGGTCCCCGCGAAGGGTGAGCATGGTTCCCTGCGGCGCGACCAGGCCGTCGGCGGGACCGGCGCCATGGACCGACGCGGCGTGCAGGTCCATCCACTCCCCGACCCGGCGGAGGATCTCCCGATCGGCCGACGAGATGGCGCCCCGACCGTCGGGCCCGACGTTCAGCAGCAGATTGCCGCCCTTGGCCACGGAATCGACGAGCATCCGCACCAGCAGGTCCGGGCTCTTGTGGTCGTGGTTGTCGCGGTCGTACCCCCAGGAACCGTTGGTGGTCTGGCAGGCTTCCCACCGCATGAGAGCACCATCGGCCGAGGTCATCGGGGCGGCCGGCTGGTACTGCTCGGGCGTGACGAGGTCCCCGGGGATGCCGAGCCGGTCGTTGACCACGCAGGTGGGCTGCAGCTCGCGCACCATCGCCAGCAGCTTCTCGGCGTCCCAGTCCTCGGGGCCCTTGCCGTCCCGCTCCGGGTTGGTGAAGTCGAAGAACAGGTAGTCGATCCGCCCGTAGTTCGTGAGCAGCTCGCGCACCTGAGCATGGAGGTACGTGCGGTATCGGGCCATGTCCCGCCCGGAGTTCAGGGCCTCGACATCCGGCCGATCGCGCAGCGGATGGCTGACATCGATCGTGAAGTCCGGATGCGCCCAGTCGAGTAGCGAATGGTAAAACCCGACGTGGAGGCCCTCGGCGCGCAGGGCGTCGACGAACTCCCGCACCAGATCACGGCCGCAGACGTCCGGCGCCGAGTAGTCCGTGTGCTCCGTCTCGAACAGGCAGAAGCCTTCATGATGCTTGGTGGTGAGCACGGCGTAGCGCATCCCGGCCTCGCGGGCCCGGCGGGCGATGTCCGGGGCGTCGAAGCGGTCGGGGTCGAAGAACTCCGTATACCGGCTGTAGTCCTCGAGCGTGCGGTGCTCGCGCGTCATCGACCATTCGTGGCGCGCCGGGATCGCGTAGAGACCGAAGTGGACGAAGAGGCCGAAACGGGCTTTGTCGAACCAGGCGTGGGGGTCCGCGCCGACCGCGCCCTCAGAGTGCGGGGGTGCCCCGAGATCAGACGACGACGACATGGCTCGGATCCTTCCAGACGGTCCCCTCCGGGAACAGGTGATCCCGGATGGACGCCTCGTGCATGCCGGCGCTGGAACCTGCCTGTGTCGGTGCCTGGTAGGCGCCGTCCCGGATGACGACGGGGTCCTCGAAGTGCTCGTGCAGATGGTGCACGTACTCGATGAACCGGTCCGATCGCGGCCCGGCCACCGCTGCCGCGTCGAAGAAGGCGTAGTGCTGGACCAGCTCGCACAGTCCGACGCCGCCGGCGTGCGGGCACACGGGGATGTCGAACTTCGCGGCCAGGAGGAGGATCGCGATGTTCTCGTTGACCCCTCCCACCCGCGCCGCGTCGAGCTGGAGCACATCGATCGAGCCGGCCTGCAGCAGCTGCTTCGCGATGATCCGGTTCTGCATCTGCTCCCCTGTGGCCACTCGCAGCGGGGCGATGGCGGTGCGGATCGCAGCATGGGCGAGCACGTCGTCGGGGCTGGTGGGCTCTTCGATCCAGGCGGGGTCATAGGGAGCGAGCTGTTCGAGCCAGGCGATGGCATCGGCCACGTCCCAGCGCTGGTTCGCATCCATCGCGATGGGGTAACCCTCCCCCATCGTCTCCCGGGCGATCCGCATGCGGCGCACATCGTCCTCGATGTCGGCTCCGACCTTGAGCTTGACCATCGCGAATCCCTCGTCCCGCGCTTCGCGCAGCAGCCGAACGAGCTTCTCGTCGCTGTAGCCGAGCCAGCCGGGCGTGGTGGTGTAGGCGGGCACGCCCTGTGCCTGGAGCTGGGCGATGCGGTCAGCCTTCCCGGGCTCGCCGCGACGCAGGATCTCGAGGGCCTCGTCGCGGGTGAGGGCATCGGTGAGATAGCGGAAGTCGACGAGATCGACGATCTCCTCGGGGCTCAGCTCTGCGAGCAGCAACCACAGAGGCTTGCCCTCCCGGCGTGCCCGCAGGTCCCATGCCGCGTTGACCACGGCACCGATCGCCATGTGCATGACGCCCTTCTCCGGTCCCAGCCAGCGCAGCTGCGAATCGCCGACCAGGTCTCGGGAGAAGTCGCCGAGATGGGCGAGCAGCTCGTCCGCCTCGCGCCCGACGACATGTCCGGCGAGCGCCTCGATGGCCGCGCACTGCACGTCGTTGCCTCGGCCGATGGTGAAGACGAGGCCGTAACCGACGCCGCCGTCGCTCGTGCGCAGCTCGGCGTAGGCCGCCGAGTAGTCGGGATCCGGATTCATGGCGTCGGAGCCGTCCAGCTCCCGCGAGGTGGGGAAACGGACGTCGCTCACGCGCAGGTCGCTGATGGTGGACACAGGGGCTCCTCGAAACGGCTCGGCGAATCTTCGGCAGATGCGTTGGGCTGCAGTGTCCCGGCGACCGAATCATCGGATGATTAACCTCAGGCTACGGATCCATATCGGCGCACGCAAGGCGCACACCCGCCAGAACGCGCCCGATTGTGGGAGTGCGCGCTCCAGATCGACCTTCCTGACGCACGTCCTCTCCCCAAACATCCGAGGACTTCTTGGCAGTCCTCCTATCTGCCACGACGATGAACCGGTCCCCCCGACGACGAGGTCATGGATGGCGTGCGCATCTGCGATGGGATTCGGTACCGATCGGGTCGCCGGACTTCGTCATCACGACCTCCCGCCCCGACCCGGTCCAGATGATCCGCTGGGCGGACTATCAGTTCGAGCTCGGCCTGACGATCTCCATGGGGCGCGGCGAGAAGGGTGTCGGCCGGGAAGTCTTTGGAGGAGAACACCTCTTCGATCGAGCCGTCGCTGTTCACGGCCGGCGAGGTCTACGAGCCGTATCGCATCAGCCAGGACCTCAAGGTGCCGAAGCTCACCTTCGACATGGAGCAGTGCCGCAGAACGGTCAGTGGCAGAACGGTGACGGGCGGTCCGGTCGCAGAACCTCTGCAGCCGGACCGCCCGTCGTCATTCCGTACGGGATGCACCATCGGACCGGACCCGGGGCGCCGACCGGATGCGCGGCCGAGATCCGCGACCGAGATCCGCGACCGAGATCAGCCGCCGAGACGTGCGGCATTCCGATCGACGCTGATCATCGGCGCAGGGACATCAGGAGTCCGGCCTCAGCGTCGTCGCACGATAGGCGATGGTGGAATCCGGGACGGGCGCGCCGGTCGCGTCATGCACCGAGGCAGCCTCGAGCACAGCTCCCTGCCCGCTGAGCTCGACCACGAGCGCCGAGGCGCGCACAGCCTGCTCGAGCCGATGGATGCGGCGCACGCCGATGGTGGCCCCGGAGGCGAGCACGGTCCCGTCCTCCAGGAGGATCCGGTGACCGGTGACCCGCTGCCCCTCCTCGAGCCGTTCGACGAGCTCGACATGATCGAAGTTGGTCTCCGCACCCAGATCGATGCGCACGGTGGAGCCGTCGGCCGTGAGGGTTCCGGGATGCGGGCAACCGAAGCGCTGCTCGAGCGCCTCGGCGAACTCGCGCACGCGCGCGGCATCGGCCGGATCGATGCGGCCCCGGCGGTCCGGCGGGATGTTCAGGAGCAGATTGGCGCCGAGCCCGATCGAGCGGTCGTGGACCGCCAGCAGATGCGACAGCGACTTGGGCTCCTCCCCCGGCTGCCAGAACCATCCCTTGCGCAGGGAGACATCGCACTCCGGCGGCAGGTAGACCGGTTCCCCGGTCTCGACGACGTCCTCGTCGTAGTTGTTGAGATCCGTCGAGGTCGTCACGTACTCGACGGGGTCGGCGGCCAGGCCGTCCTCGTTGCCCACCCAACGGATGGTCGCCGGTCCCATGTTGAAGATCATCGTCTGCGGCTGCAGCTCGGCGGCGAGCGCTCCGACGGCGTCCCAGTCGTATTCGCGACCCGCGGATCCTGCGCCGTCGAACCACAGCTCGGACAGCTGCCCGTAGTTCGTGCACAGCTCCCGCAGCTGGGCGAGATAGAACTCGTCATAGACGGCGGCGTCCTCGTACTGCGGGGCGTTGCGGTCCCACGGCGAGGCGTACAGGCCGAGCTTCATCCCGTAGCGGGTGCAGGCGTCGGCGACCTCGCGCACCACATCACCGTTGCCGTCCTTCCAGGGCGAGGACGCCACGGAGTAGTCGGTGGTGGCGGTGGGCCACAGACAGAAGCCGTCGTGATGCTTGGCCGTGAGCACCACGTACTTCGCGCCCAGCTCGTGCGCGGTCCGCACCCATTCGTCGGCGTCCAGGTCGCTCGGGTCGAAGCTCTCCGGCGCCAGGGTGCCGTCGCTCCATTCCTTCCCGGCGAACGTGTTGACCCCGACGTGGAAGAACACCCCCAGCCCGTCGCGCTGCCAGGTCAGCTGGGCGGCAGTCGGGACGAGCGGGACCTGCTGCGTCTGTGGGGGCTGGGCGGCCGGCAGTGCGGTCGTGGCGGTGGTGTTCTCAGGGGTGGTCTGCGCGTCGTCGCGCGGAGTGGATGCCATACGCCCAGTCAATCAAAGATCGGGCCTTTGCGGGAGATCCTGCCAGCACCTGATCCCGATCAGACTCATACCCACGGTTGGACCCGACAGAGACCCTTCAGCCCTCCCGCGAGACATCGGGCCTCTCCCGTCCGAGTGGTGCAACAGCTCACAGCCACGCCCGCTACCCTGACCCTCATGAGTCGATCCGGAGCGCCCGCGGGCCCGACGCAGGTCCCCGCCTGGGTCATGCATTTCAACGAGTTGATCGAGCACGTCTATCTGGTGCTGCGGATCAACATCGTCTGGACCCTGCTCAGCCTCCTGGGCCTGATCGTGGCGGGCGTCGCCCCGGCCGGAGCCGCCGCGGCCGACGCCTTCATCGCCTCGCGGCACGGAGCCCCGGTCAAGGTGCTCCCGCTGATGTGGGAGAGCTACCGCCGCCAGTTCGTCAGCGCCAACCTCCGGATGCTGCCGCTCATGGTGGTCCAGCTCGGCTCGGCGTCGATGATCTGGATCGTCCTGGGCGGCGGCACGTCGACCTCGACGATGGCCGTCGTCCTGTCCGGGCTCGCGGTCGTGAGCGCCGCCTGGTCCACGGTCAGCGTCGCCCTGCTGATGACCGTCCCACGAGTCCGCCGCCAGGACCTCCTGGTGGCGTGGCGGCTGGCGATCCTCCTCCCCGGCGCCCTGCCCCTGCGCTTCATCGGCCTGATCCTTCTGCTCGCCGTGTGGATCACGCTGTGCACGTTCTTCTGGCCGGTCGCCCTCCTGGTGGGTGCCGCCGCAGGGATCGACATCGCCACGTCGGTGCTGAGCCGTCGGGTCGGGCTGCTGCTGGAGGATCTCGAGGCCTCCCGCGCGGTCACCGTCTGACGCTCCCCGGAGTTCTCTGACGGGCAGGCATGCGCCCTCCTCCCGGGTCGACAAGGGATACCCTGGACGCCACGGCCGCCCCATAGCGCGCGAGAGATCACGCAGCGCTCCCCAGGTGCGCCTCCCGAGCTAGCTGGAACGGAGAACCATGGCAGACCTTGACGTCACCCGTGCAGATGCGGTGCTGATCGGCGGGGGGATCGCGAGCGCCACCCTCGCCGCGATGCTCACCGAGCTCGAGCCCGACTGGAACATCGAGGTGCTCGAGAAGCTCGACGGCCTCGGCCAGGAATCCAGCGACGGATGGAACAACGCCGGCACCGGGCACAGCGCCCTGTGCGAGCTGAACTACACCCCGCAGGACGTCGACGGCTCGGTCAGCCCGACCAAGGCGATCTCCATCAACGAGCAGTTCCAGGTCTCCCGCCAGTTCTGGGCGCACCTGGTGGAGACCGGCCGGATCGGTGATCCCTCGACCTTCATCCATGCCGTGCCGCACATGAGCTTCGTGCACGGCATGGAGAACGTGGACTACCTACGTCGGCGCCACGAGGCGCTCTCGAAGCACCCGCTGTTCGACCGCATGCAGTTCACGACGGAGCACCGCCAGCTCTCCGAGTGGGCACCGCTGGTCACCGAGGGCCGCCCGGTCACCGAGACGATCGCCGCGACCTACTCCCCCGACGGCACCGACGTCGACTTCGGGACCCTGACCACCCAGCTCCTGGACTACGCCGGTCGCTACGGCACCACCGTCTCCACCGGCTCCGAGGTCGTGGACCTGCGCCGGATGGGCACGGACTGGGGCGTCATGGTCCGCTCCACGGCCGACGACTCGATCCGGGTCGTCCGCGCCCCGATGGTGTTCGTCGGAGCGGGCGGCGCCGCGCTGCCCCTGCTCCAGAAGTCCGGCATCGACGAGATCCGCGGCTTCGGCGGGTTCCCGATCTCCGGACAGTGGCTGCGCTGCACCGACCCCTCCGTGATCGCACGGCACGACGCGAAGGTCTACGGCAAGGCCGCCGTCGGGGCCCCGCCGATGAGCGTCCCCCACCTCGACACCCGGTACGTGGACGGCCAGCGGTCGCTCATGTTCGGCCCGTATGCGGGCTGGTCGCCGAAGTTCCTCAAGTCCGGCAGCTACATGGACCTGTTCGGGTCCATCAAGCCCTCCAACATCACCCAGATGATGGCTGTCGCCCCGCCGAACCTCGACCTCATGGTCTACCTGGGCTCCCAGCTCGCCGCGACCCGCCATCAGCGGTTCGACGCCCTGCTGGAGTACATGCCCGACGCCCGCGAGGCGGACTGGGAGGAGGTCACCGCCGGACAGCGCGTCCAGGTGATCGCCCCTGACGCCTCCAAGCACGGGGTGCTGCAGTTCGGCACCCAGCTGATCAGTGCGGCCGACGGCTCGATCGGCGGCATGCTGGGCGCCTCGCCCGGCGCGTCGACCGCCACGAGCATCATGCTTAACCTGCTCGGGAAGATGTTCCCGGAGCGGATCGAGCAGTGGCGCCCGGCCATCACGAAGATGGTCCCCAGCTGGGGCACGCACCTGGCCGAGGATGCCGACGCCGCGCACCGCTCGCTGCAGGCCACCGCCGCTTCTCTGGGGCTCGAGCACCCCTGACCCGACCGTCGGCGCCTCCCGGGCGCCGACGGATCCTCGTCGCGGACGGACCGCGGCACGTCACCGTCGACCGCCCACCCGGCAGGACCAGGAAGAAGGAACCCGGATGCGAATCTCACTGATGACCACGTGCCTGGTGGATGTGATGGCGCCGGACGTCGCCCGGGCCACCGTCACCCTGCTCGAGCGCCTGGGGCACCAGGTCGTCTTCGACAAGCGCCAGACCTGCTGCGGGCAGATGCACACCAACACCGGGTACTACTCCGAGGCGGCCCCGGTGGTGCGCAGCTTCGTGGACACCTTCGAGCCGTCCCTGGACCGCATCGACGCGATCGTCATGCCCTCGGGGTCCTGCGCCGGCTGCGTGCGCGAGCAGCACCAGCTGGTGGCGCAGCACGAGGAGGACCCCGTGCTCGAGGAACGCGTGGCCGCCGTCTCGGCGAAGACCTACGAGCTCTCCGAGCTGCTCGTGGACGTGCTCAAGGTGACCGATGTCGGCGCGTACTTCCCGCACAGCGTCACCTACCACCCCACCTGCCACTCGATGCGAGTGCTCAAGGTCGGCGCGCGACCGCTGAAGCTGCTGCGGGCCGTCGAGGGCATCGACATCCGCAACCTCCCCGAGTCCGACTCCTGCTGCGGGTTCGGCGGCACGTTCTCGGTGAAGAACGACGCGACCTCCGATGCGATGGTCACCGACAAGGCGGCCAACGTGGCCTCCACCGGCGCCGAGTTCGTGGTCGCCGGGGACGCGTCGTGCCTGATGAACATCGGCGGCAAGCTGCGGCGCACCAGCGACGACGCCGCAGGACCGCAGGCCGTCCACCTGGCGCAGATCCTCGCCTCCACCCCGGACGATCCCTTCGTCCCGTCCGAGACCATCCTGGGGAGGGCCTCATGAGCACCGTCGACCTCGGCATCCCGACCATCCGCCCCCAGTACGCCTCGCCGTCCTCGAACCTGCGCGGCACGCAGTCCTTCCCCGAGGCCGCGCGTGGTGAGCTCGAGGACGGGACATTGCGCGAGAACCTCCGCCGTGCCACCGCCACCATCCAGTCCAAGCGCGCCTCGGCGGTGCGCGAGGTGCGCGATTGGCAGAAGCTCCGCAACGCCGGCAGCGCCCTGAAGTGGCAGGTCACCGACCATCTCCCGGAGCTGCTGGAGCAGCTCGAGGAGTCCGTGACCGCGGCCGGCGGGGTGGTGCACTGGGCCCGAGACGGCGACGAGGCCGGCGAGATCGTCACGCGTCTCGCCCTCGAGCGCGGCGCCGAGGAGATCCTCAAGGTCAAGTCGATGGCGACCCAGGAGATCGGCCTGGACGAGACCCTCGAGCACGCCGGGATCCGGGCCATCGAGTCGGACCTCGCCGAGCTCATCGTGCAGCTCGCCGGTGACACGCCGTCCCACATCCTCGTCCCCGCGATCCACCGCAACCGCGCCGAGATCCGGGAGATCTTCCTGCGCGCCATGCCGGATCTGGATCCGTCGATCACCGACGAGCCCGCGGAGCTGGCCGATGCGGCGCGCCGCTTCCTGCGCGAGAAGTTCCTGGACATGCCGGGATCGGTGGCGATCTCCGGGGCGAACTTCGCCGTCGCGGACACCGGCACCCTCGTGATCGTCGAGTCTGAGGGCAACGGCCGCATGTGCCTCACGCTGCCCAAGACCCTCATCTCCGTGGTCGGGATCGAGAAGATCATCCCGTCGTTCCAGGATCTCGAGGTGTTCATGCAGCTGCTGCCGCGCTCCTCCACCGGGGAGCGAATGAACCCCTACACGACGCTGTTCACGGGAGTCACCCCGGGCGACGGCCCCGAGGAGTTCCATCTGGTGCTGCTGGACAACGGACGCAGCGCCGTGCTCGAGGACCCGGAGGGACGCAGCGCCCTGCACTGCATCCGCTGCTCGGCCTGCCTGAACGTGTGCCCGGTCTACTCCCGCACCGGCGGCCACGCCTACGGCTCCACCTACCCCGGCCCGATCGGGGCGATCCTCTCCCCGCAGATGACGGGCATGCACGGGCCGGACGACCCCAACACCTCGCTCCCCTACGCCTCGAGCCTCTGCGGCGCCTGCTACGACGTGTGCCCCGTGAAGATCGACATCCCCAAGATCCTCGTGCACCTGCGCGCCGAGGAGGTCGACGACCGTCGGGAGACCAAGGGCGAGTTCCGCGGCACCTGGGACGTGGCGATGAAGGGTGCGAGCACCCTCATGAGCTCTCCCGGTGCCTACGACAAGGCGGTGCGCGCCGCCGGACCGCTCTCGAAGGTGCTGCGCGGCAAGAACATCGGGAAGGTCCCCGGGATGATCCCCCTGGTCCCGGGATGGACCGATCATCGTGACCTGCCCAAACCCGGGAAGTCCTTCCGCAGCTGGTGGGACGCCCGGGAGAAGGATGCCGCCCGGACCGAGGCGTCGCGCCCCGACTCGGGAACGGCCCCCGGGCCCGAGCTGCCCGGCGGCGCCGTGGCATCCGACGGGCCCGACGACGCCCCCACCCGCGGCGAGGAGCAGCGATGAGCGACTGGAGGGACCAGCGACCGGTCCACACCCCCGGGGTGAGTGCGAAGGAAGAGATCCTCGCCCGCGTACGCACAGCCCTCGCGGCCCCGCGCCGGGACGCCGTCACCGAGGCGGAGGACGTGCCTCGCGATTATCAGCGCGCCGATTCCAAGCAGGAGGTCTCCACCGACCGCGGCAAGGTGCGCGACGTGCTCGTGCAGCGTCTCGAGGACTACACCGCCGTCGTGCATCGCACCACGGCCGACGAGGTGCCGGCCACCATCGCCGCGGCCCTCGGGTCCGAGAGCCGGGTCATCGTGCCCGCGGGGCTGCCGGCCGCATGGACCGGCTCCGTGGACGCCACGGTGATCCAGGACGACGGCAGCGCCTCGCCCCGGGAGCTCGACGCGATCGATGCCGTCATCACCGGCTGCCACACCGCGATCGCCCTCACCGGCACGATCGTGCTGCGCGGCGACGATCTCGGGGGCCGACGGGCCATCACTCTGGTCCCCGATCACCACATCGTGGTCGTCGAGGACGAGCAGGTGGTGCTCGGTGTCCCCAAGGGCATCGAACGCATGGGCACCGACCCCGGCGCCCCCTGGACGATGATCTCCGGGCCCAGCGCCACCAGCGACATCGAGCTCAGCCGTGTCGAAGGCGTCCACGGACCGCGACGGCTCGACGTCGTGCTCGTCGAGCCGGCCCCTGAGCCTGAACCAGAGGCCGAGCCAGAGCCAGAGCCAGAGCGCGAGCGGGAACCGAAGCGCGCGGCCGCGTCCACGTCCACGTCCACGTCCACTCAGGACCACCAGGAGAAGACCTCATGACCGATCGCCTGCCCACCGCCGACTCCCAGGCCTCCCCCGCAGGCGACGTCCGGGACCGCGGTGAGCTGTTCGTGCTGAGCGCGGGCGACTATCAGGTCGAGGTCTCGACGCTGGGCGCCATCGTCGAGGCCCTCACCGTCGGCGGCCGCGACCTGCTGGTGCGCAACCCCGAGCAGGGGCCGATGCAGTTCTTCCGCGGAGCAGTCGTCGCGCCCTGGCCGAACCGGATCGGCGACGGCGCCTACTCCTGGGACGGCCAGGACATCCAGACCGCGCTCACCGAACCGGAGCGGGGCAACGCGCTCCACGGCCTGATCTCGTTCCAGGCCTTCACCCCGGTCGACGTCACGGCGGACGCGATCACGCTGCGCACCGAGCTGTTCCCCTCCCCCGGATATCCCTTCCATCTGCTGCTGACGGTCCACCACGCTGTGGACCCCGACGCCGGCCTCACCACGACGGTCTCGGCCCGGAACATCGGACATCAGGATGCTCCGTACGGCGTCTGCCCCCACCCGTATCTGGTGGCCGGACCCGAAGCCCTGGACGAGTGGAGCCTGCAGGTCGTGGCCGGCACGGTGCTCACCGTCACCGAGGATCGCCTGCTCCCCACGGGCACCGAGCCGATCGCTCCCGGGAGCGACTTCGATTTCGGCCGTGCGCGCATGGTCGGTCCGCTGTTCATCGACCATGCCTTCACGGATCTCGGGCGCGATGAGGACGGTCTCGTGACCGTGACCGTGACCGCGCCCGGCGGGACCGGGGTCGCACTCACCGCAGGCGCGGAGTGCGGATGGCTCCAGGTGCACACCGGGGACCGTCCGGAGCCGGAGAACAACCGGCTCGGTCTCGCGGTGGAGCCGATGACCTGTCCGCCCGACGCGTTCCGCAGCGGCACCGACGTGGTGCGCCTGTCCCCGGGCGAGGACTTCTCCGCGAGCTGGTCGATCCGCGGCTGGTGAGCCGGACGGGTCCGGATCCCGCATGACGAGAGCCCGTCACCTCGGAAGGTGACGGGCTCTCGTCATCCCGGGAAGAATTCCCCGGCAGGGTGCCGCGCGATCACTTCGCGTGGGCGTCCTCGTATGCCGTGCGGATGGTTCCGGAGATCCGGCCGCGGTCGGGGACGTCGTAACCGGCTTCCCGCGCCCACTCGCGGATACGTGCCGAATCGTTCGCGCCGCCGGAGCGGCCGGACGAGGTCCCGCGGCTGCGACGACCGCCGACGCGACGGGCCTTGCTGACCCAGGTGCCCAGCTCCTCGCGGAACTTCCGGGCGTTGTCCTCGGACAGATCGATCTCGTAGGCGACGCCATCGGCGGCGAAGCTCACGGTCTCGGCGGCCTGACCGCCGTCGAGATCATCGACGAGCTCCACGTAAGTCTTCCGTGCCATAGGGGTACTCCCTCGCTGGTCTGCGTTTTCTGATTCCGCGAACTCTGGTTGAGTTCGCGAGCGCCACCTAGTATCCATTGCGAAGGGGGGATTATCAATCTGCAGCGCAGAATCACTTCTGCGCGGTGATCCTATTCATCCGTCGGATGAAGTTCCCGATAATCCTTCTCCGCCTGTCGCTGAGCTTCCCGCTCGTGCCGATCCGACCGCAGAATTGCCCGCATCACGAACCAGAACAGGAGGCCGACGCCCAGGGACGGCAGCAGAGATCCGGCTTCGAAGAAGAATCCGCTGTCCATCTCAGGCCTCCGGCTTCACGAGCGGGAACAGGATCGTCTCGCGAATTCCGAGGCCCGTCAGCGCCATGAGCAGACGATCGACGCCCATCCCCATGCCGCCGGTCGGCGGGAGCGCGTACTCCATGGCCTCGAGGAAGTCCTCGTCCAGCCGCATCGCCTCGTCATCACCCTGGGCTGCCAGCTCCGCCTGCTGGGCGAAGCGCTCGCGCTGGATGACGGGATCCACGAGCTCGGAGTAGCCGGTGCCCAGCTCGAAACCGCGCACATACAGATCCCACTTCTCGACGACGCCGGGCGTCGTCCGGTGGGCACGGACGAGCGGGCTGGTCTCGACCGGGAAGTCGCGCACGAAGGTGGGCTCGTACAGGTGGTCGCCCACCCGGTTCTCGAAAAGCTCCTCGACGAGCTTGCCGTGGCCGAACTTCGGATGATCGAGATCGAGGTCCAGGGAGCGTGCGATCTCGCGCAGGCGCTGCGGCGTGGTCTCCGGGGTGATCTCCTCGCCGAGCGATTCGGAGAGAGATCCGTAGACGGTGATCTTCGCCCACTCCCCGCTGAAGTCGTAGTCGGATCCGTCCAGGAGGGTGACGACCTGCGAGCCGGTGGCACGCTCGGCGGCTTCCTGAACAAGTGTCTGGGTGAGATCGCCGATGGAGTTGTAATCTCCGTACGCCTCATACGCCTCGAGCATCGCGAACTCGGGCGAATGCGTCGAATCCGCGCCTTCATTGCGGAAGTTGCGGTTGACCTCGAAGACCCGCTCCAACCCGCCCACGGCCGCCCGCTTCAGGTACAGCTCCGGAGCGATCCGCAGGAAGAGGTCGAGGTCGAAGGCATTCATGTGGGTGACGAACGGGCGCGCCGCGGCACCGGAGGGGATCACCTGGAGCATCGGCGTCTCGACCTCGACGAACTCCCGGGAATGGAAGGAATCGCGCAGGGAGCGCATCACCTGGGCACGCTGGCGCACGGTGTCCCGGGCCTGCTGACGCACGATCAGGTCGACGTAGCGGTGACGCACCCGCGATTCCTCGGACAGGTCCGCGTGGAGCACAGGAAGGGGGCGCACCGCCTTCGCCGCCATCTGCCAGGTGTCGGCGAACACGCTGAGCTCGCCGCGACGCGAGGCCCCGACGCGGCCGTGGAAGAAGACGTGGTCGCCGAGGTCGACGTCCGCCTTGAGGTCGGCGAGGCGCTGCTCCCCGATCTCCGCGAGCGAGGCCATGATCTGCAGTCGCTGACCGGCGCCGTCCTGGATGGTCACGAAGGCGAGCTTGCCGGTGTTGCGCTGGAAGACGACGCGTCCGGAGACGCCCACGACGTCCTCGGTCTCCTGGCCGGCCTCCAGGTGCCCGTAGGCCTCCCGCACAGCGGCGACCGTGGCGGTGACGGGGACCGAGACCGGGTAGGCCTCCTCGCCCCGCTCGAGCAGGCGCTCCCGCTTGGACTTGCGGACCGCTACCTGGTCGGAGGTGTCCGTGGGGTCGAGGGCAGGTGCGTTCTCAGTCATGATCCGCATTCTCTCATCACTCCCCGTGGATACGCTGGTCTCGTCAGGGAGCTGTCACCACCACCACAGCGGCGTCCAGCAGACGGGTGCCCTCCACCCGCCCCGCAAGGGCCACGAGCACCTCCCCGCGGTGATCGGCGCCGATGTCCGCGAGGGTGCTCGGATCCAGCGCGAGAGCATAGGCCCACTCGATCTCGGCGCGGTCGACGGCGGCCGCGAGCGCCCCGCGGAGACCGGCGTTCGACGGAGCGGCGTCCTGCGCCGCGGCCAGGGTGCGCGACAGTGCCAGCGCCTGCTCCCGACCTCGATCCGTGAGGTAGACGTTGCGGCTGGACCGCGCCAGACCGCTGGGCTCGCGCTGGATCTCGACCGGCACGATGCGCACCGGGAGGTCGAGGTCGGCGACCAGCCGCTGGATGATCGCGACCTGCTGGGCGTCCTTGCGCCCGAAGACGGTCAGATCCGGCCGCGTCAGCTGCAAGAGCTTCGTGACCACGGTGACGACCCCGTCGAAATGCCCCGGCCGGGCCGCGCCCTCGAGGATCGTGCCGGCGCGTCCGGCGGTCACCGAGACGGTGGGCGGCAGCACCGGGTACATCTCCTGGACCGACGGGGCGAAGACGAGGTCGACGAGCCCGTCGACGAGGGCGAGGTCCTGCGCGAGGACCCGCGGATAGGCGTCGAAGTCCTCCCCGGGACCGAATTGGAGCGGGTTGACGAAGTCGGTGAGGATCACGTGATCGGCGATCTCGCGGGCACGGGCCACGAGCGCGAGGTGCCCCTCGTGCAGGGCCCCCATGGTGAACACGGCCGCGACGGTGCCGTCCATCCCCGCACGCGCCTCCCGCAGCTGTGCCTTGGTGGTGACCAGTGCGGTGTCGCGGTCCGGCGTCGTCTGTGGTGCGGTGCTCATGCGTCCTCCCTCGGCGGATTCTCCTCGAGCAGTGCCCGGATCTGCTCCCGGCTGTCCTCCGGGATCTTCGCACGCGTCAGGGCCGCGAGCGCGAGGGCGCGATAGGTGTCGCCGGTATCACCACGCACGCCGAACTCCGCCGTCGCGTCGAGATCGTCGAGCGCCTCGAGATGCGCCCCCACGGTTCCGGCGTCACCCCGCATCACCGGACCGGTGAGCGCCTTCGCGCCGTGTCGCAGGGATTCCTCGAGCGCCGCCTCGAGCAGGGGCCGGAGGTAGGCGCCGGGATCCTGGATGCCGATCCGGCCGAGCGCCTCCCGTGCCTGGTCCACGAGGACGACGAGGTGGTTCGCCGCGTGGGCGAGGGAGGCGTGGTACAGCGGCCGGTCCCCCTCTGCGAGCACTTCCACCTCGCCGCCGAGCTCCACGACGAGAGCGGCCGCGACCGGGAGGAAGGTCGGCTGGGCGGTGATGGCCATCGGGCAGCCGAGGAGCCGGGGCAGATCCGTCCGGGTGCCGGTGAAGGTCATGGCGGGGTGGATGGCGAGCGTCGCGCACCCCGCGGCTGCCAGCGGTGCCAGCACGTCGGTCCCGTAGCGGCCGGAGGTGTGCACGACCAGCTGTCCGCCGGGGGCGAGGCCGGTGGCGGCGATCCCGGCGGCGAGCGACTCGAGCTGGTCGTCGGGCACTGCCAGCAGGAGCATCTCGCTGCGTTCGACGATCGAGGGCACGTCCAGCAGCGGGGCGCCGGGCAGCAGCTCCTCGGCCCGCTCGCGGGACGCGTCCGAGACGGCGTAGACCCCGGTGATCGCATGGCCCTCGGCGCGCAGGGCCGCACCGAGCACGGCCCCGACGCGTCCGGACCCGATGATGCCGATGCCGAGCCGTGGTGCGTTCATCGGTCCTCCAGGAGTTCAGCAGGGGCGGGCGCGGCCGACGACCGACCCAGAGCGGGCTGCGGCCACATCTCGCGATCCCGGTAGCGGCGCAGGGTACGGGCATCGTGCGCGAGCGTGGCGTGCAGGGCGATGGCGTCCTCGCGGGCGAGGCCTCCGAGGTCCAGCGAGGTGTCCCCCGCGATCCCCACCGAGAGGCTGAGCACCCCGAGCCGTCGGGCGAGCGGCCCGTCCTGGAGCGTGAGCTCCTGGATGCGTTCACGCGGGATGATCTGCACGGTCCTGCCCAGCACCCCGCTGCGGTGGATCACGGCCCCGGGCAGCAGCACGGTGACCTCGGTGCGTCGGGAGATCCAGTACAGGCGGGCCGGCGTGCGCAGACCGTCGAGCTCCCGCGCCCTCGCCGTCATCAGGTGTTCGAGGGTCCCGAGATCGTCGTCGGTTCCGAGCGGGGCGGCGAGGTGGCTGAGCGTGGCGCCCAGCTCGTCCGGGGTGCCGACAGGCAGGACGTGCTCCGCCCCGTTCTCGTCGGAGTCGTCGATCCCGGCGACGGTCACGGACACAGCCGTCCAGCCGGGGGTGCGCCATAGCAGCGGCCTGCGCAGCTGGAAGCGCTGCACGCGCCCCGAGGCGATGTTGTCGGTGCGCGTGTTGGCCAGGCCGCGCCGCATCCGCAGCCCGCGGTCGGTGTTGCGGGAGACGAAGCCCCAGCCGGATTCGATCCGGCCGAAGACGTACTTCAAGATCGTGAACGCCGACGGCGCCAGGGCGATGACCATGGCGAACGACAGACCCTCCTGCCAGATCGCGAGGCCGATCGCGACGACGACACCCACGAAGCTCATGACGATGCCGAGGAGGAACCCGAGGTCCCGGAGGAGCGAGCGCACGAGCCGCCCGGTGGGGATCTTCGCGATGAGCTCGCCGTCGGTGACGCCGTCGTAGAGGACGCCCTCGAGCCGGCCGGCTCCGGTGGGCTCCGTCGTGGCGTCGTCGATGGCGGCATCGTCGGTCGCAGCACCGCCGGTCACAGCACCGCCGGTCGCAGCACCGTGAGCCCCGGCTCCGGGCGCCAGCTCTCCGGCCGACTGCTCGTGCCGGGCGGACGAGGTCGACCTGTCGGCCGTCCCGTCGGTCGAGATGTCCGTCTCCGCGGTGGCGGCACCGGGAAGCGCAGCGACCCCGAGGATCCGACGGCGCAGGAGCTCGGCGTCCGCGGACTTCACGTACTCGATGTCGAGGTACGACTCTCCGCCGCCCGCTACCTCGACCCGGACCTTCGCCAGACCCAGCACGCGTGCGAGCAGCGGACGCTCGACGGAGACCGACTCGATACGGGCCTGCGGCGCATATTCTCGGGACTTGCTGATCACGCCGGTGTGCAGGGACACGCCCTCGTCGTCGACCGCATAGGTCGTGAACCACCAGCTGATCGAGGACAGCACGATGGCGATCACCACGGCGGCCAGGATGACGCCGGCGCCGATGAGCGCCTTGGTGACCGAGAAGTCGTTGACGAGCCGTGCGATGTTCTGGGCGGAGACCACTGCGACGATGCCGACGACGATCTTCCAGCCGCTCACCAGCGGGGTGATCGGGTGGGTCCGCCGGCGCCCGGCAGTCATGGTGCTGGTCTCCGGCGTCGCGGTGCCGCTCCCGCCCGCGGTGCCTCTCCCGCCCGCAGTGCCGCTCCCGCTCTCGGTATCGGCGTCGTCGGGCCCTGCGGTGGGGTGCTCGGTCGCGCTCACAGCGCAGCCATGATCTCGATGCCGCGCTCGGTCAGCATCGCGCGCAGGCGCTCGGCCTCCTGCTTGGGCAGACCGGGCAGCACGACGGTCGACCCGCCGGCGGCGGTGCTCACCGTGAGCTTCGCGAGACCGTAGCGACGGTCCACCGGCCCTTCGTCGATCTTCACGGACTGCACGCGCCCGTACGGGATCGTGTGCACCGAGCGGAACATGATGCCGCTGGCGATCGTCAGATCCTCCTGCGCGTCGAGGTAGCCGATGGCGCGCACCCGTCGCGGGGTGAGCAGGAGGCTCTGCAGCAGGATGATCAGGGGCAGCACGCCGATCGGGGCGAGCCACCACAGGTCCGTCAGCACCGCCGCCACGATCGCGCCCGCGATCATGAGCACCCACACCACGTAGCCCACGATGCCGGCGACATAACGCGCGGGCACCAGTCGAGGTGAGACGGGGCGCAGCGCGCCGGCGCCGAGGAGGCCGTCCGGGGTGTCGGGCAGCGTCGGCGACGTGGGGACGACGTGCATCGACGCCGTGGGGCGCTCGGTGGGTTCAGGAGCGGAAGTCATGGTCACCATCGTGTCACCTCGTGCGCTTCTCGCCATCCGACCTCCGGGGATGCTTTCCGCGTCGGACGCGGTCCTGCTCCCCCGATCGTCGGGGTGCGGAGCCGACGTTCAGCGGAGTCATCGGAGTCATCGGATTCAACGGATTCAACGGATCCAGCGGGTCCAGCAGGTTCTGCCGGGCTCAGTGCCCGAGTCCTGCGCTCTCCCCGGTGCTCTCGCCGCTGCCGTCGCCGTCGTCCGGGGGCAGCTGCCCCCAGCGCTCGACGACCACGCCGAGGATCGCGAGCCCGATCCCCACCACGGCGGCGGCACCCGTCGGGAGGATCGCTGCGAGCGGGTCCCCGGTCCCGGTGACCATCAGGTACAGGGTCTGCCCGGCGAAGATCCCGCCCACCACCGCGCCGGTGTAGGCACTGGCGCGAGCCAGCAGCACGGTGCGGAAGGCGGTGGGCAGGTCGATCTGGTGGCGGCGCGGGGCGAGGCTCGGATGGACCCGGCGCTCCTCGCTCTCGACCATGTAGCGGCGCAGCGGGATCCCGTAAGCCAGCAGCACCGCTCCCATCGCGAGCATCACCGCGGTGGTCAGCCAGCCCGCGATCGGCAGGGAGTGGCCCCGCGACGCGAGGGTCTCGAGCATCTGGGCGCCGAACCCCGCACCGATCACGACGATCAGCAGCAGGATCGGCAGGTTGAGCGGCCTCACGAGAGGTCGAACCCGGGGATCGGCGTGCCCGGTCGCAGGCCGTCACGATCCGTGGCCTCCGCGAGCAGCGCGGCGATCGGACCGTGGCCCGGCAGCACGGCGTCGGGCCGCGCGGCGTGCCAGGGGGCGAGCACGAAGGCCCGTTCGTGGGCGCGGGGATGCGGGAGCGTGAGCTCCTCGTCCTCGCTCGTGGTCTCGCCGTAGGTGATGACGTCGACGTCGAGCGTGCGCGGCCCCCACCGGACCAGCCGCTCACGACGGGCATCACGCTCGGCGCGGTGCGCCGCCTCGAGCAGCGAGAACGGGCCCAGGACGGTGCTCACGCCGATGGCGGAGTTCAGGAACGCGTCCTGCCCGTCGGGCCCGCCCACCGGTGCGGTCTCCAGCACGGGGCCGGTCCAGTCGATCTCGATCCCGTCCGTCGTGCCGAGCAGCTCGAGCGCCCGGGCGAGCTGGGATTCCCGGTCGCCGAGATTCGTGCCCAGGGCGAGGACGGCCTCGACGGGTGCGGCATCGCGCGTGATGGTGATCGCGACGTCGCCGACCGGCAGGCCGACGGGGGCCGCGGGCTTGTGGACCCGTACCTCCGCGCGGCGCACGAGCGGGTGCCCGGTATCGGTGAGGATCCGCTGCGCGATGCGCTCGGCGAGCGTCTCCACCAGATCGTGGGAGCCGGTGCCGATCTCCTCGTGCACCGCGGCGGCCACCTCCGCGTAGTTCACGGTGCGCGAGAGTGCGTCGCTGCGGCCGGCCGGAGCCGTGGACAGCTGGAGCGCGACATCGACCACGAACTGCTGGCCGAGGTCCTTCTCCTGGCTGAGCACGCCGTGCCGGCCCCAGGCCCGGATCCCGGTCACCTCGATGCGGTCGAGCGACCCGTGGTCGAGCCCGGGACGGGCACGTCCCGTCCGTGCTGGTTCGTGACCTTCGGTGGTGCTCATCGGCGGGCGCTCCTGCGCAGTCGGTCGCCCACGCGCACGGCGGCGAGGGTGGAGGGGACCTCGTGGACCCGGACCGCCCAGGCGCCGCGCTCGGCGCTGTAGGCGCTGATCGCTGCCGTCGCGGCGTCACGGTCCACGCCCAGCGAGCTCACGAAGCGCTTGCGGGATGCTCCGATGAGGATCGGCAGTCCGTGGGAGGCGATGCCGTCCCAGTCGGCGAGCACATCCCAGTTCTGGTCGCCCGTCTTGGAGAACCCGAGGCCGGGGTCCGCGACCAGGAAGCGGTCCTCGACGCCGGCTTCCCGCAGCGCGGCCAGCCGGTCCTCGAGCTCGGTGGCGCTGTCGCGCGCCGCGTCCTCGTACACGGCCAGCTCGTTCATGACGTCGCTGTGACCACGCCAGTGCATCGCGATGAAGACCGGCGGCGTGCCGCGCACGGTGCGCAGCCGTGCCGCCTCGCTCCCCATGTCGACATCGGCCCGGCCGGCGGAGACGTCGTTGACGATCAGGGCGCCGGCCGCGACGCTTTCGGCGGCCACCGAGGACCGCATGGTGTCCACACTGATCACGACGCCCTCCGCGGCGAGCTCGCGGACCACGGGGATCACCCGGCGCAGCTCCTCGTCCTCGTCGACCCTGGGCGCCCCCGGCCTGGTGGACTCCCCGCCGACGTCGACGATCGCGGCGCCCTGGGAGACCAGCAGCCGCCCGTGGGCGATCGCCTCGGCCTGGGTGAAGTGCTCCCCGCCGTCGGAGAAGGAATCGGGGGTGACGTTCAGGACGCCCATGACCAGGGTGTCCTCTCGGGAGAGACGCTCGGGAATTCCCTCCGGGCTCTGGCGTTCCGCAGGGCTCATGGGGTCACGCCCGGTTGATGAGGCTCATGGCCTCGGCCCGGGTGCTGGAGCTCTCGCGCAGCATGCCGCGCACCGCGCTGGTGACCGTCCGGGCGCCCTCGGCACGCACGCCGCGCATCGACATGCACATGTGCTCCGCCTCGATCACCACGATCGCGCCCGCCGCGCCGAGCTCGCTCATGAGGGCGTCGGCGATCTGGAACGTCAGCCGCTCCTGCACCTGCGGCCGACGGGCGTAGACGTTCACGAGGCGGGCGAGCTTGCTGAGCCCCGTCACCACACCACCGTCGGGGATGTAGCCGACGTGCGCCCTGCCCACGAACGGGAGGAGGTGGTGCTCGCACATCGAGTGGAAGCCGATGTCCCGCACCAGCACGAGCTCCTGGTGGTCGATGTCGAAGGTGGTCGACAGCGGCTCGCGGGCGTCCTGGTCGAGCCCTTCGAAGACCTCCGCGTACATCCGCGCGACCCGGGCCGGGGTCTCGAGCAGACCGTCCCGGTCCGGGTCCTCGCCGATCCCGGCGAGGATCTCCCGGACCGCCGCCTCGATGCGGGCGTGATCGATCGTCATCTCAGTGCGCCGTCCCGTCGCCCTCGGGGGCATCGTCGCGGCGGGAGGGCCCGTAGCCCGGGTTCCCGTCCTGGCCGCCGGTCGGGCCATAGCCGTCCGAGCCGTACCCGTCGGCGCTGTAGCCACCGGAGCCGCCGGAGCCGTAGCCGCCGGACCCACCGGGTCCGTACCCGCCGGGACCGTAGCCTCCGCCGCCGCCCGGGAGATCACCGTGGGGTGCTCCCGGGATGGAGGGGCCGTCGTCACCGGGGTGCGGCAGCTCGGGGGCACCGGGGCTGAGGGGCTCGCCCGCGTCGTGGGACTCCGCCCCGGTCGCGGTGGTGCCGCTGCCCGCCTGCGGAGCCGCGAGCGCCGGGCGCTCCTGGCTGGACTGCCACACCTCGCGCAGAGGCCGCTTGGTGACGTCCGTGAAGATCGCGGCGAGCTCGTGCTCGTTCAGGGTCTCCTTCTCGAGGAGCTCCTCCACCAGGCGGTCGAGAACGTGGCGGTTCTCCACGATCACGGCCCACGCCTCGTCCAGCGCGGTGTCCAGGAGGCGGCGCACCTCCTGGTCGATGATGCTCGCGGTCTCGGCGCTGAAGCGGGGTGCCTGACCCTGCTGCATGCCCACGAAGACCTCGTCCTGCTCGCCGGAGAGGGCGACCTGGCCGACGCTGTCGCTCATGCCGAGCTGCATGACCATCGCCCGGGCGATCTTGGTGGCATTCTGCAGGTCCGAGCTGGGACCGGTGGTGACGTCGTGGAAGATGCTCTCCTCCACGGCGTACCCGCCCATCGCGTAGGCGAGGCGGTCCAGGAGCTCGTTGCGCGACTGGTAGTTGCGGTCCTGGGTGGGGACGACCATCGTGTAGCCGCCGGCCCGGCCGCGCGGCAGGATCGTCACCTTGGTGACCGGGGCGGAGTTGTTCATCGCCGCGGCGACCAGCGCGTGCCCGCCCTCGTGGTACGCGGTCATCTGGCGCTCGCGCTCGGTCATCACCTTGGAGTAGCGCTGCGGGCCCATGGACACACGGTCGATGGCCTCGTCCAGGGCGCGGTCGTCGATGATCTGGTTGCCGCTGCGGGCTGTCAGCAGCGCCGCCTCGTTGAGCACGTTGGCGAGGTCCGCACCGGACATGCCGATGGTGCGCTTGGCGACGGCCTCGAGGTCGACGTCGTGCGCGAGCGGCTTGCCCTTGGCGTGCACGCCGAGGATGTGGAGACGACCCTTGAGGTCCGGGGCCTCGACGCCGATCTGCCGGTCGAAACGGCCCGGGCGCAGCAGCGCGGGGTCCAGGATGTCGACACGGTTGGTCGCGGCGATGAGGATGACGTTCTGGTTCTCGTCGAACCCGTCCATCTCCACCAGCATCTGGTTCAGGGTCTGCTCGCGCTCGTCGTGCCCGCCGCCCATGCCGGCGCCGCGGTGACGGCCCACCGCGTCGATCTCGTCGATGAAGATGATCGCCGGGGCATTCTCCTTCGCGGTCGAGAACAGATCGCGCACGCGGCTCGCGCCGACGCCCACGAACATCTCCACGAAGTCGGAGCCGGAGATCGAGTAGAAGGGCACGTTCGCCTCACCGGCGACGGCCTTGGCCAGCAAGGTCTTGCCCGTTCCGGGAGGCCCGTAGAGCAGTACGCCCTTGGGGATCTTCGCGCCCACGGCCTGGTACCGGCCCGGATCCACGAGGAACTGCTTGATCTCGTCGAGCTCCTCGACGGCCTCCTCCGCGCCGGCGACGTCGGCGAAGGTGACCTGCGGGGCCTCCTTGTTGAACAGCTTGGCCTTGGACTTGCCGAACTGCATGGCCTTGCCGCCGCCGCCCTGGGCGTTCATGATCAGGAACCAGAACAGGCCGATGAAGATCAGCAGCGGAAGGAACGACAGCAGCAGCGTCGACCACCACGGGCTCGTGGCGATCTCGTCGGTGTAGCCCTTCTTCGGATCGGCCTTCTGCACCGCCTCGACCACGTCGTCGCCGCGGGCGTCGACGTAGGAGAACTGGACCTTCTTGCCCTTGTCCTCGTCGCCGTCGACGAAGTTCTTCGTCAGCACCAGGTCGACGCGCTGCTGGTTGCCGTCGATGATCTTGGCCTGCTCGACGGTGCCGCCCTCGAGCAGCTCGAGACCCTGCTGGGTGTCGACCTGCTGGTAGCCGTCGCGCCCGAACAGGGAGAACAGGGCCATGCCCAGCAGCAGCGCCACCAGGATCCAGATCGCGACCCCGGTGAAGGGCCGGCGCTTCTTGGACTTGCCGCCCTTCCCGGATCTCGCAGGCTTCGTCGACTTGTCGGTCGCCGCGGGCTTGTTCTTGTTCTTGGAGGAGTCATCCGCCATGTCAGTCCTCGTAGACCGAGCGCTTGAGCACGCCCACGTAGGGGAGGTTCCGGTAGGCCTCCGCATAGTCGAGCCCGTAACCGATCACGAACTCGTTGGGGATGTCGAAGCCGACGTACTTGACGTCGATCTCGACGCGGGCCGCCTCCGGCTTGCGCAGCAGGGCGGCGACCTCGACGCTCTTGGGGCCGCGCGATCGCAGGTTCGACAGCAGCCACTTCAGGGTCAGGCCCGAGTCGATGATGTCCTCGACGATGAGCACATTGCGCCCGTCGATGTCCGCGGAGAGATCCTTGAGGATCCGCACGACGCCGGAGGACTTGGTGCCGGACCCGTAGGAGGAGACGGCCATCCAATCCATCTCGACATCCAGCTCGATCGAGCGGGCGAGGTCGGCCATCACCATCACCGCACCCTTGAGGACGCCCACCAGGATCGGGGGCTCGTCCGCGTAGTCAGCGGCGATCCGGCGTCCGAGCTCGGACACCTTCTCGCGGATCTGCTGTTCGTCCAGCAGAACCCGTTCGACATCGGGGTGGTGGTGCGTCTGAGGCACGCGGATCTCCTCCAGGGAACGTGGTGGGGTGCGTCCGCCGCGACTCACGGATCCATACGGCGCCACACCAACAGGCCGTCGCGGCGAGCGACCTCGATCCTACCCGGTACGGGTACCGAAGCCTGACCATGCCATGAGACGACCAGGGCGTCGATCATGAGCACCTGGCGCCGCAGCAAGGACTTCGCCCCGGCGGGCACCCCGGCGGGCTCCGCGATCCGGCGCGCCCGACGGGAGACGTCCCGGAGGATCCGTGTGCGCAGGGGTGCGGGGGCTGCGGTCAGGGCGTGCACGTCCAACAGCAGCAGATCCCGCTCCTCACGCAGCTCCCCACCGTCCCGGACCACCGCCTCCAGGAGAGCCGTCGCCTCGGCATCGAGGTGGTCAGCATCGGGTCGCACCAGGTCCGCGGTGCGGGCGAGGTTCTCGTCGATCTGCTCCCCGAGCAGCTCCCGCAGCAGCGGCAGCGCGCGATGACGTACCCGAGCGCGCAGCATCGACTCGTCCGCGTTCATCGGGTCCTCCCACCACTCCAGGTCATGGAGCCGGCAGATCTCCTCGGTGTCGGCTCGGCGCAGCGCCGTAGTCTCGTCACGGCCGCTGCCCAGGAAGGGTCGCAGCAGCGCGCCGCGGGAGCGGGGGATCCCGGCGAGGGCTCGGGGCCCGGCGCCCCGCGCGAGGCCCATCAGCACCTGTTCGGCCTGGTCGTCCAGGGTGTGCGCCATCAGCAGGGCCAGTCCCCCGCGGTCCTCGAGGAGGGCGTCGAGCGCGCTGTGCCGCGCTTCGCGGGCGGCCTTCTCGAGGCCGCCGCCCGAGGCGGGATCGACGTGGACCCGCAGCACGTACGCGGTGACGCCGAGCCGTTCGGCCTGGGCCTTCGCCCGTTCCGCGACCGAGGAGGAGTCCGTCTGCAGCCCGTGGTCGACGATCGCCGCCTCGGCCTCCAGTCCCATCCGCGAACCGACCCAGGCCGTGGTCGCCAGCAGGGCGAGCGAGTCTGCTCCGCCGCTGAGGCCGACGAGGATCCGCGGGGACAGCTGACCTGCGGCGGTGTCATCGGCGAGCTGTTCGAGCCGGCTCGTGAGCGCCACCTTGACGGCGGTCCGTGCGCGCGCGACGACGGGGGCGGGCCCGGCCATCAGGAGTCCTCCCCCATCAGGCGACCTTCACCATCTCGGCGGCGACCGCGTCGACGGCTTCGCGGGCTTCGACGGCATCAGCCCCGTCGAAGCCGTGCACCACGATCGAATAGCCCGCCGTCCGGCCGTCCGGCAGCACGACGACCCCTGCCAGAGTGGCGGCACCTCCGAGATATCCGGTCTTGCCCCGGACCAGGCCCCGGGCCAGGTCGGTGCTGTCGTCCCCGAAGCGATCGACGAGAGTCCCCGAGAGTCCGGCGATCGGGACGTCGAAGAGGATCTGCTGGAGCGCGGGCTCCTCCCCCGAGGCGACGTGCGCGAGCACCGCGGAGAACAGGGCCGGCGGCACCCTGTCCTCCCGCGACAGACCGGAGCCGTCGTGGATCTCGAGCGCGGCGAGATCCTCCTCGGGAACCCCGATCTCCCCGGCGAGGTCCCTGATCTCCGCTTCCACCGCGGCCGCGGCGGCCTGCGGGGTCGTCGCCTCGCCCCGGGCGTCGGCGACGAGATGGGCAAGCAGCTCCGCGGTCGTGTTGTCGGAGATCTGCAGGGTGTGGCGCACGATCTCCGAGAGGGGCTCCGAATGCACCTCGACGCTCGGGGCCTCGTCCGCCGCCTCGGCGGTGGTGAGCTTCCCCGTGACCGGGAGTCCCTCCTCCTCGAGCAGCTCGGCGAAGCGACGGGCCGCATCCCCGGCGGGATCAGCGGACTTGGCGCCGTACTGCTCCCCGTCGAGCCAGCCCTCGTCCAGCGCGAGCGTGGCCGTCGGCGTCACCCAGCCGCCCGCGGTCCCGTTGTTCCCCCAGGCGGGGTTCGCACCGCCTGAGAGGTAGGAGTCGTCCAGGGCGAGGGAGACCTCGGTGCTGCCCTGCTCCTGGGCGAGCGCGACCGTCTGGATCGCGAGGTCACGCAGGTCCGCCTCGCTGAGAGTCATATCACCGCCGCCCTGGAGGGTGACGAGTCCGTCCTCGACGGTGGCGCGGGTGGTGAGCACCTCGTCCCCGGTGTAGAGGCGGAGCACGGCGGCCGCGGTCAGGAGCTTGAGGGTCGAGGCCGGGGTCAGGGCGGCCTCGGCGTCGCGCGCGGCGAGCACCTCACCGGTGTCCGCGTCGACCACGCTGAAGGCGAGGCCTCCGGCGACGACGGGATCCGCAGCATGAGCCGCCATGCGTTTCTCCAGGTCAGCTGCCTGATCGAGGTCCGGTTCCGGGGCGACCGCGGGGCCCGGTCCAGCGGCCGGGACCCTCTCCCAGCCCTCGGCCTGCGCCTGCGGGCCGGATTGCGGTCCCTCCTGCACGGCGCGCACGGTGAGCACACCTGGGAAGGCGTCGGTGAGATCCCCGATCAGATAGAAGCTTCCGGGGACGACGGCGCACAGCACGATCGCCGTCGTGCGCCAGATGCGCTCGGATACTGTTCCCGCCATGTCCCCACGATATGGTGTCCGGGTCAGAACCAGTGCCCACAGGGCCGGAGCAACGGAGCGGCTGTCGTGGAATTCGACGTGACCATCGAGATCCCTCGCGGGAACCGGAACAAGTACGAGGTGGACCACCACAACGGGCGTATCCGCCTGGACCGGATGCTTTTCACCGCCACTCGCTATCCCGATGACTACGGGTTCATCGAGGGCACTCTCGGAGAGGACGACGATCCCCTGGACTGTCTCGTCCTGCTCGAGGAGCCCACCTTCCCGGGCTGCCTGATCCGCTGTCGCGCGCTCGGCATGTTCCGCATGCGCGACGAGGCCGGCGGCGACGACAAGATCGTGGCGGTGCCCGTCGGCGACCGCCGTCAGGTCCGCCGCCAGGAGCTCACCGATGTCTCGGAGTTCCATCGGCTGGAGATCCAGCACTTCTTCGAGGTCTACAAGGATCTCGAGCCGGGCAAGAGCGTCGAGGGCGCTCACTGGGAGGGCCGCAGCGACGCGGAGGCGGAGATCCGCCGTTCCTACCAGCGTGCCGTCGGCACCGAGCACGAGAACGACTTCACGCAGGACGTGTGATCACCGGGCGGTCGCCGACGCGCGACCGCCCTGTCGAGCGACAGCAGGAGAGGGCCGGCCCCGCGGGGTCGGGCCACGGC
>NZ_JBQSYW010000017.1:0-82711 GCF_052379725.1 Brachybacterium sp. 107 | reverse complement strand
GGCGGACCACTCGGGCTGGCTGTAGATGTCGATGACCCTGATCGGGGAGCCGTTGGCGCGGGCCAGGAGCGCGGCCGAGCCAGCCGTGGAGGCGACGTCGGCCGATCCGGACCGCAGGAACTCGTTGGCCTTGTTGGAGCCGGCCGACTGCACCCACGTCACGCTCACGGAGCTGCCGAGGGCGTCCTCGATCAGCTTCTGGTCACGCACCACGAGGCTGAGCGGGTTGTAGGTGGCCCAGTCGATGGTGAGGGTGCCGGTGCTCCACTCCCCCTCGCCGCCGCCTGCGCTCGCGGTGTTCTCGGACCCTTCGCCGGGCACGCAGGCGGCCAGGCCCATCCCGGCCATCGCCGAGAGGCCGAGGGCGGTGGCGGTGCGACGGCTGATGCGAGGGCTCATGAGGGAATCTCCGTGGGGGTGCGAGTGGCGGTGGTGTGCAGGCTGGCGTGGTCGAGCTGGGGCGAGTGCACGCCGAGGCCGGCGAGCAGCTCGACGCGGAGCTCGGCCAGGGAGCGGTCGGCGCGGTCGCGGGGGCGGGCCCCGGGCACCTCGAGGGTGCGGGCGATCGAGTCGGCGTCGGGCTCCTCGAGCAGGGAGCGCAGCAGCAGCACCCTGTCGGCGAGGTAGAGGGCCTCCTCGACGTCGTGGGTGACGACGAGGACGGTGGTGGGCTCGGCGGCGTGGATCTCGAGCAGCAGGTCCTGCATGCGCAGACGGGTCAGGGCATCGAGCGCCCCGAAGGGCTCGTCCAGCAGGAGCACCTCCGGGCTGCGGGCGAGCGCGCGGGCCAACGAGGCACGCTGGGCCATGCCGCCGGAGACCTCCCGCGGACGCTGGGCGGCGGCGTGCTCGAGGCCCACGAGCTGCAGCAGCTCGCGGACTCGCTGACGTCCTTCACGCCGTCCGGTGCTGCGCGGCAGCCCGAGGGCGACGTTCTGCTCGAGAGTGCGCCAGGGCAGCAGACGCGGCTCCTGGAAGGCGACCGCGGTGCGAGGGTCGGTGCCGCGGACCGCGGTGCCGCCGAGGCGGATCAGGCCCTCGGTGGGGGAATCCAGACCGGCGACCAGGCGCAGCAGGGTCGACTTCCCGCAGCCCGAGGGGCCCACGACGGCGAGGATCTCCCCGCTGGGGAGTTCGAGGTCCAGGCCCCGCAGCACGTCTCGGGTCCCCTGCGACGAAGGGAACGAGCGGGCGACCGCCTCGAACCGCACCCCGCTGCGGGGCGTCGATGAACCCCCGTGACGTTCCGGGGGGCCGGAGCGCGTGACGGGTGCGGAGTCGACATGCACGGTGCTGGTCATGCCTCGCATCATGGTGGCGGACACGCCGACGATGCCAGCGCGGCGTCATAAGACGAAACATTCGCGGCGGGTAGCCCCGCTATGCACCGTCACCCGGGTTCATGCGCGAGATCTGGGACACATTCGTCGGCCCGGTCGGCCCACGGTGCGTCGCGGACCCGGAGAGCGGTGCCGCGGAGGGCGGGCCGGACGGGTCGCAGGGGGTCGACGCGACGCACCTGTCGGAACGATGCGGGACACCGCGAAACGAGTGCGGGACGGTGTGACGTACAGGGCGAGGGATGTGGCGCGGACCATGCGCGATTGCCACATCGCGCCATCATCCGATCACCTCACGGACCGCCAGGTAAATAGACGACAAATCCCGCGACCCGTCTCGTTCAAGCCCCTCGAAACGCACGGGGGTCCGCTCCTAGCGTGGATACCTCATCCCCCGGACACCCCGGCTGTGGGCACCGACCATTCGGGCACAGGCTCCCCGGGCACCTCGGTCCAGTCAGGACACCTCCGCTCCACCGAGCGCCGCACCACGGGATGCGACAGACCACCAGCAGCACGCGAGAAGGATCAGTACCCATGACGCACCAGAACACGCACCGCGCCGTCGGCCGAGCCGTCACGCCCCTCACCGCCACCCGTCGCGCAGCCCATGTCTTCGGCGGCAGCGCCGTTCTCGGCACGGTCCTCGTCGGCACCGCCTTCGCCGGCGGCACCTCGGCGATGGCCAACGACGAGGCACTCGTCGGCTCCGACGAGCCCGCCACCATCCAGACCGCACCCGAGCAGTCCGCGTCGGCACAGCCCGCCTCCGCCGAGACCTCCACGGGGACCTCCTCGGAGACGCTGCGCCAGGGCGACTCCGGCGCCGACGTCGAGGCGCTGCAGGACGCGCTGAACGCGCAGGGCGCCGAGCTTCCCGAGACGGGCTACTTCGGCTCCATGACCGCGGACGCGGTCGTCGAGTTCCAGGCGGCGAACGGCCTCCAGGTCGACGGCGTGGTGGGTGCCGATACCCACAGCGCTCTCGGCGGCGGCTCCACGGAGTCCGCTCCTGCCGAGTCCGCCCCCGCGAGCGCACCCGGCGGCGGCGCCTCCGCAGTCCCGGCGAGCGCGAGCTCCTCGAGCAGCAACACGATCATCGACGCCGCCCGCTCCGCGATCGGCTCCCCGTACTCCTGGGGCGGCACGTCGCTCAGCGGCATGGACTGCTCCGGCCTCGTCGCCTACGCCTACGAGGCGGCCGGCATCGACGCGCCGCGCACCAGCAGCGAGCTCGCCTCGCAGGGCCGCAGCATCTCCGAGTCCGAGGCCCAGCCCGGCGACCTCGTGATCTGGCCCGGTCACGTCGCGATCTACGCGGGCGACGGCCAGATCATCGATGCCTCAGGCTCCCAGCAGCAGGTCGTCGAGCGCGGAATCTGGGGCAACCCCACCGAGTTCGTCACCTACCGCTGATCCACCCGGCCCCAGCGCCGACACCTCGAGGCCCGGTCCCGCAGCATGCGGGACCGGGCCTCGGTCATTCCCTGCCGACCGAGCGCTCAGCGGCGCAGCCGGTGCACCAGGGATGCCTTCACGCCCGTCCACTCCTCGGCGAGGATCGAGTAGACGACGGTGTGGCGGATCGAGCCGTCGGGCATGATCCGGTGCGCACGCAGGATCCCGTCCTGCTGAGCACCGAGGCGCTCGACGGCTCGGCGCGAGGTGATGTTCAGGTGGTGCACCCGGAACTCGACGCCGAGGCAGCCGAGATCCTCGAAGGCGTGGGTGAGCAGGGCGAGCTTCGTCGCCGCGTTCAGTCCCGTGCCGTGGGTCGAGCCCGCCATGTAGGTGGAGCCCAGCTCGAGGCGACGATCCCGGAGCGAGATGTTCAAGAAGGTCGTGTGGCCGATGACCTGACCGCTGTCCCGCTCGAGCACGGCCCACGAGACCGTGCTGCCCGCCTCGTCGGAGGCGCACTGCGCCGCGACGCGATCAGCGACCTGTTCCGGCGCCGGCACATGGGGCGCATACGGGATCCGCCAGATCTCCCCGTCGGCCACCACGGCCCGGAGCCCGTCGACGTGCTGCGGGCCGAGGGGCTCGAGGCGCACGTGCCGGTTCTCCAGGACGACGGGCTGGGGTCGGTCCATCGCGGCGGTCGGGACCGACGCCGTCGCCGTGAACGCGGCGCCGTGGCCGGCGGGCGCTGCAGCGTGGCCGGCGGGCGCCGGGGAGTTCTCCGGGGAGGAGGGTGTTGTGCTCATCGGTGCTTCTCGATCGCCATCTCGTAGTAGCGCAGGAGGTCGTCGGAGGCGTTCTCCCAGGAGAACTGCTCCGCCTCGGCCCGTGCGGCCGTGCGGATCCGTGCCCGCAGATCGGGATCGGCGAGGCGGTCGAGCGCCGCATCCAGCGTCGCCTCGTCACCGGAGTCGAAGAGCAGCCCGTTCTCCCCGTCGACGACCTGCTCCATCGTCGGCCCCGAGCGGGCGGCGACCACCGGGAGCCCGGAGGCCATCCCCTCGAGGATCACCAGCCCGAGAGTCTCGGTGACGGAGGGGAACACGAAGGCGTCGGCGCTCGCGAAGGCGCTCGCGAGCTCCTCCCCCTCCATGAAGCCGGGGAACAGGGTCGCGGTCCCGGCGAACAGCGTCTCGAGCTCGCGGCGGTACGGCCCGTCGCCCACGATCGCGAGCGCCACGTCGTCCCGCCGGCCCATCATCGAGCGCAGCCGGCCGATCTCCTTCTCCGCCGCGAGCCGGCCGACGAAGACCAGCAGCTTCTTCTCCGGATGGCCCTGGCTGAGGCGATCGCGCATCTCCTCGCTCGCATACCGAGGGTCGAAGGTCCGCGTGTCGACGCCGCGGCGCACCACGTGCAGGTTCTCGATCCCCTTCTCCGCCAGCTCGGCCTTCATCGACTCCGAGGTCGCGAGGTTGATGTCGGCCAGGGCGTGGTTGCGCTTGATCTGCCACCACACCGGACGCTTGCCCCAGCGGTACGCCCGGTAGAGATCCAGGTAACGCGGGATGTGGGTGTGATAGCTCGCCACCAGCGGGATCCGCTGGCGGTGCGCGGCATACGCCCCCGAGGACGCGAGCAGGATCGGCTGAGCGGCGTGGACGACGTCCGGATGGAAACCACGGATGATGCCGTCCACCGTGGGGTTGGGGAGGGTGAAGCGCCGATGCTTGTAGAACGGCAGCGTCACCGGCTTGATGCCCACCACCCGGGCCCCGTGGTGCTCGGTGACGCCCAGCTCCGGGGCGATCACCATGACCTCGTGTCCCAGCTCGGTGAACCGCTCGACGGCGTGGCGCAGACGTGTCACCACGCCGTCGACGGACGGCAGGAACGTCTCCGTGACGATCGCGATCTTCACGGAAGGATGCTCACTTCCAGGTCACGGTGGGCATGACCAGCTCGCGCTTGACGCGGTCGGTGTTGTTCATCGCGACCTTGAGGACCTCGGTGAGGTGCTCCTCGGTCAGCAGGTGCGGCTCCAGGCCCAGCGAGAGCAGGGTGGTGTTGACCGCGTTGTAGTAGTGGTCGTACTTCTCCACGCGCGGGTTCTCGGTGGTCGACAGGGACACCTCGCTGCCGAGATCCGCGGCGACCTTCTGCACCTTCTCCGCCAGCTCCTTGACCGAGAACTGCTCGGTGAACTGGTTGTACACGCGGAACTCGCCGCGATCGGCGGGGTTCTCGCAGGCGATCTCGATGCAGCGCACCGTGTCCTGGATGTCCAGGTAGCCGCGGGTCTGGGAGCCGTTGCCGTAGACGGTGAGGTCGTGGCCGATGGCCGCCTGGACGATGAAGCGGTTCAGCGCCGTGCCGAACACGGCGTCGTAGTCGAAACGGTTGACCAGGCGCGGATCCAGCCGAGTCTCGGCGGTCTCCAGGCCGTAGACGACGCCCTGGTTCAGATCGGTGGCGCGGACGCCCCAGATCTTGCAGGCGAACATGATGTTGTCGCTGTCGTGCACCTTGGTGAGGTGGTAGAACGAGCCGGGCTGCTTGGGGAAGGGCAGGCGGTCCGTGCGCCCCTTGTGCTCGACCTCGATCCAGCCCTCCTCGATGTCGATGTTCGGCTGGCCGTACTCGCCCATCGTGCCGAGCTTGACGAGGTGGCAGTCCGGCGCGAAGTCCTTGATCGCCCACAGCACGTTCAGGGTGCCCTCGACGTTGTTGCGATGGTTCTCGATCGCGTGCTCGCGGTCGATCATCGAGTACGGGGCGCTGCGGTGCTCGGCGAAGTGCACGAACGACTCCGGCTGGATCTCCTGGAAGATCGCGGCGACCGCGTCGTAGTCCGTGAGGTCCGCGATCTTCACGGCGATGTCCTTGCCGGAGACCTCCTTCCAGACCGCCACGCGCTCCTCCAGCTCGAGGATCGGGGTCACCGAGTTCGACCCCAGCTCCACATCGATGTCCCGACGCACGAGGTTGTCCACGATGGTGACGTCGTGGCCCTTCTGCGAGAGGTACAGGGCCGTGGGCCATCCACAGAATCCATCTCCACCGGCGACGACGATCTTCATCTCGTGAGTCCTCCCAAAAGGTCCAGGTCCCGGCCGGTGCGCGGATGCCGACGGCCGGATGGTGACAGTGCGTGTCCACTACTCTTAACGTAGTGCAGGTCGCGGGCTGCTCAAAGACGAGGAAAGCCCGCCTTAACAGCGAAGGAACGTGCCATGACGAACGCGTACGACGGGGCTGTCGAGGGTTCGGCAGTGCGTTCCGACCCGGCGGAATCCACTGTATCCCGCACCCCTGTGGCGCCGATGGCCGTCCCGCCGGTGGCAGACTCCGGCGCCCCGCTCGCCCCGCTCGCCCCGCTCGCCCCGCTCACCCCGCTCACCCCGCTCACCCCGCGGCCCCTTCCCGATACCCGCACCCGGGTGCTCGTGATGGGCATCGTCAACCGCACCCAGGACTCCTTCTTCGACGAGGGCCGCACCTGGGGACTCGATGCCGCGGTCCGGGCCGGAATCGCCGCCGCCGAGGCCGGGGCCGACCTCATCGACGTCGGCGGCGTGAAGTTCGCGCCCGGGGACCCGCTGCCGGCGTCCGAGGAGATCGATCGTGTGGTCCCGGTGATCTCCGCGCTGCGCCGTGAGCTGCCCGCGCACGTGCTGCTGTCGGTGGACACCTTCCACGCCGCCGTCGCCGAGGCGAGCATCGCGGCCGGCGCCGACCTGATCAACGACACCACGGGACTGTCGGACCCGGAGATGACCACGACGGTCGCACGCACCGGGGCGTCCCTCGTGATCACCCATTCGGTCGCCGCTCCGAGGCAGGCCTACCCCCGACCGCAGTACGACGACGTCGCGGAGGAGGTGCGGGAGTTCCTCGCCGCCCGCCTCGAGCGCGCGCTGGAGGCGGGGATCGATCGCGAGCGGATCGTGATGGACCCCGGACCCGACCTCAACAAGAGCACCGTGCAGACTCTCGAGGTGCTGCGCGACTGGTCCGAGTACACCTCCCTCGGGCTGCCGGTGCTCGCGGCCCTGTCCCGCAAGGACGTCATCGGGGAGTCGCTCGGGCTGCCCAAGGAGGAGCGCCTGGAAGGATCGCTGGCCGCCGCCGCCTGGGCGATGGGCCAGGGTGCTCGGATCCTCCGCGTCCACGACGTGCAGGCCACGGTCCGCTTCGTGCGGATGCTCGAGGTGCTCTCCGGCTGGCGCGACCCCGCCGGCCCCCTCGTCCACAACGTCTGAGGGCGCCGTACCGGGCTGCCCCTCGCGCTGGGCGGATGCTCCTCTGCTCCTCTGCTCCTCTGCTCCTCGCGGGGCGGCCGTCATCCCCGCTGCAGGTCCACCGTGCACGCGACGTCGGTGAGCTGCTCGGGGAGCGCCCGCCCCCGACTCACCCCGAGCCGCTCGGACCCTCCAGGCCGCCCGCAGCGCTCCCGAAGCGCGCGAGGATCTCGTCGGTGAGCCCCGGCCAGATCCGCACGTGGGTCTGGCCGAAGCGCTCCGCCCCGAGGAACGCCGCGGTGAGCCCCGCCGCCGGATCCACCCAGAGGAAGGAGCCGGACTGGCCGAAATGCCCGAAGGTCCCCGGGCTCGAGGCGGATCCCGTCCAATGCGGGGACTTGCCGTCGCGGATCTCGACGCCCAGGCCCCAGTCGTTGGGCTTCTGGCGGCCGTAGCCGGGCAGGATGCCGGCGAGTCCGGGGAACTGCACGGACGTCGCCTCGCGCCACAGCTCCGGGGAGATCAGGGTGGGCTCGAGCAGCTCGCGGCCGAGTACCAGCAGATCCCGGATGCTCCCGCGGTAACCGGCGGCCGGCGAACCGGAGAGCTCGACGTCGCGCAACCCGAGGCCCTGGACCACGGTCTGCTCCATCCAGTCGTCGAGGTCATGGCCGGTGGCCTCCTCGAGATGGGCGGCGAGCACCTCGAACCCCGTGTTGGAGTAGATGCGCCGGGCGCCCACGGCGCCGACGACGTCACCACCGTCGAAGGCGTAGCCGGCGGTGTGGGCGAGCAGATGACGCACCGTGGCGCCCTCGGGACCGGCCGGTTCCTCGAGATCGACGAGGCCGCGGTCCACGGCGATCAGAGCGCCGAGCGCCGTGAGGGGCTTGCTGACGCTGGCGAGGTCCCAGACCCTCTCGGGGTCCCCCTGCGTGTGCACGGTGCGCCGGGCATCGGACACCCCGAGCGCGTGCTCGAAGTCGACGTCGACAGGGATCTCGGGCTGGGTCTCGGGTTCCACGCCGTCAAATATGGCATACCCCCTGTCCGTGACGGCTCTGCGCCCGCCCCGCGCACCAGCTCGACACGGGAACCTCCGACTCCGCGCCCGATTCCGCTTCCGTGTCCGATTCCGATCCGGTGTCCGCATCCGATCCGGTGTCCGATTCGCCCGCTACGCCCCGCCGACCAGCGGAAAGACAACCTACGCATCAGTCACCCCACAACCTGCACATTTGACCTCTTGTTTACTCAATTGCGCCCGGGGCATGATGCTAGTGGCGTCACGTCGTCGTGGCGTCGGGGACGGGCCCGCAGCGACTGCTCCGGGCCGAACGACAAGGGGGAACCATGTCCGCACCGACCTCAGTCCGCACCACCGAGAGACCGACCCCGCCCGAGAACCGGCTCCTGCCGATCGCGATGCCCTCGCGCCGCACCCTGCTGCTCGGGGTGGGGACCCTGGGCACCGGACTGGCCGTCGGCATCGGCCCTGCGAGCGCGGCGCCCACGCTGCGCAAGGGCTCCCGCGGCTCCGCCGTGACGAAGCTCCAGAAGGATCTGTGGCGACTCAAGTACTGGAGCGGCACGGCCGACGGCAGCTTCGGGCACCTCACCCAGCAGGCCGTCTACGCCCTGCAGAAGGTCGCCGGCCTCAGCCGTGACGGCGTCGTCGGCCCGAAGACGTACGCGGCGATCCGCAACGGGGCCCGGCCCTCGCGCAAGATCACCTCCGGAGTCGGCTTCGAGGTGAACCTGAGCCGTCAGATCATCATCGCCACCACCGGCGGGAAGCTCTCCTACATCCTCAACACGTCCACCGGCAGCGGGAAGCGCTACTACTCCGGCGGCCGCTGGAAGACGGCGACCACACCCAAGGGCAGCTTCACGATGTACAGCCTCTACAGCCGCGGCTGGCAGAACGGCCCGCTGGGATCCCTGTACCGCCCCGGCTATTACGACCGCGGCTGGGCGATCCACGGATCCAACTCGATCCCGAGCTATCCGGCTTCCCATGGCTGCGCCCGCATCTCCACCGCGGCGACCGACATGCTGTGGACCCGCAGCTGGTTCACAAAGGGGCGACGAGTGATCGTCTACTGACCCCGCCTCCGGGCGACCCAGCACCCTGCGGGGCGGCTCGGCAGGGACCTCCTGGTCCGGCCGGGCCGCCCCGCCCTTTACGAGACCTGCACGAATCCCTTGCCGTCCCCCCGCCCCGTCAGCCCGTCACGCGCCTGACCACGCGCTACGATCGACGAGGAGTACTGCCCCGTCTTCCGTCGGGGCGCAGGGACAGCGACAGCGAAGGACCACCGTGGGGATCTTGGATCGGATCGAGCGCGGGCTCGACCGCGGCGTGACGAGCATGTTCTCGCCCGGCCGCGGCCAGCTGAAACCACTCGACCTCGCGCAGGGGCTCAAGCGCGAGTGCGACGACCAGATCCAGGTGCTCGACCGCACCCGGACCCTGGCCCCGAACGTCTACACGATCTACCTGCACCCGCAGGACTTCGAGCGCTTCGGCTCCTGGCAGGACACCCTGATCGACGAGCTCCAGCGCGTGCTCATGGAGCATGCCGAGAAGCAGCGCTATATGTTCGTCGGCGGCGTCACCGTGGACCTGGCCGAGGACGAGGAGGTGCGTGCGGGCCGCTTCGAGACGGAGTCGCGCACCGAGCGCGGCAGCGTGGCCCCCGCCACCGGCGCCGCCCAGGCCGAGACCGGCGGCAGCCCGATCGTCGAGATCGACGGCCAGCAGTACCTCCTGACCGGCCCGGTGACCGTGATCGGTCGCGGCGGCGACTCGGACATCATCCTCGAGGACACGGGCGTCTCCCGCCATCACCTCGAGCTGCGGGCCGACCCGACGGGAGGGCCCGACGGCTCCGGCGAGCTCGTGGCCACCGACCTCGGCTCCACCAACGGCACCTTCGTCGACGGCGAGCGCATCCGCACGCCCGTCGCCCTCCAGGACCGCTCGCTGGTCAAGATCGGCCGCACCCGGCTGACCGTGCGGCTCCCTGCCGCCGGTCCGGTCAGCTGGTGAGCGCCGCATGAGCGAACTGACCCTGGTCGCCCTCCGCCTGGGCTTCGTCCTGGCGCTGTGGATCTTCGTGATCGTCGTGGTCCTGGTGCTGCGCAACGACCTCTTCGGGACCACCGTGGTCACCCGCTCCAGCCGCGACCCGCGCCGTGACCAGCGCCCCGCCTCCGGTCCCCCGAGCGGCGCGGCCGCCCAGGCCGGGGCCGATTCGGGTTCCCTGCGCACGGACCCCGAGGTCACCGCGACAGCGATGGTCGTCACCGCCGGCCCGTTGCGCGGCACCTCGCTGACCCTGGGCTCCACGCCCATCCTCATCGGCCGGGCACCGGAGTGCACCCTGGTGCTGGACGACGACTACGCCTCCAACCGCCACGCACGCGTGTTCGAGCGTGAGGGCGAATGGATGGTGGAGGACCTGGGATCCACCAACGGCACCCTGCTGTCGGGGCGGCGCATCGAAGGCGCCGTGCCGTTCCGGCCCGGCGCCCAGGTGCGGATCGGCCGCACCGAGATCGAGCTGAGACGAGGTCCGCGATGAGCATCGCCCTGCGATACGCCGCCCGGTCCGACGTCGGCCTGGTGCGCTCCAACAACCAGGACTCCGGGTATGCCGGCAGCCACCTGCTGGTGGTCGCCGACGGCATGGGCGGTCACGCCGGAGGCGACGTCGCCTCCTCGGTGGCCATCGGGCGCCTGGCGCGGCTGGACTCCGAGACCCCTGCCTCCGACATCGTCGCCACCCTCGAGGAGACGGTGCTCGACGCCAACCAGGAGATCCTGCGCCGTGCGCGGGACGAGCCGCAGCTGCGCGGCCTGGGCACCACGATCACCGCGATGCTGCGCGCCGAGGGCAAGTTCGCCCTCGCCCACATCGGGGATTCCCGCGCCTACCTGCTGCGCAACGACGAGACCACGCAGATCACCAAGGACCACACCTTCGTGCAGCGGCTGCTGGACGAAGGTCGCCTGACCGAGGAGGAGGCCGAGCGGCACCCCCAGCGCTCGGTCCTGATGCGGGTGCTCGGCGACGTCGACGCCGATCCCGAGCTCGATCTCTCGCTGCGCCCCGCCCACCCCGGCGATCGCTGGATGCTGTGCTCGGACGGCCTCTCGGGTCTGGTCTCGCTCGACACCATCGATGCGACCCTGCGCAGCTTCGAAGACCCCGGCCAGTGCGCCGAGGAGCTCATCCAGCTGGCACTCAAGGGCGGCGGGCCGGACAACATCACCTGCATCATCGCCGACGTCGTGGACCTCGACCAGCTGCCGCGCGGCGAAGAGGCCCCGTCCACGGCGCCGCAGATCGTGGGCTCGGCGGCTCGCAACCGGCATCGGCCGACGACCGCGTCCGGCCCTGCCGCGAAGGCCGCCGCACTCACCCGTGAGGAGCCCTCGGCGCCGTACGAGGACTCCGACTTCTCCGAGGACGAGCCGCCCCGCCGCAGCCCGTGGCCCGCGCTGGTCGCTGTGCTCCTGCTGGTGGCCGTCCTGGGCGGCGCGCTCTGGGCGGGATACGCCTGGTCGCAGCGCCAGTTCTATGTGGGCACCGACGGCACCAACGTCGTGCTCTACCAGGGACTCTCCCAGGATCTCGGACCGATCTCGCTGTCCGAGCCCGTCGAGGTCTCCGACATCGCCCTGGACGAGCTCCCCGAGGTGACCCAGCAGCAGGTCACGAACACGATCACCGCCGGCGACCGCGAGTCCGCCGAGCAGATCATGGCCCGGCTCGAGCAGTCCGCGCTGGCCAACCGGCCCCCGCCCGTGGTCACCGATCCGGCCCCCTCGGACGGCGGCGGCGAGGTGTCGGACGGAGGCGGCGACGCCTCCGACGGGGGCGGCACGCCGCTCGAGCAGAGCACCGGGCTCACGTCCGACCGTCCCGCGGGCACCCCCTCCCCGCCGGATGACGGCGAGGAGTCCTAGTGGCCACGATCGTGTCCTACACCGCTCGCCCGCGCCGCCTGACCCAGGCCCTGCTGCTGGCGTTCGCGGTGGTGACCGGGGTCGGCGCCTACGCCCTGGTCGGGCTGGGGCGCTTCGACGAGGTCCCCGCGGACCTGATGCAGGTCGGCATCGGATCGGCCGTGCTGGCGATCGTGCTGCAGATCGTCGTCATGTGGCGCACCCCGTACGCGGACCCGGTGATCCTGCCGCTGGTCATGCTGCTGAACCTCCTGGGCATCGCCATGATCGAGAGCGTGCACGCCGCGAACGAGATCTACGGTCTGCGCACCTCCGCGAGCGCCGATCGGCAGATGCTGTGGGGCATCCTCGGCGTCGTCCTGTGCCTCGCCGTGCTGGTGTTCCTGCGCGACCACCGGCGGCTGCGTCGCTTCACCTGGATCAGTGCCGTCGTCGGCGGCGTGCTGCTCCTGCTGCCGCTGCTGCCGGTGATCGGCTCCTCCCGCAACGGGTCGCGGATCTGGATCTCCATCGCGGGGAACAGCTTCCAGCCTGCCGAGCTCGCCAAGATCGCCTTCGCGATCTTCTTCGCCGGGTACCTGGTCTCGCGTCGCGACACCCTGGCCCTGGCCGGGCCCAAGGTGCTCGGCATCCATCTGCCCCGCTGGTCCGACTTCGGGCCGATCCTGGTGGCCTGGGGCTTCGCCATGGCGGTGCTCGTGTTCGAGACCGACCTGGGCACCTCGCTGATGTTCTTCGGATTGTTCGTGGCGATGCTGTACGTCGCCACCGACCGGCTGAGCTGGCTCGTGATCGGAGCGGTCATGTTCCTGCCGCCGGCGGTGTTCGCCGCGACCCAGATGAGCCACGTGCGCACGCGCCTGACCTGCTGGCTGGATCCGCTCTCGAGCGCCAACTACGGCAGCTGCGAGCAGATCAACCAGGGGCTGTTCGGGCTCGCCAACGGCGGCGTCACCGGGGCGGGCCTCGGAGAGGGACGCCCCGACGTGGTCCCCCACGCCGAGTCCGACTTCATCTTCACCTCCTTCGCCGAGGAGCTCGGCATGGTCGGCGCGTTCGCCCTGCTGCTGCTCTACCTGCTCCTCGTCCAGCGGGCCATCCGCGCCGCCGTCGGCATCTCCGACGGCTTCGGCACCCTGCTGGCCGGCGGGCTGGGCTTCTCGCTCGCCCTGCAGGTGTTCGTGGTCGTCGGCGGGGTCACCCGCGTGATCCCGCTGACCGGTCTCACCCTGCCGTTCCTCGCCGCGGGAGGCAGCTCCCTGGTGTGCAATTGGATCATCGTCGGCCTCCTGGTGCGGCTCTCCGATGCCGCCCGTCGGCCCGCGGCCCGCCAGGTCGAGGGTCTCGACGCACCGGCCGCTGCGCGGCCGGCCCCGGAGGTGGTCTCATGAACAAGCCCCTCCGTCATATCTGGCTCGTGGTGGGCGTGCTCTTCGTGCTCCTGTTCACCTCGACCACCTATTTCCAGGTCGTCGCCCAGAGCAGGCTGAACGCCAACGGGCAGAACCTCCGCACCACCTACAACGAATACGGGCGCCATCGCGGCCCGATCGTGGTGGACGGCGAGGCGATCGCGAACTCGTCCGCCTCCGGGGACACCTACGGGTACCTGCGCAGCTACGACCCCGGCGCCATGTACGCCCCGGTCACCGGCTACTACTCGGTGGTCTACGGGTTCTCCGGGATCGAGCGCTCGCTCAACGACACCCTCTCCGGCGAGGCCGACGCGCTGTTCTACCACCGCATCTCCGACATCCTCTCGGGCAAGCAGGGCCGCGGCGCGTCCGTGGAGCTCACGCTCGACGCGAAGGCGCAGGAAGCCGCCTGGGACGCGCTCGACGGCCGTCGCGGCTCGGTGGTCGCCCTGGATCCGGAGACCGGCGCGGTGCTGGCCATGGTCTCCTCGCCCAGCTACGACCCCAACAAGCTCGCCTCGCACGACACGGCCGCCGTCCAGGAGGCCTGGTCGCAGCTGAACGACGATCCCGAGCGGCCGCTGACCAACCGCGCGATCGGCGGCGACCTCTACCCGCCCGGATCGGCGTTCAAGCTGGTCGTGGCCTCGGCCGCCCTCGAGTCCGGTGATTACACCGCCGACTCGGTGATCCCGGGCCCGGGCTCGTTCACGCTGTCGAACTCCTCGTCGGTCATGAACAACTTCTCCGGCGGTCGCCAGGAGCCCTGCGGTCCGGACGACGAGTCGACGCTCGCCGAGGCGCTGCGCCAGTCGTGCAACACCTCCTTCGCGAAGCTCGGGGTCGCGGTCGGCGAGGACCAGCTGACCTCCACCGCGAAGGAGTTCGGCTTCGGCCAGAGCCTGGAGATCCCGCTGTCGGTGACCCCGTCGAGCATCGGCACCGATCTGGACGACGCCCAGCTGGCCACGACGTCGATCGGCCAGTTCGAGGACCGGGTGACTCCGCTGCAGATGGCGATGGTGGCGGGCACCTTCGCCAACGACGGGGTGGTCATGGAGCCGCAGCTGGTGAAGGCGGTGCGCACGAGCGACCTCTCGACGGTGGCGGAGCTGACCCCGAAGGAGCTCGGCCAGCCACTGAGCGCCTCGAACGCCGCGCAGATGCGCCAGATGATGGTGGGCGTGGTCGAGAACGGCACCGGCACGGCGGCCGCCATCGACGGCGTCGAGGTCGGCGGCAAGACCGGCACCGCGGAGTGGGGCGAGGATCGCGCCGCGCACTCCTGGTACGTCGGGTACGGACAGGTCGACGACCAGAAGATCGCGGTCGCGGTCGTGGTCGAGGAAGGCGGATACGGGTCGCGCACGGCGGCACCGATCGCTCGGGATGTGATGGAGGCGGTGATCAATCCATGAGGACTGAGCCAGGGCTCGTGCTCGAGGGACGTTACGAACTGACGTCGCTCATCGCCACCGGTGGCATGGGACAGGTCTGGAAGGGCCTGGACCAGGAACTGGACCGCGATGTGGCGATCAAGGTGCTGCGTGAGGAGTACGCGGGGGACGACGGCTTCCTCAAGCGGTTCCGCGCCGAGGCACGGCACACCGCTGCGCTCTCGCACGACGCGATCGCCGCGCTGTACGACTACGGCGAGCTCGACGGGCGCGCCTACATCGTCATGGAGCTCTGCCCCGGGCGTCCGCTGTCGGACATCATCGAGGAGAACCCCGGTGGCCTGCCGGAGAAGCGGGTCGTCTCGGTGCTCATCGAGCTCGCGCGCGCCCTGGACGCCGCCCACTCCAAGGGCGTCGTGCACCGCGACGTGAAGCCGGAGAACGTGCTGGTCGACGAGCAGGCCGACTGGTCCATGAAGATCACCGACTTCGGGATCGCCCGCAGCAAGGACCAGGCACGGCTGACGAAGACGGGCCTGGTGATGGGCACCGCCCAGTACCTCTCGCCCGAGCAGGCGATGGGCAAGCAGGCCACCTCCCTCTCCGACATCTACGCCCTGGGGATCGTGGCCTACGAGATGCTCGCGGGGCACCGCCCCTTCACGGGATCCAGCCAGGTCGAGATCGCGATGGCCCAGGTCAAGCAGCAGCCACCAGCGCTGCCGGAGGCGATCAACGCCGATCTGCGGCACCTGGTCATGATGACCCTCGCGAAGGCCCCGGCGAACCGTCCCCGCTCCGCGGCGGCCGTCTCCCGGATCCTCGAGGCGATCCAGCGCGGGGTGGAGCCGCACTTCACCACCGGCGCGATCCCCGTGACCCGCGTCGAGGACCATGACTGGACGGGTGAGAACGCCGTGCGTCCGAGCTCGACCGGGGAGCACCCTCGGCGGGGCCCGAGCGCCTCGCCGACGGGCAACCGCACGGCGGCGATGCCGCTTCCGCTCTCGGGACGGCGGGGCATCCGCCACCGCTCAGGAGGGTCCGCGGGCTCGGCGGTATCCGCGGCATCCGCGACGTCCGGTCCCTCCGCCGCATCGGCCAGCTCCGCGTACTCCGCGGCATCGGCCAGATCGGCCGCCTCCCCCGCCCCGGCGCCGCGGACGAAGCGCCCCGCGCCGAAGACCCGGGCCGCCACCTCGGGCGACACTGGCAGGGCCGGTGGGAACGGCGCTGCCACCGGAGCGTCCCCGGGCTCCTTCGGGGCGCGGCCCCTGGGCGATGTGGACACCGCGGCCTCGTCGCGGACGGTGCGCGGGACCTCGACCGGTCGCCGCATCGGACCGTTCTCGATGCCCGGCCTGATCCTGGTGATCGTGCTGGTCGCGGTGATCGCCGTCGCGGTCGCGGGCGGGTTGGGATGGCTGCCGACAGGGGCGATGGGCATTGATCACGTCGGCTCGGGGGACACGGCGTCAGCACGTACGATGATCGGATCGGTCGGTGTCGGCCACGGCACGAGGACGGGTGTGGAGTGAGCGAAGAGAAGGTGATCCTGGGGGGCCGGTACACCCTGGGCAAGATCCTCGGGACCGGCGGCATGGCCGAGGTGTTCCTCGCGGAGGACTCCCGCCTGCATCGCACCGTCGCTGTGAAGGTGCTGCGCTCCGACCTCGCCCGGGATGCCAACTTCCAGGAGCGGTTCCGCCGTGAGGCGCACAGCGCGGCCTCCCTGAACCACCCCTCGATCGTCGCCGTGTACGACACCGGCGAGGAGCACCAGCGCACCATCACCGGTGCCGACGTCACCATCCCGTACATCGTCATGGAGTACGTGCACGGCGACACCCTGCGCGCCTACATCGACCCCCAGGACCCGATGGACGCCCATCAGGCCGGCGAGATCATGGCGGCGCTGCTGAGCGCCCTGGAGTACTCGCACCGCGCCGGGATCGTGCACCGCGACATCAAGCCGGGCAACGTCATGATCAACGACGCCGGCGCCGTGAAGGTCATGGACTTCGGCATCGCGCGCGCCATCGCCGACGCGACCAGTGCGATGACCGCCACCCAGGCCGTGATGGGCACCGCCCAGTACCTCTCCCCCGAGCAGGCCCGCGGCCAGCTGGTCGACGCCCGCTCCGACATCTACTCCGCCGCCTGCGTCATGTACGAGATGATGACGGGCCGCCCGCCGTTCACCGGCGACACCCCGGTCTCGATCGCCTACCAGCACGTGCGCGAGGAGCCGCAGCCGCCGTCGGCCTACAACCCGGCGATCACCCCGGCGCTGGACGCCGTGATCCTCACCGGGCTGGCCAAGGACCGCGAGGAGCGCTACCCGAGCGCGGTGGCCTTCTCGCGCGACATCGCGACCGTGGTCGGCGGGCGCGCCCCGGCGCTGGTCGCCGGCGCCGTCCCCTCCGGGACCGATGCCGACGCCACGACCGTGCTGGGCCCCGTCGACGACGCCACCGAAGCCCTGCCGGCGATGGCCGGCGTGGGAGCGGTCGGCGCCGGGGCGGGAGCCGCGGCGAACTGGAGCACCGACCGGACGCCTGCCGTGACCGGCGGGCTCGCCGCTCACCAGGCCCAGGAGGTCGAGGAGGAGCCGGAGCACAAGCGGCCCTGGTGGCTGATCATCCTGGTGATCTTCGCCGTGCTGGCGGTGGTCGGTGCGGCCCTCGCCGTCATCCAGCCCTGGAAGGACAAGGGCCCCGAGATGGTGCCCGTCCCTGCCGTGGCCGGGCTCAGCGAGGACCAGGCGAGCGCGAAGCTCGCCGAGGTCGACCTCACGCCGGAGTTCGACCAGGTGCAGTCCCAGGACGTCGACAAGGGACTGGTCATCGAGACGAACCCGGGCGAGGGCGAGGACGCCCCTGTCGGGTCCACCGTCGCCGTGAGCGTCTCCGCCGGACCCGAGGCGGTGAAGGTCCCCGCCGATCTCGAGGGCATGACACGCGACCAGGCCCAGAAGGCCATCGAGGACGCCGGCCTGGTGATGGTCGAGGGGGACGAGGAGGATGCCCCGCAGAAGCAGGGCACCGTCACCCACGTCAGCCCGCAGAGCGGCAACACGGTGGATGCCGGTTCCGAGGTCACGGTGCGCCTCGCCTCGGGAATGGTCGAGGTCCCGGACGTCATGGGCACGCAGATCGAGAAGGCGACCGAGGTCCTCGAGGCCCGCGGCTTCGAGGTGCCCGAGCCCTCGGAGAAGGAGGACTCGGAGGCCAAGCCCGGCTCCGTGACCTCCCAGACCCCCAAGGCGGACGCCGGGACCCAGCCGTACGGCTCCAGCGTGGACCTGGTGATCGCCGCCGCTCCCGGGCCGGTGAAGGTCCCCAACGTGACCGGCCAGACCCTCGAGGACGCCCAGGCGACCCTCAAGGAAGCCGGCTTCGGGTCCACTCAGGAGAGCGAGAACTCCGACAGCGTGCCGGAGGGACAGGTCATCCGCACGGATCCCGCGGCCAATGAACCTGTCGAGCGCGGCTCCACCGTGAACATCATCGTCTCGAGCGGCCCCAAGGAGACTCCGACCCCGACCGAGAAGCCGACGACGGAGCCGACCAAGGACCCCACCACCGAGCCGACCAAGGATCCGACGACGGAGCCGACCGACAAGCCGACCACGGACCCGACGACGGAGCCCACGGACGATCCCAGCAAGACGCCGGCCGATGAGGCAGCGGGGAACGGCAAGGGCAACGGGAACAGCAGCGTGAACAGGAACGCGAACGCTGACAAGAACGACGAGGAGGCCGGCGACGGTGAGTGATTCCGCGGCCCCCGCAGCGAACGGGTCGAGCAACGAGGGCGCCCGCATCCTCGTGATCGACAACTACGACAGCTTCGTCTACACGATCGTGGGCTACCTGCAGCAGATGGGCGCCCGCACCCAGGTGGTCCGCAACGACGAGGTGCCCGCCGACGATTCCGGCGCGGTGGACCTCACCGGCTTCGACGGGGTGATGGTCTCCCCCGGGCCCGGGAACCCCAGCACCGCCGGCCGGACGCTCGACGTCATCGGTGCCTGCGCGCACGGCGCCGTGCCGATGCTCGGCGTCTGCCTGGGCCACCAGGCCCTCGGGCAGTACTTCGGAGCCACAGTGGGCCACGCCCCGCAGCTCATGCACGGTCGCACGAGCCCCGTCACGCATGAGGGCCGCAGCGTGTTCGAGGGTGCGCCGTCCCCGATGACCGCGACCCGTTACCACTCGCTCACGGTCGATCCGGCGACGATCCCCGATTCGCTCGAGGTCACCGCCCGCACCGCCGACGGCATGATCATGGGGCTCGTCCACCGCGAGCTGCCGCTGCACGGCGTGCAGTTCCATCCCGAATCCGTGCTCACCGAGAACGGCCATCTGCTGCTCGCGCGGTTCCTGCAGCTGTGCGACGGGATCGATGCCGTCGAGCGCTCCGCGGGGCTGCAGCCCCTCATGACGGCCGGCTGACCGGACGACACGCGCCGACTGGCAGACGCAGGCCGGCAGGCGCCGTCGGCCGCCCGTCTAGCCGGCCGGACCGGCCGGATCGGCTCCCACCAGCCCGTCGTTGAACGGCATATAGGGCGCGATCGCGGGGAAGACCCAGCCGAACAGCGCGACGACGACCAGCGCCAGCAGCACCATTACGAGCAGAATCCTCGCCCACAGCGGGCCGGGCAGATGACGGAACATCCAGGCGTACATCAGGTCTCCTCCGTGGTGGCGAGGGCCTCGGGGATGCCGTCGGCTCGATCGGTCCAGTAGGCGAATTCCGCGTGGACGATGTACCGCTCCCGGGCCGAGTACATCGGGTGGCAGGCGGTCAGCGTCATCGTCTGCTGGGTCGGTTCGGCGTCGAGGTCCCCCGGGGTCGGGGCGATGACCTCCACGGCGGAGGGATCCACGATCAGCGACTCGGTCACCTCATACACGTAGAAGGCGTCGGCCGTCTCGACGACGATCGGGTCGCCGAGCTGCAGGCCCGCGATGTCCTCGAAGACCCGGCCATAGGTGTTGCGGTGCCCGGCGACCGAGAAGTTCCCGACCTCGCCGGGCAGGGCCGTCTGCGGGTAATGGCCGGCGCCCTTGACGTTGAGGACCTCCTCGAGGCCCACGCCCTCGGCGAGCGGAAAGGTCTCACGGTCGAAGGCGGGCACGTGCATGGTGCCCCAGACCCGGTTCGCCCCGAGGGTGTCGGGGACCGGCGGCGGGCCGTCCTGGGCGGGGGCGATCTTCTCCTCGTCGACGCTCCCCCAGTCGTCCTGGAGGCCGGCGATGATGCCGGACTGCTCCCTGTCGGCGACGACGTCGGTCCACCACAGCTGCCAGACCAGGAAGAGGAGGAGCAGGGCGCCGAGGGAGAGCAGCAGCTCGCCGAGGATGCCGATGGCGCCGACGAGGGGGCCCGGTCCGTGCCGGTGCGTCGGGGCGGAGCGTCTGGCCATCATCCAGCTTTCGCGATGTCGAGGGTCAGGGACCCTTCGAAGGCGGGGAGGGTGGCGTCATCCATGGTCTCGATCCGTTCCCCGAGGCCCACATAGTCCACCCATTCACGATATATCTGCACTCCGGGCGTCGTCTCGAGCTCGTCCAGCATCTGATCGGTCGGCCCGATCACGGTGATCGTGAACGGCGGCGAGTAGACGCGCCCTTCGAGCAGGAGGGTGTTGCCCGCGCAGCGGAAGGCGCTGCCGTTGACGACCCGCTGGTCCTGCAGCATCATCGCCTCGGCGCCCCCGGCCCAGAGCGCGTTGATGTAGGACTCCATGTCCTGCTGGTGGACCACCAGATCATCCGGCTCGACATCGGGGATCGAGCCGAGCGTGCTGGTGGGGGCGTCGGTCAGGGTGATCTGCAGGGCCGGACCGCTGACCTCGCTGAGCCCGACGGCGTCGGCGACCACGGTGGTGCGCTCCTGGGTGAGCGTGTCCCCGCTCCCTGCGGAGAGCTCCTCGATCTCGGCGCGCTTATCCGCCGCCTCGTCGGTGAGCTGCTCGATGGTGCGCCCCCGTTCGCGCAGCACCCCGACGACATCGCCGCTCTCGTCACGGATCGAGCTCCCGCCGGAGATCCGAGCCGTGGTCGCGAACAGCACGCCGCACAGGATCATCACCAGGGCCAGACCGACGCGCTGGCGCGGGCCGGGTGCCCGCCGTGGATCCGGGGCTGAGGAGGAGCGCTCCGGTCCTGACGGGGAACGCTCAGGGCCCGACGACGTGTGTTCGGGGCCCGACGACGAGTGCTGGGAGTCCGACGAGGAACGCTCAGGGCCCGACGGTGCAGCGGTATCTGCGCTCATGGCCACTCCTCGCTTCGCACGCTCAGTCCACGCCCATTACCCTAGGCCAAGGTCTGCATCCGCGGACCCGTGCGGCACGCCCGCGCGACAGGCAGTCCCGAGGGAGCACGTTGTCATGGCCAGGAGCAAGAAGAAGTCGTCCGCACGGGCGGCATCGGCAGCGAAGGCCCGAGCCGCCGAGCCCGCGACGGACGATCTCGACGAGCTCACGACTGCCGCAGATCCCACCCCCGCACCCGGCAAGGACGACGCAGCCGGCCAGGATGACGCAGCGGGTAAGGACAGCGCAGCCGGCAAGGACCCCGTGAAGCGCTCGCGCACGAAGGATGGCGGCGCGAAGGACCCAGTTCCGGCGAAGGGCTCGCGCAAGGCGTCCGGCAAGTCCGCGGGCAAGAACGCCGAGAAGGGCTCCGACGCCGACGCCGGACGGACCAGCGGCAGCGAGGTCAGCGAGAAGGCGAAGGACGCCAGCCGGTCCACCTCGCCGAAGAAGGCCGCCGCCGCGGAGACCGCGCGCACGGGCCGCCGCCGGGTCGCCGCCGAGGCCCCGAACCCTGCATGGCTGGCCCCGACAGCGGTCGTGTTCCTCCTCCTGGGGCTGGCGTACCTCGTCACCTTCTACCTCTCGGGCGGCGCCCTGCCGCTGCCCATCGGCGACTGGAACCTCGCGGCCGGCTTCGGCGTGATGCTGGTCGGCGGCGGCATGCTCATGTTCTGGAAGTAGTTCTCCGAAACCGCCGTTCTCCGGGCTGATGGGTCCGAACTGATGGGTGGTGGGGAGTTCTCCCCACCACGCGGAGGATTCCGTCCAGGTATCCTGAATCTGAAACAGCGTGCTATCAGTGCGCAGTGCTGACGATTCCGGCATGACGCGACGGGGGAACCATGAAAACCATCTCAGCCAGGCGACGGCTCTACGCCCTGCTCGTCCTACCGTTCGTGCTGCTCCTCGCGGGCTGCGGAAAGCTGCACGCGGATTTCGAGGTCAAAGACGTCGACAACATGCAGGTCTCCTTCGACATGGGGTTCAAGCCCTCCTTCGTCGAGAGCGAGTACGACAACGCGCAGGCGTTGTGCGACGACATGGAATCCGATGAGCCGATCGGCTCGGTGTCGATCGAGGCCTATGAGGAGGACGGCCTCTGGGGCTGCCGCTTCTCCGGCCCGATGGAGCGCTCCGATTTCGGTGACGGCCTGGAGCTCGCGGAGTCCGACGGCGAATACCACCTGACCATGGACATGGGTTCCGAGGCGCTCACGCAGGAAGACCTCGACATGTTCGCGTCCCTCTACGGTGCGGACGTCTCAGATTTCGATTTCAAGATGACCTTCACCTTCCCGGGCAAGGTCCTCGAGTCCCAGGGCGGCACGATCGACGGCAAGACCGTCACGTACACGGACATCGTCGACTTCTACAGCGGCGTGGACATCACTGCGGAATCCGGCGGTTTCCCGTGGCTCGTCGTGATCATCATCGTGGTGGTGCTCGGCTTCCAGCTGCTGCTCGTGCTCGCGGCGATCATCTTCTTCGTGATCCGTGCCCGTCGCAAGAAGACCTCGAACGGCGCCGCAGGTGCAGTGGCCCCGGCAGCCTTCGGCAGCGCCGCTGCCGGCGCGGCGTCGATGCCCTCGGGCAACAACCCTCCCGCAGCGCCCCAGAGCGGCCCGCAGTGGGGCCAGGCATCACCGCCCCCCGCCGCACCCCAGGACGGCCAGCAGTGGGGCCAGGCATCACCGCCCCCCGCCGCACCCCAGGACGGCCAACAGTGGGGCCAGGCGTCTCCCCCGGCCGCTCCGCCGAGCGACCAGGACCAGCCGTGGAACCAGCAGCGCCCGGACCCGCAGAACCCGCAGGACGGGAACCAGCCCCCGCAGCATCCGGGCTGGTGATCCCAGGTCCGATCGCCGATCCTGGAGTCGTGTGAGGAGCGTCATGACTCCAGGATTGGCGCGGACCGGAGCGGTCAACTATTGTTAACCAGGTCAGTTCAACTGACAAGCGCCCGTAGCTCAACGGATAGAGCATCTGACTACGGATCAGAAGGTTGGGGGTTCGAATCCCTTCGGGCGCACCGCAGAACGAAGCCCCTCACAGCACCGAGAGTGCAGTGAGGGGCTTCTTCGTATGCTCCATGCTCCATGCTCCACCCATGTCGCCTGTCGTCCTCCCGGCGACAGCAGACCCGCCGACGACACCGGACCCGGCAGGCCGATCATCGGTCTACCGGGTCCGGTGTCGTCGTGCAGGATCAGTCACCGCGGACAGGACTGGTCACTGCAGGCCGGGATGGTCACTGCGCGGCGGCGAGCACCTCACGCACCGAGCTCCAGGACTGCATGAGCTCACGGGCACCCTGATGGGTCTCCGCAGCGATCGCCTCGAGCCGGGCCTGCTCGAGCAGCTCGTCGATCTCGACGCGCTGTCCGCGCTCCACGGAGGCGACGGCCGCCTCGACCATGGCGAAGCTGAGCAGGTTCTCGTGCACCTCGCACATCGGCGTCCGACCTTCGCGCAGAGCGCTGACGAACTCGATGAGCGAAGCGGCGATCTGATCGGGCTCCTCCCCCGTCTCGGCGTCCACGGCGGCCTGCAGACGCTCGGTGGCCGCCTCGTCCTCGGTGCCGAGCACGGGCACCCCCTTGCCGTCCCAGGTGGCCGAGCCCTGCTGGGCCCCGATCCGCCACTCGCTGTTCCAGTAGGTCGGCAGCCCGCGGGCGTTCCAGGTGCCGTTGTAGACGAACAGCGAGCCGTCGGACATCTCGAAGGTCGCCGTGACGGTGGCGTCGTGCTCGTAGACGCTCCACTCGGGCTGGGCACCGCGTGCGGTGACCGCGACCGGGTCGGCGTCCATGATGTACCGCGCGGTGTCGAAGGCGTGGATGCCCATGTCCCGCAGCAGCGGATGCTGCTGCGTGCGCCGGTATCCCTCCATCTCCGTGAACAGCGAGAAGAACGCACTGGTGAGCACCGTCGGCCCGTGCGCGGCGACGAAGCTGCGCAGCTGGCGCACCTGGCGGAAGAACCGCCGGGACTGGGAGACCATGAACGGCACCCCGGTCAGCTGGGTGTGCGCGAGCAGGCTGATCGCCTCGTGCAGGTTCTCGGTGACCGGCTTCTCGCCGAGCACCGGGATCCCGGCGTGCAGCGCCTTCACAGTGACGGGGTGATGGGCGACCGGCACGGTGGGGTCGATGAGCAGGTCCGCGCCGAGTTCCAGGGCGAGATCCACGCCGTCGGTGCCCGCGGCGATGGCCGACGGATCGGTCGCGCCGGACTGCTCGATGACCTTCTGCGGGGCGCCCTCGACGAGGTCGGCGACGCCCACCAGCTCGGCGACGCCGCTCGCGACGACCTCCCGGGCCCACCAGCTGCCCATGCCGCCGGCGCCGACCACGACCACCCGGGCCGGGCGGTCCGAGGGGAGCCGCGGGAAACCGGTCAGGTGGGGCGCGAGGGTCGGCGCGGCGGAGGTGTCGGTGCCGAGCCCGGCGGTGATGTCGAGATCAGATGACACGCGTGGTCGCCTCCGGTCCGTCCTCGCGGAACCAGTCGCGCGGCGCGTTGGCGATCTTCACCGGCTCGGCCGGGCGATCCTCGGGGCGGGCCCACACCACGGCGTTGGCCAGCACCCGCTGGATCTCGCTCTGGCGGTAGACGGGGTACTCCTGGTCACCGGGGCTGAAGTAGAAGACCTTGCCCTTGCCGCGACGGAAGGCGGCGCCGGAGCGGAACACCTCGCCGCCGGCGAAGGAGGAGACGAACACGAGCTCATCGGGCGCGGGGATGTCGAACATCTCGCCGTACATCTCCTGGGCGGGGATGACGATCGGGTGCGGGACGCCGCGGGCGATGGGGTGGGAGCCGTTGACGGTCCACACCCGCTCCTCCTCGCCCTCGTTGCGCCACAGCAGCGAGCAGGTGGTGCCCATGAGGGCCTTGAACACCTTGGAGTAGTGGGCCGAGTGCAGCGGGATCAGGCCCATGCCCTCGTGGACGCGGCGCACCACGCGGGCGACGACCTCGTCGGGAACGTCCTCATGGGCCATGTGGCCCCACCAGGTGAGCACGTCGGTCTCGGCGAGGGCTTCCTCGGAGAGGGTCTCCTCGATGTCGTCCAGCAGGGCGATCCGCACCTCGGCGTCGACGCCGTCGGCCGCGAGCACGTCGCGCAGGCCGCCGGCGATGACGGTGTGCATGCCCTCGGGATAGATCTCCTGGACCTTCGGGTCGACCTTCTCGTGCCGGTTCTCGCCGAACACGGCGATGCGCAGTGTCATTGCAATCCTCTGTGATGTGGAAGGTGCGCCGAGGGCTACCCCGTCAGCGCGGTCCGTCCATCGTAGGGGCGTATTCCCACGAGGGAAACGTTCTGTCCACGACGCGCCGGTTCCGATCCGTCGGGCGCAGGATCCGGCGCCCCGGAGGCCGACGGGATGGAGCGCCGGTGCGCGGCAGAAGGGAGGCCGACGCGAGACGCAGGCGTCGCCGCCCGAGAGGTCGCCGCTCCCCCGGGACACGAGGGTGAACCGTGACCCACCTGTGACGCATTACTCATCAGTAGCCAACTATGGTCGTCGACAGGTTCCCTCAATGGCGAGGGGACCTGCCCGCCCGACTCAACGGCATACCGCCTCGTCGGGACCTGCTGACCTGCGGCACAGCGACGATCCAGGAGGCCTCAGGCCCTTCCCGCCCGCACGAGCATCCCGAGGTGCTCGAGATGCGCCTCGAGGGCGATGACGGTCTGCTGATGAGCACGCTCCGCACGGGCGCGCCCGAGGCTCCCGCCGAGCGCCGCACCGGCCGCCGCGCCCCAGCGGTATCGGATCTCCGTGGTGCGCCCGCCGGCGCGGATCTCGATCTGGGCGGTCAGGAAGAAGGCCTTCCCGGCCAGGGCGCCGAGGAGGATGGTCCGTCGGCGGCTGCCGCGCTCGTAGTCGATGCGGCCCTCGCCGCGCTCCCGTCGGCCCCAGCCGCGGTCGCGGAAGAAGGCGTCGAGGACCTCCCGTGCCGCGTCGGGGCCGCAGTTGACCACGAGCACCGTTGCGGTCGTGCGAGCCGATGCCCCGCCTGCCGCCGCGCCGCTCGCGCCACCGCTCATCGCTCCTGCTGACGGCGCGTCGCTCACAGGCGGGCCGACCCGATCCGGCGCAGCTCGGCGTTGCCCAGGTGCGGGACGTCGCGGTGGTCGTGCGGGTCCATGCCTGCCCCGATCGCGAGGGCGATCTGCAGGATGTCGCCGTGGGCGACGAGCACGACGGGGGCGTCGGCCGCGAGGGCATCCGCAGCGCGGAGCGCCTGGTCCACGCGCTCCGCCACCGCGGCGACCTGCTCGACGCCGTCGTCATGGGTGCCGCGCTCGCGGTCGACGGACCACACCAGGTCGTAGGCGCTGGAGGGCCCTTCGTCGTGCGCGCCGAAACCCCGCTCCCGCAGCCGTTCGTCGAGGCGGGGCGCGGCGGCACCGATCCCGTGCGCGAACTCCTCCGCGGTCTGCAGGGCCCGGGCGAAGTCGCTGGAGACGACGGTCGTCGTCGCCCCCAGCCCCTGCTCGAGCGCGCCGCGCGCCGTGGCCCGCGCCTGGCGTCGGCCCAGATCGGTCAGTCCCACGTGCGTCAGGGCGCGCGGCCCGGGCAGCGAGACGATCCGCCCTTCCACGTTGGCGGTGGATTCCCCGTGCCGCAGCACCCAGACGTCACTCATGGCCGCTCAGGGCGTGGTGACCTTGCCCGGGTTCAGGTTCCGCCCGGGGTCGTTGTCCGCGAACAGGCCCTTGACCATACGCACGCCGACCTCGCCGATGTCCTCGGTGATCCACGGCTGGTGCTCGGTGCCCACCGCGTGGTGGTGGCTGACGGTCGAGCCCAGATCCACGAAGGTCTGCTGCACAGCCTGCTTGGCCGCGTAGTACTGGTCCAGTGCCTGCTCGTCCGAGGAGTACGGGAAGGCGAAGGTGAAGTAGAGGCACGCCCCCGCGTGGTAGCTGTGCGACATATGGCAGAACATGAAGCCGGGCAGGCCCTGCTCCTCCTGCACCGCGTAGAACGCCTCGTACACCTTCGTGTGGACCTCGTTGATGCTCGACCAGGTCGCCCCGGTGTCGCACACGTCGCCGAAGACCTGGTAGTTCAGCAGGAAGTCGCGCAGGTACGGGGTGTCGAACTTCTTCTGGTCGTAGATCGCCCCGGGGCCGGCGCCCAGGGTGATGCCGCCGGCGTTCTTCACGATCTTCTTGACGATCGACTTCTGCTGCTCGACCGCTTCCTTGGAGCCCTCGAAGCAGACGTAGGAGATCGACATCTCGTTCGTGGTGTCCCAGCCCTTGGAGCGCAGGTAGGCGAACAGCCCGTCCTGCACCTTCGCGGCCACCTTGCCCTTGGTGGAGCTGGGCTCCTTGACCATGGAGAGGCTGAATTCTGTCTCGGGCCCGTCGGAGAGACGGGTGAACGTGGGCGAGACGTCGGTGGAGCGGGCGATCGCGTGCATGCCGCGGATGCCGTGCTCCCAGTCGGGGTACATATAGGCGATGACCTGGCGCACCGGGGCGAGGCGGTGCACCTGCACTGTGGTCTCGGTGATGATGCCGAGGCGGCCCTCGCTGCCCAGGATCATCTCGTGCACGCTGGGGCCGGAGTCTCGGCCCGGGATCGCCTTGGTGACGGCGATGCCGTCGGGGTGGACCATGCGCAGGCCGCGCACGATGTCCTCGATGTCCCCGTACTTGTCGGACTGCATGCCCGAGGAGCGGGTCGCGGCCCAGCCGCCGAGGGTGGAGTACGTGAAGGAGTCCGGGAAGTGCCCGACGGTCCAGCCCAGGGCGTTGAGCTGCTCCTCGAGATCCGGGCCGTAGACGCCGGCCTCGACGCGCGCCAGGCCCGCGGTGTCGTCGATCTCGAGGACCTCGCGCATGCGGCCCAGGTTCATGGTGAGCACGGGGCGCTGCTCGGTGACGTCGGGCGTGACCGAGCCGGAGATGCAGGAGCCGCCGCCGTAGGGGATCAGCACCAGGTCCTTCTCCAGGACGATGCGCAGGACCTCGGCGACCTCGGCCTCGGAGTCCGGGTAGACCACGGCATCGACCAGGCGCCCGAAGTCACCGGCGCGCACACGGAACAGGTCGGGCAGGGAGCGGCCGAAGGAGTGCACGACGCGGTACTCGTCGTCCTCCAGCAGGTTCTCCTCGCCGACCACGCCGGTCAGCAGCGCACGCACGTCCTCGGGGAGGCGGGTCGCAGGCACGTCGAACGCCGAGAGGTCGGGCTCGACCGGCGTGTCCTTCGCGGCCAGGTCCACGCCCACCTTGTTCTTCGCGAGCGGCGCGAAGGCCGGCTTGTTGTCGTACCGGAAGGTGACGTCGTCCAGACCCCATCCCCACCACTTGTGCCGCTTGACCTCTCGGGCGCTCAGCCGGTCGCTCATGCGGTTTCCTCCTCGTCCGGGGCGTCCGCGCCCAGGACCTCGTCGTGATGCTGCTCGTACAGGTCTTTGACTCGTGCGCGGATCCGGTCGGAGAAGTCGACCGCGGATTCGTCCTGGTCGGAGATGATCGGCTCACCGAAGACGACGCGCACCGGGGGGCGGCCCTGCGGCCAGCTCCGCCCCTTGGGCATCGCCTCGTAGCCTCCGACGATCGCCGCAGGGATCACGGGCACACCCACGCTGATCGCGAGGGCCGCCCCGCCGGGCTTGAAGCTGGTCATCTGGCCGCTGCTCTGGCGCCCGCCTTCGGGGAAGACCAGGATCGGAACCCCGGCGCGCAGCAGCTTGCGGGACGTGCCCGAGTGCTTGCGATCGCCGCCGCGGTCGATCGGGAAGGCGTTGAGCATGGTGCGCACGAAGAATCGGCGGGGCCAGCCGTGCTCGAACCAGTAGTCCGTCGCGACTCCGGTGGACAGCAGCCGGCCCTGAGCCCACGGCAGGCTGAGCGCCAGCAGGGGTCCGTCGACATGGCTGGTGTGATTCGCGACCAGCACGAACGGCCCCCGGACGCTCTTGACGCGCCGGTGCATCACGACCTGCGGGGTCACTGCGGACCGCACGACCATCCGGAAGATCACGCGCTGCAGCACGAAGCGGAGCCCCGAGCGCCAGCGCGAGCGGTACTTCGCGAGCTCGCCCTCGGGCTTCTCCCAGCCCTCGCCGCGCGAGCGGGCCGAGAGCGACGCCATCAGACGTCGGCCGGGGCTGGGATGCTTCGCCCCGTTGCTCTGCGTGGTCTCGTCGTTCTGCGTGGTCTCGTCGTTCTGCGTCGACTCGCCGGGCTGCTTCGTCTCATCGGCCGGACCCTCCGGAGCGTCACCGCCGGCGTCGCCGCCGGGCTCCCCACCGGCGTCGGCATCCGTGTCGACGTCGGAGTCCTCATCAGCGGCGGCGAGGTCGTCGGCGACGGTGTCGGCGTCCTCGGCAGGTCCCCCGGGACGCGCATGACCTGCGGCGTCACCGGATCGCGCCGGGAAGGCGGCACCGGCGGGATCGACGGTGTCCTCAGGGTCCTGCCCGGGGATCTGCGGGGAGTTCTGCGGGGTCATGCGATCACTTCTCCCGGCTGCGGCGGTGGCTGAGCAGTGCGCTCAGTCGTGCCACGATCCCACGAGGCGTCGTGCGCAGCACACCGGCGATCCCCTTCCAGCGCAGCGACGGGATCGACACGGGTTTACCGCGGGCCACATCCCGCAGGCACTCCTCGACCAGGCGGTCGGCGTCGAGCCACAGCACACCGGGGATCGAGGAGCCCTTGATCCCGGCGCGGTTGTGGAACTCGGTGCGCACCCAGCCCGGCATGAGCGCTGTGACCTGCACGCCGGTGCCGGACAGCTGCACCCCGAGCGACTCGGAGTAGTTGCCCACCCAGGCCTTGATGGCGGAGTAGTTGTTCTGGGTCACCAGGGCGCTCACGGAGCCCACGTTGATGATCCAGCCTCGGCCGCGCTCGCGCATCCCCCGGCCTGCCGCACCGCCGAGCTTCAGCACGGCGCGGATCATCACCTCGAAGCCGAGGTCATGGGCGGAGATGTCCTCCTCGAGGAGGCTCGCCTTCACGGAGAAGCCGGCATTGTTGACGAGCACGTCGACCGGTTTCGTCGCCGCCTCGAGGCGGTCGGCGACGCGCTGCTGCGACGCGCGGTCGGCGAGGTCGGCGACGAGGGTCTCGATCTCGACGCCGTACTCGCGGCGGAGCTGTGCGGCAGTCTCGTCCAGGCGGGAGGCGTCTCGCGCGACCAGCACGAGGGACGCTCCGCGAGAAGCGAAAGCTCTCGCGAAAGCGGCCCCGATGCCCGCGGTGCCACCGGTGATCAGGGCCCTATGCATGGCGGCTACGATACACTAGAGCCGCCCTGATCAGCGCGGGAAACACCCCTGGTGAGGCGACCCCGGGGCGCGTCGAACGCGACGGGATCGCGACACGGGCCCCATATCTTGCACGTCCTTCCGTACCCGTCCATCGAGGGAATCCATGTCGAACAGCACACCGTCCGCCGACCAGTCCGCGAGCAGCGGCGGGCACCGCGACGGGGATCGTCGGATCCTGCTGACCGGCGTCACCGGATTCCTGGGCCAGGCGGTCCTGCGGTCCCTCCTGGAGACCACCGAGAACACCCACATCACCGCCGTGGTGCGCCCCAAGGGTTCCCTCACCGGGCTCAAGCGCCTCGAGCAGCTGCTGCGCAAGCCCGTCTTCTCCTCCTGGGCCGACGCGATCACCACGAGCAGCCAGGACAGCCAGGACGCGAAAGACGGGAAGGCCGTCGTGAAGGCCGCATTCGACGCCCGTGTCTCCGTGCTCGAAGGCGATCTCACCGACATGCCCGCGATCGAGGACCCCTTCGACGTGGTCATCCACTCCGCGTCCTCGGTCTCCTTCGACCCGCCGATCGACGAGGCCTTCCGCACCAACGTCGGCGGGGCGAGGAACCTCTACGAGGCGCTGCTCGCCTCCGGCCAGGACCCCCACGTCATCCACGTCTCGACCGCCTACGTCGGCGGCATCGCGAAGGGCCTGCGCCAGGAAGGGTCGCTCCGGACCGACGTCGACTGGCGCGCCGAGTACCAGGCCGCGCTCGACGCCCGCACCCGCGTCGACGCCGAGTCCCGTCGGCCCGAGACCCTGCGCTCCCAGATCCGCGGCGCGACGCTGCGCACCGGCCGGATGGGCCCCAAGGCGGTCGCCTCCGCCTCCGAGGAGGCCCGCCGCGAGTGGGTCGACGAGCGCCTGGTCGACTTCGGTCGCACCCGCGCCCAGTCCGTGGGCTGGACCGACATCTACACCTTCACCAAGGCGATGGCGGAGCAGGTCGCCGAGGAGCTGTGGGCGGCCAACGGCCACCGTGTCTCCTTCGTGCGGCCCTCGATCATCGAATCGGCGGTCCAGAACCCGTACCCGGGCTGGATCGACGGCTACAAGGTCGCCGACCCGCTGATCATGGCCTACGGCCGCGGCGCCCTGCCCGAGTTCCCGGGCCTGGCGGACTCGATCCTCGACGTCATCCCCGTGGACTTCGTGGTCAACGTGATCGTGGCCCTGGCCACCCAGGACGTCACCCGCCGCGGCGACGACGCCTACTACCAGGTGGTCTCCGGCGCCTCGAACCCGCTGCCCTTCCACGAGATGTTCACCGCGGTGCGCGAGTACTTCGTGGAGCACCCGCTGGAGGACGACGAGGGCAAGGCCATCGAGGTCCCGGCCTGGACCTTCCCGGCCGTGGAGATGGTCGAGCAGCGCTTCCGGGCCAAGGAGCTCGCCGCGAAGGTCGGGGCCACGGCCGTGGCCTACCTCCCCGCCACCAAGCGCACCCGCGCGTGGACGTCGGACCTGCACAAGGCGACGTCGGGCCTGACCACGCTGCGCATGTACATCGAGCTGTACCGCCAGTACACGAAGACGGAGATGGTCTTCGACGACGCCAACACGCGTGCCCTGCGCGACGAGCTGCCGGCATCGTTCCTGGAGGGACACGACTTCGACGTCACCGGGATCGACTGGCGCGAGTACTTCACGAAGCAGCACCTGCCGGCGGTCACCGACCTCACCAAGGCGTACTCCCGGGCGAAGTCCGCCCAGCGCAAGCGCACCTCGCGTCCCGCGCCGGAGCTCAAGCAGAACGAGAACGCCCTGGCCGTCTTCGACCTCGACGGCACCGTGCTCGCCACGAACATCGTCCAGCAGTACTTCGCGGTGGTGCGGGCGACGCGTCCCCGCCGGTCCTGGCCCGCCGAGATCGGCGGCCTGCTCGCCTCGGTCCCCGGCTACCTGCGGGCGGAGAAGCGGGACCGCTCCGAGCTGATCCGCACGGTCAACCGCCGCTACAAGGGCTACCGCAGCGACGAGCTGCGCTCTCTCATGCAGGGTGAGGCCGGGCGCCGCATCCGCGCGTCGATCCGTCCCGAGGCCCTCGAGACGATCGAGCGCCACCGTGCCGCCGGCCACCGCACCGTGCTGGTCAGCGGTGCGCTCGACGTGCTCGTGGAGCCGCTGGCGGGCCTGTTCGACGAGGTCGTCGCCACCCATATGGACGAGGACGCCTCCGGGGTCATGACCGGCTACCTGGCCACTCCCCCGCTGGTCGACGAGGCCCGCGCGAACTGGCTGAGCAAGTACGCCGATCTGCACGGCGCGGACCTCGCCGCCTCCTACGGCTACGGCGACTCCCACGCCGACGCCGCCTGGCTCGAGCTGGTCGGCTCCCCCACCGCCGTCTCCCCGGACCTCGGTCTGTACGGCGTGGCGAAGAAGAAGCGCTGGCAGATCTTGGAGTGGTGAGCCGCTGAACGCGGTGGGCCACCGAATGTGGTGGGCCACTGAATGTCGAGGGCCACTGAGCGTGGTGGGCCGTAGGACCGTCGTGCCAGCAGCTCCCGCTCGCCAGACCTGATCGACCAGCAGCCCCGTCGCCGTGCGACGGGGCTGCTTCATGTCCGGTGGGGCTGTTCGGTCTCCAGGCCGGGCCGCTTCGTGTCCGGGCGGGGCTGCTCCGTGTCCAGGCCGGGCTGCTTCGTGTCCGGGCCGGGCGGCTTCGTGTCCGGGCCGGGCTGTTTCGTGTCCGGGCGTGACGGCTTCGTGCGTGCCCCATGGGGAGGATGGCACGGGGACTCCTGCCCATCGCCCCTGGCCAGAAGGCCGACTACCGTCATTTTCAGGTCGAGCGGCAACTCCCGGGATGGGAACTGCGAGGCCTGGGGACGGCGAAGGTCGCGGTCCCGGATCCCGCCGAGAGGGGACCCTCATGACCAGAACGATCTATGCCCGCGGAGCAGCTCTGGCGGCCGCGACCATGCTGGCGCTGACCGCATGCGGCGGCTTCGGCGAGACCGAGGCCGAGAGCGAGCCGGGCGAGCAGGGCCAGGAGCAGGACCGCGGGGGCGACGGTGAGGACGATGGCACCGACGAGGAAACTGGGAAGGGCGCAGACGAGGGCACCGAGGATGGTGCCGACGAACGCACTGACCAGGGCACGGACGAGGACGACTCCTCCACGGAGGACGGCGACGAGTCCGGCAGCGATACCTCCGACGGCGCGGGCACCGACGAGAGCGCCGATGGCGAGGACGCGAGCTCCGACGATGCAGGCTCCGACAACGACAACGACAACGACAACGACGACGCCGCCGCCGAGGGCACCGCTGCCTCCGCGGGCGAGCCCGCGGTCGTCGAGATCGGCACCGAGCTCGTCGACGAGGAGACCGGCGACGTGGTCACGATCGTCTCCGCAGTGCGGGGCAATCCCACCGATTTCTACGCCGCGACGGACAACCCCGACGGCGAGATGATCTACCTCGAGGTGGCCGTGACGCCCGGCGGCCAGTACGGCGGAGTGGTCAGCCAGTCCGACTTCTACCTGGAGGACGGCGGCGAGGAGGTCAACTACGCGGCGAGCGCCGACGAGGAGGTCTCCGACGCGGGCTTCGAGTACTTCGAGGGGGCGCCGCGTCGCGATGGCGAGGCCACCGGCTACATCCCGATCTACGTCGAGACCACGGATGACACCCTCACCGGCTCGTACGTGCGACCCGAGGCGGAGGTGATCGGCGAGGACACCGTGATCCCCGAGTTCCGGGGCGAGTTCGAGATCCCGGCCGTCTGATCGTCGTCGGCTGATCATCGCCGTCTCATCGCCGTCTCATCGCTGCACTCACATCTCGTCCACCAGCCCCGCTGCAGCGGGGGTCGACAGCGCACCAGGGGCGCACCGCATCCGCGGTGCGCCCCTGGTGCATGGTGCATGCATGACTGCTCGGCCCGGCGGCCGCCCCGGGCTCAGAGCACCGAGGCGAGGAAGTCCTGGAGGCGGTCGGACCTCGGATTCTCGACGAGCTCCTGGGCGGTGCCCTGCTCGACGATCCTGCCCTCGTCCATGAACACGACCCTGTCGGCGACCTCGCGGGCGAAGCCCATCTCGTGGGTCACCACGATCATGGTCATCCCGCCCTCGGCGAGCTCCTTGAGCACCGCGAGGACCTCGGCGACCAGCTCCGGGTCCAGGGCGGACGTCGGCTCGTCGAAGAGCATCAGCTCGGGCTCCATGGCCAGGGCGCGGGCGATAGCGACGCGCTGCTGCTGGCCGCCGGAGAGCTCCGAGGGGTAGTGATCGGCGCGGTCGGACAGCCCCACCCGCTCGAGCAGGGCGAGCGCGGACTCCTTGGCCTCGGCCTTGGACCGCCCCAGCACCTGGATCGGGGCCTCCACGATGTTCGCCAGGGCGGTCATGTGCGGGAACAGGTGGAAGCGCTGGAAGACCATGCCGATGCGCGAGCGCTGGCGGGCGATCTCGGCGCTGGGCAGCTTCTGCCAGCGACCGTCGGCCAGCGGTTCCTCGGTGTAGCCCTGGGTGACGCCGGCGATGCGCACCCGGCCGGCCGTCGGCTCCTCGAGCTGGTTGATGCAGCGCAGCAGGGTGGACTTGCCCGAGCCGGAGGGGCCGATCAGCACGGTCACCTCGCCCGGGGCGACGGAGAGGTCGCAGTCCTTGAGCACGTGGAGCTCGCCGAAGGCCTTGTGGATGCCCTCGAGCTGGATGAGCGGCGCCGCAGGGTCGGGCATGGCAGCCGGGTCGGGCGGGGCGGCCTGGTCGCGCGCGGCGGTCAGACCGGGCGTGGCGGCCCGGTCGGGCGTGGCGGCAGGAGCGTCGTCGGGCGTGGGCGTGGCGGCGTGGGTCATCAGAGCTCCACCTCCGGGAGCGAGTCCTTGGGGGTCGTGCCGGCGCGGTTCACGGCGGACTGGCGCGAGCGCTTCGGGGCGCCGCCGGGGCGGTCGTCGAAGCCGCGGCCGAAGTACCGCTCGAGGAAGAACTGGCCCACCATCAGCACGCTGGTGATCGCGAGGTACCATATCGCGGCCACGATCAGCAGCGGTATCGGGGCGTAGAGCTTGTTCGAGATCGCGTTGGTGGCGAAGGTCAGATCCAGGGTGAAGGGCACGGCGAGAACGAGCGAGGTCGTCTTCAGCATGCCGATGGTCTCGTTGCCCAGAGGCGGCACGATCACGCGCATGGCCTGGGGGATGATGATGCGCCGCAGGATGTTGCCGTTGCCCATGCCGAGCGCCTTGGAGGCTTCCGTCTGCCCCTTGTCCACGGAGTTCAGGCCCGAGCGGATGATCTCGGCGAGGTAGGCGCCCTCGTTCAGGCCCAGGCCCACCACGGCCGCCCAGAACGCCGGGAAGTAGTCGCGGGTGGAGAAGGAGAACCACTCGGGACCGAAGGGGACGCCCAGCGCGATCTTGGGGACGATCACGGTGAACAGGCCCCAGAACACCAGCTGGGTGTACACCGGCGTGCCGCGGAAGATGAAGATGTACGCCCAGGAGACGCCGCGGAGCACCGGGTTCTCGCTGCGTCGCATGATCGCGGCGGCGAGCGCCACGACGGTGCCGAGCACCATCGCGAGCACGGTGATCAGCAGCGTCCAGCCCACGCCCTGGACCACCTTGACGTCCAGGATGTAGGTCGCCACGGTGGGCCAGTCGAAGACGGGGTTGGTGATCAGGAAGTTGATCAGGCCCAGCACGACCAGCGCGACGATGACGGCGCTGATCCAGGTGCCGGGGCGCGGGCTGCGCCGGGCGCGGATCCGGCCCGGGATCGGGTCGACGGCGCGACGGCCGGTCGCGGGGCCTGCCGAGGCTGCGCCGGGGGCGGGGGCGGGGGTCTGTGTGCTCACTGCTTCGGGTCCACTTCCGAGGTCTCGATCATGCCGTTCTCATTGCCCCAGGCCACGAGGATGTCGCGGAGGGCGCCGGAGTCGATGAGGTGCTGCACCGCCGCGCGGATCGCCTCGGCCAGCTCCGGCTGGTCCTTGGCGACGACGATGCCGTTCAGGGCCGCGTCCTCGATCTCGCCGACCTCCTCCAGAGTGCCGCGGGAGCGGTCCACGGCGTAGGCGACGACGGGCGAGTCGCCGATCAGCACATCGGCCTTGCCGCCGGCGACGGCGGTCGCGGCGTCCGCATTGCCGACGTAGGGCTGGTCGACGATGCCCTGGCCGCCCGTGTCCTTGCACTCCTGGTCGCGTTCGACGACGACGTCGTCCATATAGGTGCCCACCTGGTGGGCGACGCGGGTGCCGCACAGGTCCGGCGGAGTGATGCCGTAGGGGTTCCCGGTCTTCACGGCGTAGGACATCCCCGCCGCGAAGTAGGACACCATCGAGACCTGCTCGAGGCGCTCGGGGTTGATGGTGAAGCTCGAGATCCCGACGTCGTACTTCGAGCCGATCGACGGGATGATCTGTGCGAACACCGCGGATTCGGTGCGGGTCGTCAGGCCCAGCACCTTGCCGACGGCGGCGAGGATGTCCATGTCGTAGCCGACCGCCCCTCCCCCGGAGCCGACGAACTCGCCGGGCGCGTAGTTCAGGGCGGCGCCGTTGACCAGCTCGCCCCGCTCGCGGATCTCGGCGGGGACGAGGGCGGCGAGCTCGGGCTGCTCCTCGATGCTGTCGACGTCGACCTCCGGGATCGCGTTGGACTCGGCGTCCAGGCGGACGGAGGCATCGGTGCAGGCGGCGAGCGCGGGCGCGAGAGCGGCGCCGCCCAGGGCGAGCGGCAGCGCGCGCAGCAGGGTGCGCCGGCGGGGATGCCGACGGGGGCGGAGGGAAGTCACGGGTGAATAGTATTCACGTGAATGCATGAAAACAAACCAGTGTTGGCTGGTTCACCGCAGTGGCCGCGGAGCCCGTCAGCCCAGCTGCATGCTGCCGGTCTCGGTGGAGGGCTCTCCGTCATGCGAGGCGTCGTGCGCGACCTCGTGGGCGGCGTCGTGCGCGCCCTCGTGCGCGGCGAGCTCCTCCTCCGCGTCGATGTCCACGGCGGCGCCCTCGAACTGCGAGCGGTACAGCCGGGCGTAGGCCCCGCCGGTCGCCAGCAGCTGCTCGTGATCGCCCTGCTCGACGATGTCGCCGTCCTCCATCACGAGGATGAGGTCCGCGTCGCGGATCGTGGAGAGGCGGTGGGCGATCACGAAGGAGGTGCGGCCCTCGCGGAGTCGGTTCATCGCGTTCTGGACCAGCACCTCGGTGCGGGTGTCCACGCTCGAGGTGGCCTCGTCCAGGATCAGCAGGCTCGGCTTGGCGAGGAAGGCGCGGGCGATGGTCATCAGCTGCTTCTCGCCGGCGGACAGCGAGGACTCGTCGTCGTCCACGATCGTGTCGTAGCCCTCGGGCAGCTGCCGGGCGAAGTCGTCCACGTGGGTGGCGCGCGCGGCCTCGAGGACCTCCTCGTCGGTCGCATCCAGGCGCCCGTAGCGGATGTTCTCCCGCAGGCTCCCCTTGAACAGCCAGGTGTCCTGGAGCACCATGCCGGTGCGCTCGCGCAGCTGGGCACGGGTGAGGTCGCGGATGTCGATCCCGTCGATCGTGATCCGCCCGCCGTCGACCTCGTAGAACCGCATCACGAGGTTGACCAGAGTGGTCTTGCCGGCGCCGGTGGGGCCGACGATCGCGACGGTGTGCCCGGGGTCGGCGACGAGGGACAGGTCGCGGATCAGCTCGCGCTCGGGGGTGTAGGAGAAGCGCACATGCTCGAACTCGACGCGGCCCTCGTGGATGCCGGCGGCGGCGGTGTCGAGGGTCGTCTCGGGCTCCTGCTCGTCGGCGTCCAGCAGCTCGAAGACGCGCTCGGCGCTGGCCACGCCGGACTGCAGCATGGTCGCCATCGAGGCGACCTGGCTCAGCGGCTGGGTGAACTGGCGGGAGTACTGGATGAACGCCTGCACGTCGCCGAGGGTGAGCTGGCCGGAGATGATCCGCAGCCCGCCCACGATCGCGACGACCACGTAGCTGAGGTTCCCCACGAACATCATGATCGGCATGATCAGCGACGAGACGAACTGGGCGCCGAAGGTCGCCTTGAACAGCTTCTCGTTGCGCTCCTCGAAGCGCTCGGCGATCTGCTCGCGGCGGCCGAAGACGGTCACCAGCGAATGCCCGGTGTAGGCCTCCTCGACCTCGGAGTTCATCACCCCGGTCGCGTCCCACTGCTGCGCGAACAGCTTCTGCGACCTGGAGCCCACGATGGCCGTGAGCAGCACGACCACCGGGATCACGGCGAGCGCGATCAGGGAGAGCTGCCAGGAGATCGTGAGCATCATGACCAGCACGCCGATCACCGTGAGGATCGAGTTCACGAGCCCCGTCACGGTGTTCATCAGCGTGTTCTGGATGTTGTCGATGTCGTTGGTGACGCGGGAGAGGATCTCGCCGCGCTTCATCCTGTCGAAGTAGGCCAGCGGCAGCCGGTGCAGCTTCTCCTCCACCTCACGGCGCATCCGGTACACCATGCGGTAGATGACCCGGTTCAGGGCGACGCCCTGAAGCCACATGAGCAGCGCGGAGCCGACGAACAGCCCCACCGCCAGGGCGAGGGTCTGATGGAGGGAGGTGAAGTCGATGCCTTCGCCGGGGGTCAGGTGCATCCCCGAGAGCAGGTCCGCCATCTGCCCTTCGCCGCGCTCGCGCATCTGGGCGATGACGTCGGCCGGTTCGGCTCCCGCCGGGAGGTTCTTGGAGATCAGCCCGGTGAAGATGATGTCGGTGGCGCGGCCCAGGATCTTCGGGCCGACGACGCTGAGCGCGACGGACACGAAACCGATGAGGATCGCGCCGATCATGAACTTGCGCTCCGGACCGATCTCCCGCAGCAGGCGCTTGGCCGAGGGCCAGAAGTTCTTGGCGCTCTGCCCGGGGCGCAGGCCCCGCTGGGCGTCCTTCTCGCTGGCGATCTCGTCGGCGGCCTTCGCCTCGTCGCCCGCCGCGGCGTGGCTCGTCGTGGTGTCGGCGGCGGACGTGGTGGTGGCGCCCGCGGACGTGTCACCGGCGGTCGTGCGCTCAACGGCCGTGCCGTCAGGAGTCGTGCCTTCGGGGGTCGTGCCGTCTGCTGCGGCGCCTCCTGCTGCGGGCTCGCGCTTCTTCTTGAAGGGAGACATCAGGCCACCTCCTCCTCGACGCCCTGCGAGCGCACGATCTCCTGATAGGTCTCCGAGGTCTCGAGCAGCTCGGTGTGGGTGCCCTGGTCCACGATGCGCCCGTTGTCGAGCACGAGGATCAGATCCGCGTTCGTGATCGTGGTGACGCGCTGGGCGACGATCAGCATCAGCGCATCGCGGGTCTCCGGGACCAGCGCCGCGCGCAGTTTCGAGTCGGTGGTGAGGTCCAGCGCGCTGAACGAGTCGTCGAACAGGTACAGCGACGGCTTCGCGGCCAGCGCCCGGGCGATGCACAGCCGCTGCCGCTGACCGCCGGAGACGTTGGTGCCGCCCTGGGCGATCGGCGACTCCAGCTCGGTGGGCATGGCGGCCACGAAGTCGCGGCCCTGCGCGACGCTCAGGGCGTGCCACAGCTCCTGCTCGTCGGCCGACGGGTTGCCGAAGCGGAGGTTGCTCGCGACCGTGCCGGAGAACAGGTAGGGACGCTGCGGGACCAGGCCCACGCGATCCCACAGCACGTGGGCGTCCAGGTCGCGGACGTCGTGGCCGTTGAGCAGCACCCGTCCCTCGCTCGCGTCCATCAGGCGCGGCACGAGGTTGACGAGGGTGGTCTTGCCGGCGCCGGTGCCGCCGATGATCGCGACGGTCTGGCCGGCGCGGGCGGAGAAGGAGATGTTCTCCAGCACCGGGCGCTCGGCGCCGGGATACGTGAACGAGACATCCTCGAAGGTCAGCTCGATGGGACCCTCGATCTCGCGCACGCCATCGGTGCGCTGGACGACGCTGGTGTCCGTGTCGAGCACTGCGGAGATGCGCTCGGCGGAGACCATCGCGCGCGGGATCATCATCGTCATGAAGGTCGCCATCATGACCGCGATGAGGATCTGCATCAGGTACGCGATGAACGCGGTGATCGAGCCGACCTCCATCTGCCCGGAGTCGATGCGGGGCGCCGCCACCAGCAGCACCATCACGCTGGAGACGTTGAGGATGAACATGATGATCGGGTTGATGAGGATCATCAGCAGGCCGATGCGGCGGTTCAGGTCGGTGAGCTGGTCGTTGACCACGCCGTAGCGCTCGCGCTCACGGTCCTCGCGCACGAAGGCGCGCAGCACGCGGATGCCGGTGATCTGCTCGCGCAGCACCCCGTTGATGTCGTCGATCTTGCCCTGCATCTGCTTGAACAGCGGCGCGGCCCGGAAGATCAGGATGCCGACGGCGACCAGCATGATCGGCACCATCACGGCGATCAGCCACGCCATGCCCGGCTCGACCCGCAGGGCGAGGACCACGCCGCCGATCCCGGTGACCGGGGCCTGCACCAGCATGTTCAGGGAGAAGAACACCAGCATCTGGACCTGCTGGACGTCGTTCGTGGAGCGGGTGATCAGCGAGGGCGTGCCGAACTCGCTCAGCTCGCGCGGCGAGAAGGAGGAGACCTTCGAGAAGACCGTGGTGCGCAGATCCTTGCCGACCCGCATCGCCGAGCGCGCCGCGAAGAAGTTCGCGGCCACGAGGGCGATGACGTTGCCCAGCGAGATCAGCAGCATGATCTTCCCGAGCTGCCAGATCACCGGGACATCCGCCTTGGCGACGCCGTCGTCGATGATGTCGGCGTTCAGCGTGGGCAGATAGAGCGCGGCCAGCACGCCGACGATCTGGAACAGCACCACCAGGAGGATCCAGAGCCAGTACGGCTTCACGGACCTCAGGACGAGTCGCAGCAGGGTCACGTGGCTCCTTCGATCACGGCACGGGCCAGACCGTGCCGGTGCGCCGCAGGAAGCCTAGTCCTCCAGGCAGGGAAACGGCATCCGACTTCCGTCGGTCCGCCGATCGGTGGAGGGGGTGGGCGAGGTCGGCGAGAAGGCACCGAGGAAGCCGCGGTCGACCGAACCGCGACGCCACCTGCTCGCCGACGAATTCGGTGCGCGTCACGGTGCCGGAACAGTCTGACGCGCATTGCGCCGAGGGCGTGATCCGTCCGACGCCCCTGCGGCGTCCACGGAGGCCCGTGCTCTACCGTGGTCCGCGTGAACCGACCTGTCCAACGCCTCATCATCGCCGTCCTCGCCCTCATCCTGGTCGTCTCCGTCGGCGCTGTCGGGATCAGCTCGCTGACGGGCAACAACCCCAGCGATGAGAACCAGAGCGAGCAGCCGACAGCCGCGAACCCGGACGATCGACCCACGGCGGACCCCGCGGATCAGCCCCCGAAGCCCGAGCTGCCCCGCCCCGAGGAGCCCGCCGGACTCACCGAGCAGACCTCCGAGGGTGCGCAGGAGACTCTCACCTACCTGCTCGAGTCGTACACGTACATGATGACCACCGGTGACACCTCCGTATGGGAGGACTCCGTGGACCCCAACTGCGAGGTGTGCACCACCTTCCTGGGCAACGCCCAGATCCTCCACGAGCAGGACGGCTACCTCGTCGACGGCGAGTTCGACGTGCGCTCGACAGGCTTCTCCGGCACCGGCGAACCCCCGGCCACCGGCCAGGTCGTCGCGGACTTCACGCAGGAGGCCAGCATCATCGTCGATGACCCGAACCTCCAGGCCAACCCCATCGACGAGGTCTCCGGCCAGCTCATCGCCCAGGTCGCCTGGGACGGCACGCGCTGGCGCGTGACCGACATGAGCATCGCCCCCGCCTCCAGCGGTGCGAGCGACGCGGGCGGTGCGAGCGACGCGGGCTGAGCGGGCTGAGCGGGCTGACGCAGATGGGGCCGACGCAAGGACAGGTCATGACGGCAGCACAGTGCCATCCGCGTCGTCACCCGCCACCGGCCACCGGCCACTCACCACTCACCACTCACCACTCACCACTCACCACTCACGCATCCTCGAGTACTGCCGAGCACCGAGCACCGAGCACCGAGCATGCACCACGTGTCGTTGAGAGCGGCCTCAACGACACGTGGTGCTTGATACCGCGCAGTAGCTGGAGCAGCTGACCGCTCCGTCCGAGTGCGCTGACCCGGGCATTGTGGATGAACAGCACCAGCTGACGGCTCTGCACGCATCCTGGTGCCATGCCGAGACCTCCCGCGCCCCTCCCCGCAACGTTCCCCTGGAACGTGTTCACGCGAGCAGAAGCTGCGAGTGCAGGGATCTCCGTGGAACGTCTGCGCCGCGCGGACCTGAGGAGGCTGCGACAGGGCCTCTTCGCCCGGACTGCAACAGAACTCGTCGAGATGGATATTGCCTCCGCCCTGTGCCGAGCCGATCCGGGCGCAGCGGTCGTCGGGGTGAGCTCCGCCAGGATCCAAGCCCTCCCTCTTTCCCTGCGTCTCGACCAATGGAGCGAAGGCACCCCGGTGCACATCTCCTTCCCTCAGGGCAGGAGGATCACCGACGGAGTGATCAGCAGACACGCGCTTGTCCTCGGGCCCGGTGATCTCCGCACTGCGTCGTTCGTCCATCCCTCGTCCGACGCAAGCAGCTCGGACCGCCTCGAGCTGCCGCTGCGACTCACCTCCCGAGCCCGGACCTGGCGGGATCTCGCCGGAGTCCTGTCACACTCTCGACTGGTGGCAATCGGTGATCACCTGGTGCGTCGGCCTCGCCCTGACTTCGAGTTCGGCAGGTCCGAGCCATGGTGCTCGCTCGAGGACCTGGCGCTCCAGTGCACTGGTCGGCATGCGCGGATTCTGCGCGCTGCACTGCGTGACGTGCGCGTCGGCGCGGACTCTCCCCGCGAGACGCTGCTGCGCCTCGCCTTCGCAGATGCCGGACTGCCTGAGCCGGAGATCAATGTTCCCCTGGTCGGAGCGGACGGCCGCATCCGGCACACTCCGGACTTCCAATGGCCCGCACACCGGATCGCTGCGGAGTACGACGGCAAGGGTCACAGCAAACCAGACCAGGTGAAGCGGGACATCGCGCGCGCTCGACGCGTGCGGGATGCCGGCTGGACCGAGGTTCGGCTGTTCGCCGCCGATGCCGAGGACGGCTGCGCGGGTGCGGTGGACCAGATCCGCCGAGAGCTGCGGTGCAAGGGATGGGTGCCGTGACGCCCCCTTGCTCGACCACCGCCCCATCACCCTCGCAACGCCTCCGTAGCTCCTCCTTCCTCGCGCCGCCCAACCGCCCTCGTACCGCCCAACCTGCAGCACGTGTCGTTGAGCGGCCTCTCACCGACACACAATGCACTCTCGATGGCACTCCCCGACCGAAGGCCAGTACGGAGGCGCGACAGCAGGCGGGCGCCGGGACGAGCAGGCGGGCGGGTCAGCTGGCTAGTGGGTGAGTGTGTACCGGGATGCGCGAGCGGACTAGCGCTGAAGAGCAGACGAGCAGACGAGCAGACGAGCGGACGAGCGGACGAGCGGACGAGTCGTCTATACCTTCCGGGAAGCCCGATAGAGGAACAGGTCGGTCCGGTACGGGATGCCGACGGTGCTGCCGGGCTCGTGGCCGAGGTGGTCGTGGAGGTACCAGTCGAGGTTCGCGAGCACCTTCGCGCGGCGCTCCTCGGAGGCGGTGATGACGTAGCTGCGGGTGCGAGCGAGGTCGATGATGTCGCCGGTGGGCATCGGGTCTTCCCACTGGTGCACGCTGCGGCGCGCGAGCGTGAGACCCGGGCCGACGGTGGGCGTGAAGTCCTCGCGGTGGATGTCCCCGGCGTGCATGATCCGGGAGAGGCGATGCACCCACGGGATCGTCACGTCGAGCATGTTCCACACCAGGGCGAGCACGCCGCCGGGGGCGAGCAGCCGTGTGACCTCTGCCGACGCGGCCTCGGCGTCGAACCAGTGCCACGCCTGCGCGACCGTGACCAGCTCCGCCGAAGCATCCGGGAGGCCCGTGGCCTCGGCAGGAGCGACCTGCGTGGCGAGGGTGGGGGCGGCGGGGGCTGCGGGGGAACTGAGCCGTGGCACGGGGTCGACGGCGGATGCGGGGTCGACGGCGGATGCGGGGTCGACGGCGGATGCGGGGTCGACGGCGGATGTGGGGTCGACGGCGGATGTGGCGCTTGCATCCAGATCGGCCGACGGGCCACGCCGCAGAGCTGTCTCCAGCATGGCGCGGCTGGTGTCCACGGCGGTGACGGCGAGACCCCGCTCCGCGAGCGCCCACGACAGCTTGCCGGTGCCGGCCCCGAGGTCGACGGCGCGGGGCTCCGCGCGGTTCACCTCGGCGAGAATCGCGTCGAGCACGGCGGGCGGGTAGCCGGGCCGTAGGCGGTCGTAGTCCTCGCCCTGGTCCTGGAAGGCCGCCGCGAGGGCGCTCTTGCGCTCCGCACTGCCGAAGCGGGGCTCGTCTCGCGCGGAGATCGCGGGGACAGGAGGGTTCACGGAGTCCGGCACGACCAGAATTCTAGATGCTCGAGAGATGAACAGGCAGGGCGTGATGCATGCCCGGCTCAGTCTTCGATATATCCCGTCTCCGGGTCGACCTGCTCGAGGAAGTTCCGGATGATCGCCAGATGATCGGCCATCTGCAGAGGCGGTGAATTGTGCGCAGCGAGAGAGAATCCGTACTGAGCGTTCGAGCCAGACGTCCAGTCATAGCCGTAGTTGCCGGGAGCGCCGTGCGAGACCGTGAAGACTTCTCCGTCGCACTCGAGCCTGAAGGACATCAGCGTCGCCACCTTTTCACCTCAGTAGGTTCCTCTCCCGGTCAGCAGCCACGGTACGGCGAGGCAGACCGCGAGAGCGAGGACAAGGGCGAAACCTGCCAGGACCAGCTGCCAGGGCGCTGCTTCCCGCCCGCGTAGCAGGGCCACGATGCTGAGCAGAGTCACCACGAGCGCGAGCAGAGCGCCGAGAAGCGACACGGGGATGAGGGCCAGCACGCTCCCGATCCAATCGGGATGCTCTGTGGCCTCCCTGGAGCCGTCCGGCGGCGGCAGGTAATAGGTGACGCGCGCAGACGTGGCTGCTATCAGGGTCGCGAGAGCGGATACGAGCGTCGCAATGGCCCCGAGCACGACCGTGAGCACCGCCCGCCGGGATCGCTTCGTCCCGAGAGCCAGCTCGTCGGCCCGAGCTCTCGCGTCTGCGCCTGTGCCCGCGTCCGCCCCTGTGCCCGCGGTCTCACCTGTGCCCGCTCGCGGGCCCGCGTTCTCGGTGTCGCGCTCCGTCCCCATGGTCCGTCCCCTCACGCGCTCGCCCGTCGATGCTGACCGACGCAGGGCGTCCAGCCCTCCGGTCGCCCTGCCCGGGCAAGACTGCCCAGCGTCTCGGCGGATGTCGATGGGGAGTTCTCACTGCGACGCGCGGTGCGCCACCCAGGAGCGGTGCAGGCCCGCGTAGATCCCGCCCTCGAGCTCGACCAGCTCGGCGTGGGTGCCGTGCTCGGCGAGGTCGCCGCCGTCGAGCACCATGATCCGGTCGGCGCGTTCCGCAGTGGAGAGCCGGTGGGCGATGGTGATGGTGGTGCGGCCCCGGGCAAGGCCGTCGACGGCCTGCTGGACGTGCACATCACTCCATCATCGTCGTTCGACTCACGTCACGGGATGAGCGGGAGATATTGCTTGCGGGCGAGCATCGAATGGATGATCTCCTCGGTGCCGTCGTCCCAGATCAACACCACCAATTCGAGAAGACGAGCGTGGGTATCGAATCCCAGCCGGAATTCGCGCTGCGGGTTCTCCTCATCCAGTGGAGCGAGGTAGACCGCGGTGCTGCCCGCACGAATCGACTCCTCAGGAGCGATGCCGTGCTTGAGCGCTGAGGGGCGGACCCTCACGCAGTCGTCCACTCACGGACGGCTTGTCGGATCGCCTCTGAACGATTCAGATGCTCCCGGTCCGCACGCTGCATGAGCGAGGCGATCTCCTCGTCGGTGAATCGCACAGGCACCACCTGGGCTGCCTGCTCTCCGCGGGCGGGCCGCCCGCGTCGGCGCAGTTGCTCCACGTCGTAACCGGCCTCGGCTTCAGCAACCCAGGCGTCGACCTGCTCCTCGGGAACCTCACGTCCCTGCATCTTCCTCATACCACGTATTGTATTACGTATACCTGTGCCATGGCCAGGCAGCCCGCCACGGCCGTGATCGCAACGACGGTGCACCGTCTGCTGCTCACCGCGACGCGCGGTGCGCCACCCAGGAGCGGTGCAGGCCCGCATAGATCCCGCCCTCGAGCTCGACCAGCTCGGCGTGGGTGCCGTGCTCGGCGAGGTCGCCGCCGTCGAGCACCATGATCCGGTCGGCGCGCTCGGCTGTGGAGAGCCGGTGGGCGATGGTGATGGTGGTGCGGCCGCGGGCGAGGCCGTCGATGGCCTGCTGCAGGCGCACGTCGGCCGCGGGATCCACAGCGCTGGTCGCCTCGTCGAGCACGATCACGTCGGGGTCGGCGAGGTAGGCGCGGGCCAGGGCGACCAGCTGCCGCTCCCCCGCGCTGAGGGATTCGCCGCGCTGGCCGACGGGGGTCGCCAGACCCTCGGGCAGCTCGTCGGCCCAGGTGCCCAGGCCCAGCTCGGCGAGCGCCTGGTGCATCTCCGCCTCGGTGGCGCCCGGCCTGCCGTACAGGAGGTTCCCGGCGACCGTCGTGTCGAAGAGGAAGCCCTCCTGCGGCACCATGATCACGCGCGAGCGCAGCGAGGCGTACGGGATGAGGTGCACGGGCACCCCGCCGATGAGCAGATCGCCGCTGGCGGGATCCATCATGCGGGTCAGCAGCTTGGCGAACGTCGTCTTGCCGCTGCCGGTCTCCCCCACGATCGCGATGCGGCTGCGGGCGGGCAGGTCCACGGTGATGCCGTGCAGCACCTCCGGGCCCGTCGGATAGGAGAACCGCAGGTCGCGGATCTCGATGTCGAGCAGACCGTCCGGCAGCTCCGTCGCGCCGGGCACGGGATCCAGACGCTTGCCGGTGTGGGGGTCCATGGCGCCACCGGGGTCGGCGACGTCGGCCGGGGTGTCGAGCACGCCGAGCACGCGCCGCCAGCCGGCCACGGCGTTCTGGGCCTCGGAGAGCATCTCGATGCCCATCCGCACCGGCTGACTGAACAGCGACACGAGGAAGACGAAGGCGATGACGCCGCCGGCGGTGAGGTCGCCGCCGGGCAGGTTCACGCCGAACGCCTCGGTGCCCAGCAGGATCCCGACCACGACCACCACGGCGGTGGCGAGCCCGTCGGCCGTCTCGGAGAGGAAGAACGAGGCGGACTGCGGCTTCAGCACGGAGAACTGGGCATTGCGCACGTCGCGGACCCGCTCGAACTGGCCGGCGCGGGTGCGGTCCTCGATGCCGTAGGCGCGCACGGTGGCGGCGCCGACGAGGGACTCCGAGACGGAGCCGAGCATGGTGCCCACGTTGGCGCGGACCTGCTGGAAGCGGGCGCGGATCCGCTTCTGCAGCGAGCCCATGATGAGCAGGATCGGGATGTAGCAGATCCACACCACGAGGGCGAGCGGCCACGAGTAGAACGCCATCACGGCGGTGGCGAGCACGAGCTGCATGCTCATGACGACGAGCATGATGCCGCCGAAGCTCATGAACTGGCTGACGGTGTCGACGTCGCTGGTCACGCGGGAGACGAGCGCGCCGCGCTGCTCGGTGCCCTGGGTGAGCAGCGAGAGGTCGTGGATGTGGCGGAAGGCGCGCTTGCGCAGGGTGGCCAGCGAGGTCTCGGCGAGCCGGAACAGCCGACGGTTCATCAGCACGTTGCAGGTGGCGGTGACCAGCAGGACCAGCGCGGCGAGCCCGGCCGCGCCCCCGACGAAGGCGAGGTCGGGCCGCTCGGGGGCGATGATGCCGCGGTCCAGGATGGACTGCACCGCGATCGGCACGACGACCTTTCCGCCGGTCGCGACCACGGCCAGCAGCAGAGTGATCCAGATGCCGCGCAGCAGCTCCGGGGTCAGGGCGAGGCCGCGCCGGATCGTGTGCAGCGCGGATTCGTCGGTGGTGGTCTCGCTGCCGAGGGCGGAGGATTCGGCGCGGTCGGCTGCGGGTGCGGCGGTCATCGGCCGTCCTCCTTCTCATCGCGCGGTGCTGAGTCGGGTGCGGGGCGCGGCTCCTGAGGGCCGACGGGGCGCGCCTCCTGGAGGCCGACGGGGCGCGCCTCCGCGCGGTCCGCGCCGACGGGGTCGGGCTCGGACGGGTCCGGTGGGAGCGCATGCAGCGCCCCGGTGGTCGCGGGCGGCTCGCACTCGCACTCCCCGTCGGGGGTGACGTCCTCGCGGCGGTACCTGCCCTCGCCGTGGCGCTCGACCGCGGCGGAGACGGTGCGGGCCCGGTCGGCGTCCACGGCGATGCTGGGGTCGGGGCCGTCGCTGGGCTGCGGCCCCGAGGACTCGAGCAGGTTGTGGGAGATCGCGGCCTCGTCGTACGCGTCGACCAGGGCGCGGTAGCCCTCGCTGTCCGTGCGCAGCTCCTCGTGGGCGCCGCTCGCGGCCACGCGCCCGTGGTCGAGGAAGACGACCTGGTCGGCGAGGGAGATCGTGGACTTGCGGTAGGCGATCAGCAGCAGCGTGGACGAGGTCATCTCACGGCGGATCCCGTCGAGGATCGCCAGCTCCACGGTGGGATCGCAGGCGCTGGTCGCATCATCCAGGATCAGCAGCCGGGGTCTGCGTGCGAGGGCGCGGGCCAGGGCGATGCGCTGGCGCTGCCCGCCGGAGAGCGATCCGCCGCGCTCTCCCAGCTCGGTGTCCAGTCCGTCGGGCAGGGCGTTCACGAAGGTCTCGGCCTGGGCCACGCGCAGCGCCCAGCGGATCGTCGCCTCGTCGATGTCCTCGCCGAGGGTGACGTTCTCGCGCACGGTGTCGTCGAAGATGAAGGCCTGCTGGAGCACCAGGGCGACATCCGCGGTGAGGGCGTCGGCCGTGAGGCAGCGCAGATCCGCACCGTCCACGGAGATGGCGCCCTCGTCAGGGTCCACGAGCCCGGCCGCGAGCAGGGCGAGGGTGGACTTGCCCGACCCGGTGGCGCCGACGACGGCCAGCACACGGGTGCCTGCCTCCGGATCAGCACGAAGGGTGACCCCGTGCAGCGCCGCGGAGGTGCGCAGGTGGTCCTCGGCGCGCGCGCCGCGACCGAGGATGACCTGGGCGGGGTCGTCGCGGTAGACGAACGAGACCTCGTCGAAGGTGAGCACGCCGGGGCCCGCGGGCAGGGCGTCGGGGCCGTAGGTGCGCTGTTCGGTGACGTCGAGGATCTGCTGCACGCGGCCGCCGCCGACGACGGTGCGCGAGAGGTCGCCGAGCACCCAGCCGAAGGAGCGGATCGGCAGGGACATCAGGGTGAACAGGTACGCGACCTCGACGAGCTGGCCGGTGGTGAGGTGCCCGTCGCCGATGCGCCAGGCGCCGAGCACGGCGACGGCGAGGATGCCGAGGTTGGGCAGGGCGTCGATCGCGGGGTCGAACCAGCCGCGCACGTAGCCGAAGCGGATCCCCGTCTCGCGCAGGTCGTCCGCCGCGCGGGTGAAGCGCTTCTCCTCGACGTCCTCACGGCCCAGCGACTTCACGACGTTCGCGCCGTCGAAGGACTCGTGCGCGATCTCGGCGACCTCGGCGCGCAGCCGCTGGGAGCGCACCGCGATCGGGGTCGCGAAGCGCTGCAGCAGCACGTTGAGGATGATCAGCAGCACGATGAGGGCGAGCATCACCAGCAGGATCACGGCGTCGATGCGGGCCACGACGACCGTCGCGTACACGAGCATCACGATCGTGGACAGCGCGAACGGGAAGGGCGCCATCGCGAAGAACGCGGCCTCGACGTCGGAGTACACCGAGCTCAGCAGGGTGCCGGTGGACTGCCGGCGGTGCCAGAGCAGCGGCACCTTCGCGTAGACGGCGGTGAGGCGCTCGCGGTACAGGCGGAACAGGTCGAACTGGGCGGCGGCGGCGAAGATGCGGCGGGCCATCACGGTGACCGCGCGGGCCACGGCGATGCCGAAGATCGCGAGGCCGCCGCCGACGATCAGGCCGATCTGGGGCTCGCCGCCGGCGAAGGACGGCACGACGACGTTCTCGGTGACGCGCCCGATGATCGAGGAGGTCGCGATCTGCAGCAGCGCGAAGACGGTCGCGCCGAGCACGGCCAAAGAGAACCAGAGGCGCTGCTCCCAGGACCCCTTGAGCAGTCGCTTCAGGCCCGGGACCAGCACGGCGGGGTGGTCGCGCTCGATATTCGCGATCGGACGCGGCGCGGGCGCAGGGGCATTGGCGCCGGCCGGATCTGGTGCGCTGCCGCGGGCCGGAGCGGACGAGTTGCCGGGGGCGGTGGTGGCGTCGGGCGTGGTGACGGGAGTCGCGGCGGAGCGCGGTGCGGGGGTGGTCATGCGGTCACGAAGTGGACGACGACGCCGATCGCGAACACGATCGTGGAGAGCATGGCCAGCGAGAACTCGATCATGATGCCCACACCGAGCGCCTTGACCGCGATCCAGGCGGAGCCGAGGCCCTTCTTCAGATCCTTCTGCCGCACGGCCTCGCTGATGCACAGGCCGAGCACGAACCCGATCGGGAGGCCCAGCAGCGGGATCACGAAGAACCCGACGATGCCGGCGGCGATGCCCACGTAGATCGGCCACATCGGCACCTCGGCGGCGTGCAGCTTCCGGCCGGTGAGGACGTAGCTGGTGGTCACGCCGATCGCGCTGAGCACGAGCACGATGCCGAAGACGATCCAGGCGGGCCAGCCGCCGATCACGATGGCCCATACCAGGGTCGCGATCGCGATCGTGATGGTGCCGGGCAGCACGGGCACGACGATCCCGGTGAGTCCGACGATGTACGCCAGACCCGCCAGGACGGTGACGATGATCTGGACGGTGAGGGAGTCCACGGGTCCTCCGGAGGGGCTCGAGATGTGTCAGTCCCCGGCGGGTGCGTGAGCGTTCACGACCAGGATGCGGGGCGGCGTCGGCCCCGACGGACAGGGCTCCGTCCATCCTATCGGGATGATGCGACGGATCACCCCGATCGCCCACGGCAGCGCGATCAGGAGGCGGTGCTGCGCCTGCTCAGAGCAGATTCGCCCTCAGAGCAGATTCACCAGGAGCACGAAGGTGAGGGTGCCGAGCCCGACGCTGAGGAGCGTGCGTCGGCCGCCCAGCAGATGCGCGGCGATCGTGACCGCGGTCGCGATCGCCGCCGGGACGAGCCGGCCGGGATCCGCGTCGATCGAGGTGCGCAGCGTGGAGACGGCGAGGATCGCGAGGATCCCCACCGGCATCCACAGGGCCATGACGCCCACGAAGCGCGACTCCTGCAGCGGGCCGAGGATCACGAAGGGCACGGCGCGCAGGCCGAACGTGATGACCAGACCGATCACGAGGACAGCGAGGTAGTACGAGGTCTCAGGCATGATCGACCTCCAGTGGGGCGCTCTGCAGAACGTCCGTGGCGTCCTGCGGGGCGGGCCGACGACGATCCGCCTTCCGGGTGGTGAGCAGGTAGCGCACGGCGAGCAGGGACACGAAACCGATCAGGCCCACGAAGAGCGCGGATCCCGGCACCAGCAGCAGGGCGAGGCTCAGGGCGAGCCCGGCCAGCAGCAGTGAGGGGACCTGGCGGCGGGAGCGGCAGGCGTCGAGCGTGAGCGTGATGAACAGGGCGCACAGTGCGTACTCGAGGCCCTCGATGCGGCCCGGCAGGAACGAGCCGATCGCGACGCCCACGAGGCCGCCGCCCACCCAGTAGCTCTGGAAGGCGAGCTGCATGGCGACCAGTCGGGCGCCGGTCCAGGTGCCCGGCCGCGCGGCGGAGACGGCGTAGGCCTCGTCGATCATCGCGTAGACGGAGTAGAAGCGGGCCAGCGGATGGCGCACCACGCGCAGCGGGAAGGAGAAGGCGTAGAAGACGTGACGGAAGTTCACGAGCACCGCTGTGAGCGCGATCGTCGCCAGCGGAGTCCCGACCGCCATCAGTCCCACGAGCAGCAGCTCGACGGAGCCCGAGAACAGGAAGATCGACAGGCCCGGGGCGACCCACCAGGGCAGGCCCGTCTGCACCACGAGCATGCCGAAGGCGATGCCGATCGGGAACATGCCCAGGCCCGCCGCGAAGGAGAGGCGCACGCCGGCGGCGATCTCCTGACGGCGCGTCCCCAGGGTCGACGGCGGATCGGCGGGGGCGAGCACTGCCGCGGCCTCGCCGACCGGGATGGCGTCGAACGCCTCGCGGACGTCGTCAGTCACGTTGTCCGTCGCGTGCGCCTGCTCGTCGCCCCGGCGCAGCGTGTCATCTCCGGGGCCGACCGGCGTCATCGTCGGGCGGCCTGTCCGGAGGTCGCCCTGCCTGCTGATCATTTCCGTCACAGGAGCAATCATCGCAAGATCACGGCTTCTGGGGATTGCGCATATAGCGGCGCGAACCCTCTACGATGCAACATATGAGCCTTGATGACGTGGATCGCGCAATACTCGAGCATCTCCGCGAGGACGGCCGACTCTCGAACGTCGCCCTGGCCGACCGCGTGCACCTCACTCCCGGACCGTGCCTGCGCCGGGTGCAGCGCCTGGAGGCCGAGGGTGTGATCCTCGGATACGCCGCGCAGGTGTCGCCGGCAGCGCTGGGGCGGGCCTTCGAGGTGATCCTCGATGTGGACCTCACGGCGTACGACCGCGGCACCGTCGAGCACTTCGAGACCACGGTCGCCGCCTTCGACGAGGTGATCGAGCTGAACCGTCTGTTCGGCTCCCCCGACTACTTCGTGCGCGTCGCGGTGAGCGATCTCGAGGCGTACGAGCACTTCCTCACCGAGCAGATCATCACGATCCCGGGGGTCTCGAAGATCTCCTCCCGCTTCACGATGAAGGTGCTCAAGAGTCAGCGGCCGTCGGCGTCTCAGGCGTCCTCCGGTCCACCATCTGTGCGCCGCTGATCCGCCCAGACAGACCGCTGCGGTCCACGAACAGCACCACGACCAGAGTTCCGAGCACCACGGCGGCCGCGGCCGTGTTCAGCAGCGAGGGCACGAGCGGCACGTGGGCTCCGGCGGCGAGATCGGCGAGGCCGGGCGCCAGGGCAAAGACCCCGGCCACCGGCAGGGCACGCAGCAGACGACAACGGCGGCTCCCCCGTCGGCCGTCCCACAGCGGCCGGATCGCGACCAGCCGCTGCCCCGGCGAGGCGCCGCTCCCCCGCAGCGCGGGCAGCACCACCGTGAGCAGCAGGCCGGCGAGAAGCGCCACCGGCTGCAGGAACGCGGCGGCGGTGAGCGCAGCGTCGGGCATCTGTCTCGCGCCTGTCGCGACGGTCCAGGCGAGCGCCATGGCGAGCACGGTGACCGTGTGCAGCATCGCGGGCATCACGGAGACGAGGGCGGCGTCGAGCGCCGAACCCAGCAGGCGACGGGTCCGGGTGACGGGCTGCGTGGGCAGCGCGGCGAGGGTCGCCGGGCGCGGGACCCAGCCGGCGATGATCGGTGCCGCCACGGCCCCGAGCAGGGCGCCCGCTGTGTTCGTGAGCAGGTCATCGACGTCCGCCACGCGATAGCCGCAGTCGTAAATCTCCCACAGGCCGGTGAACTGGGTGGTCTCGATCAGCAGCGAGGCGGCGAGGCCGAGGAGCAACGCGGTGGGGATCCCGCGACCGGTCATCACGCGCACGAGCAGTCCCAGCGGGATGAACAGCACGATGTTCAACAGCGGCTGCGCGATGGTCGCGAGGGCGAAGGAGGATCCGAGCCCGTTCTCGCCGACGATGCGTGCGATATCGGTGATCACCGCGCCCGGGATCACCTGCAGGATGCCGCCGCTGCGACCCTCGCACACCGACGGATCCGGCAGCGGGAGCAGCGTGTACGCCACGAGGGCCACCCCGTAGACCGACACTGCGGCGGTGCCCAGCAGACGCGTCAGGCTGAGCCGGCCGTACGCCGAGTACTGGACAAGGACAGCGGGGACGAGGACGCCGAGGAACACGAGCGTGCCGCCCACCAGGGCGAAGGGGATCTGCCAGGTCCACGTCTCGATCATGGTCCCAGCCTAGATATGCAGGTGGCGCACGGAATCAGACCGGGGTGCCGACCGTGGTCCTACCGTGGTGGGAGGCCTGGTTGAGGGCCCGGTCTCGGGGGCCTGGTCCCATCCAGCATCGCCCCGTACGGTTCCCTCGTGAGCGAGCTGCTGCGCCTGGGTCTGGTGGGGGTGGTCGGCGGGATCGGCGTGTTCGTCGTGATCCTGGGACCTGCCCTCCTGCTCCAGCGACGCCGATTCGGCCGGGTGCGACCGAACCGCCTGGTGGGCGTGGCCGTGATCTGCGTGTACACGATGTCCCTGGCCGGGCTCACTATCGCCCCTGCCTACGAGATCGCGGCGACCTGCCGGAATCGGTCGGGCGGCAAGCTGCACCCCTATCCCTTCAGCTGGGTGACGGACCTCCTCCAGCTGCACGACAGCGGAGTGGGCGTCCTCGGCCTGGCGCTGAGCTTCCCGGTGCTGCAGCTGCTCTCGAACGTCGTGCTGTTCGTCCCGCTGGGGATGGTGCTGCGCGGGGTGTTCCGGCTCGATGCGACGACCTCGCTGGCGCTCGGGGTGATGCTGTCAGTGCTCATCGAGGCCACCCAGTACACCGGCGCCTGGGGGCTCTACCCGTGCGGGGTGCGGATCGCCGACATCGACGACGTGTTCGCGAACTCCCTCGGTGCCCTGCTCGGTGCGATGGTGGCGCCGCTGCTCACGCGATGGCGGGTGCCGCTGTTCGTGCACGAGGGGCCGCTGGGTCGCACGGCCGACGGGAAACCCGCCGAGGGGGCCCCTGACGACAGGAGCTCGACCGACGGGAGTTCAACCGACGGGAGTTCAACCGACAAGTCGGATCACCGCTCGGACGACGCCGGACGGTGAGCGGCCGACGCCATCCGGCCCGACTCAGCCGGAGGCTGCCGGGCCCGCCTGGTCTTCCCTGGGCTCAGACGTCGACCTGGTAGCCCAGCGCCAGGTCCTCGGCGTTGACCCCGCGGATACCCCAGTTCACGCGCGGGGTCTCGGTGATCGTGACCTCGACACTGTGGGCGGGGATCCCGGCCTCCGCCTCGATACGGGCGAAAAGCTCGGAGAGCAGGGTGCGCTTCGCGGTGTCCGTGCGGCCCTCGAACATCGAGATCTCGATAATCGTGTAGTCCGGCCCACGGTCCTCGGGGTGGATGAAGTCTTCCGGCTCCAGCGCGATGAAGCGATGGAAGCGCTTCTCGGTCGGGTACTCGAGCGCCGTCATGACGGCGCCATGGATCGCGTCAGAGAGCGCCGATCGTCGTCGCTGGATGGATTCTCGGTGCCCGTACACAATGATCTGCGCCATGGGCCAAGACTATGGGGCGGGCGCAGGTCAACCTCGCTCAGGGCAGGCGCACCACCTGGCCGGCGTAGGAGAAGCCGCCGCCGAAGCCCAGGAGCAGCGCGGTGGCGCCGGCGGGGAGTCGGCCGGCCTCGCGCATCCGGGAGATCGCCAGCGGGATCGTGGCGGCGGAGGTGCTGCCGGAGGTGGTGACGTCGTCGGCGACGATGGCGTCCTCGCGCAGGTCGAGTGCCGCGGCGAGCGGCTCGATCATGCGCAGATTCGCCTGGTGCGGGACGAAGACGTCGATGTCCGACATCTGCAGTCCGGCGGCGGCGACCACGCGCTCCGCGATGCCGGGTGCCTCGCGCAGCGCCCAGCCGAGCACCTGGCGCCCGTTCTGGGAGAAGCAGCCCGACGGCGGGCTGATGGTCACGGCGTCGACGAGGTCGGGCACGGTCCCCCAGACCACGGGGAAGATGCCGGGCTCCGTCGCCGCCTGCACCACGGCGGCGCCGGCGCCGTCCGCGGTGAGGATGCAGGTGGTGCGGTCGGTGTAGTCGGTCTTGGCGGAGAGCTTCTCCGCGCCGATGACCAGGGTGGTGTGCGAGGCGCCTGCCCGGATGCCCTGATCGGCGACGGCCAGGGCGTGGCTGAAGCCGGAGCAGGCGGCGCCGATGTCGAAGGCGGCCGGGGCGGAGAGCCCGAGGGCCTGGGCGACACGGCCGGCGGCGCTCGGGGAGCGTTCCTCGTCGGAGCAGGTCGCGACGATCACCTGGGTGACCTCGGACGGCTCGATGCCGGCGTCCTCGAGCGCGGCGCGGGCCGCATGGGTGGCCATCTGCGCGACCGTCTCGGACTCGGCCGCGATGTGCCGTTCCTCGATCCCGGTGCGCCGGCGGATCCAGTCGTCGCTCGTCTCGACGATCGACTCGAGGTCGATGTTGGTCAGCACCCGTTCCGGACGGTAATGGCCTGTTCCGATGATCGCGGACCCCGGGGCGGGGGTGGCAGGGAGGGAGGAGTGGGTCATGGTGGTCCTTCCGTCGGGAGCCCGATGAGCAGGGTCTCCCGCGCTGGTCGCAGGCGGCGCCTCCATCATTCCGTACCTCAGGCGGTCACGCTGAGGGTGGAGTGGAAATCGGCGCCGCGGCGCACGTGGATCTGCTCGGCGATCTGGGCCTTCATGTCGCCCACGTGGCTGACGATGCCGATCACGCGGCCGGTCTCGGCGAGGCGGCCGATCTCCCGCACCACGGTCTCGAGGGTCTCGGGGTCGAGGCTGCCGAAGCCCTCGTCGATGAACAGGGTCTCCATCTGCACGCCGCCGGCCTCGCCCATGACGATGTCGGCCAGGCCCAGGGCGAGGGCCAGGGACACGAAGAAGGTCTCGCCCCCGGAGAGGGTCTCGGGCACGCGCACCTGATCGGTGCGCCGGTCCAGCACCAGCAGGTCGAGGCCGGTCTTGCGTGCCCCGCGGGCACCGGTGTCGCGGAGCAGCTCGAGGTCGGAGCCCGAGAACAGGGCGAGGCGGGCGTTGGCGGCTTCCACCACGGCGTCCAGGCGCCACATGAGCACGTACGTGGACAGCTGCACGCGGTCACCGTCGCTCGATCGGCCGGTCGCGAGGTCCGCGACCCGCACCACCACACCGGCGTCGTCGCTGACGGCTCGCACCTGGTCCATGGCGGTCCGCAGCGCCGTGCGGGCTGCGGCCCCGCGTTCGGCGACCCCACCGAGGCGGGCGGCGAGGCCACCGGCTTCCTTGGCCGACTCCTGGGCTGCGGTGTGCGTGGTCGTGGCCGCCGTGAGCGCGGCGTCGGCTGCGTCCTGGGCCTCGGTGGTGGCGACGGTGGCCTCGATGCCCTCCTCGGCGAGGCCGTCGGTGAGCCGGGACTCGTCCACGGCGCGCTTCTGGACGAGGGTTTCGAGGCGGCGGCGCTCGGGCGTCTCGAGCACGGCGGCGCGGGCTTCTTCGGCGGTGGCCAGCTCGGCGGCGGTGAGGGCGGTGGCGGCTTCCTCGGCGAGCTCGTCGGCGCGGGTGGAGGCCTCGGTGCGGGTGCGCAGCGCCTCGCGGAGCGCGGTGGCGGCGCGAGCGCGGGTGAGGTGTGCACGCCGACGGGTGGCGATGGAGTCGTCCTCGCCGCGGGCCTCGGTGACCTTCGTGCTGTCGGCCGCAAGGGCTCGGGTGGCCTCCTCGATCGCGGTGCGCTCGCGTTCGACAGCGAGGCCATCGGCCTCCTTGCGCTGGGTGAGGCGGTCCGTCTCCTCGTCGAAGGCCGTGATCTTCGCATCGATCTCCGCGGCCGTCTTCTCTGCCTCCTGCGCGGCGGTGACCTGTGTGGTCGCGGCGTCGACGGCCGCCTTCGCGGTCTCGGGGGTGTGGTCTCCGGCGGCCTCGTGGAGGCGGGTGAGCTCCTGGGCGGCCAGGGCGTGGGCCTGGTCGGCGCGGGACTGCTCGGCTTCTGCCGCCTGGCGGGCTGTCTCGGCGGCCTCGACCTGCTCGGGGCTCACGGCGTCCTCGGCGGCGCCGGCCGGATGGGGGTGCTCGATTGCGCCGCACACCGGGCAGGCGTCCCCGTCGGCGAGGTCCACGGCGAGCTCGGCGGCGATCCCGGCGAAGCGGCGGCGGCGCAGATCGGTCTCCGTCTCCGTGCGCTCCTGGGCGGTGCGGAGCGCCGCGACTGCCTGCTCGCGGGCGGCCTGGACCTTCTTCTCCTGGGTCGCGGCGGCGGTGGTGGCCTGCTGTCGCTCGGTCGCGGTGCGCTGGGCGAGCCGGGCATCGCCGAGTGCTCGGGCGGCGGCCCGGGCGGTGTCGCGAGCGGTGACCTGTTCGGTGCGCTGGGCGGGCCGCGCGGCCAGCTGCTCGTTGAGCGCGGTCAGCGCGTTCGAGGTCTCCGTGAGCTTCGAGCGGCGCTCGGTGAGCTTCTGCTCGCGAACGGGGAGCGCGGTTTCGAGCACGGCGAGGTCCGCGAGGGTGCCGGCTGCGGACGTGGCCTCGTCGGCGGAGGCGGTGAGCGCGGTGGCGGCGTCGTCGTGCTCGAGGAGGTCCACGAGCGTGGGGTGGTCGGTGCGCGTGGTGGTGGCGAGCTCGGCGAGGGCCTCGATCGCGGTGGCGACCTGGGCGGCGGCGAGGTCTCGACGGCGCAGGAGGTCGGCGACCGGCCGGGCGGTCTCATCGCGCTGCAGGGAGCGCCGGGCCGTCTCGACAGCGGGTTTCTCCTCGGCGAGTCGCGCGGACAGCGCATCGAGTTCACGGCGGCGGTCGATGCGCTTCCGGGCGGTGCGGGCGTTCTCGGCGGCGGTGCGGGCGGTCTGCTCCGCGGTCGCGGCGGTCTGCGCGGCGTCGCTCGCCGCGGTGGCACGGGTGGTGACGGCGGCGAGGTACTCATCGGCCGCAGCGGCCAGCGGTTCCAGGCGCAGCGCCTGGGCATGGTCCTCCAGGACGGTGACCTGCTCGGTCTCCAGGGCGGTCGCCTCGGTGAAGCGGGCCAGCGCGGTGCCGAGGGTCTGCTGTGCCTGGTCGACCTGGCGCTTGGCGGCCTTGCGCATCTCCTCGAGCTGCTTCTCGACGGCGGCGTACGTCTCGGTGCCGAACACGCGCTGCAGCACCTGCTGGCGCTCCCCGGTGCCGGCGCGCAGGAAGCGGGCGAACTCGTTCTGCGGCAGCAGCACGGTCTGCGTGAACTGGTCGCGAGTGAGCCCCACCGCGCGCTGGATCTCGCGGCCCACCTCGTCGATCCGGGTGGCGATCGCCTCGACCCCTCCCCCGCCGCCGGCCTCGTCGGCGATCACGGCGGGGATCAGCTGCGGGGAGCCGATGCGCCACAGCACGGCCTTGGCCTGCTCCTTCGTGGTGCCGGTGCCGCGCATCTTGGGACGCTGGAACTCGGGCTGGCGACGCACCCGGTAGATCCCCGAGGATGTCTCGAACACGAGGTCCACGACGCTGGGCTCGGTGGGCTGCGCGAACTGGGAGCGGATCCGGGCGTCGCTCGTGACACTCCCGGCGACCTGCCCGTACAACGCATAGGCGATCGCGTCGAGGATCGTGGACTTGCCCGATCCCGTCGGCCCTTCGAGCAGGAACATGCCGCTCGCGCCGAGGGCGGCGAGGTCGATCTCGACGGTGCCGGCGAAGGGGCCGATCGCGGTCAGGCGCAGGTGGTGGAGCTTCATGAGGCCTCCTGCTGGCGCCGCACGTGGCGGTAGGCGCGCTCGATCACGTCATGCTCGGCGCTGGTGGGCGCGCCACCGGTGACGTCGGCGAGGAACTGATCCATCACCTCGAGCGGGTTCGCCTCACGGCGCACCACGGGGGTGCTCTCCCGTGCCTCGCGCCCCTCCGGGGCATACTCCGTGAGCAGCAGGTGCGGGAACCCTTCACGGAGCTGTTCCTGCAGGTGGGCGGGCCGAGCGGGGTCGGTGACGATCGCCTTCACCCAGTCGTTGCCGTGCGTCTCGCTCTGCGCGAGGATCTGCTCGAGGGTGCCGCGCAGCTCGGTGAGGCGACGCGGAATCGGAGTCTCGATCCGCTCCACGGTGACCTCGGAGCGGTCACCGTCGGCGGCGCCGGGCGCTCCGAGCTCGACGAGCAGCACGGACTTGCGATGGGTGCGCTCGGAGAAGGAGAAGGCCAGCGGGGAGCCGGAGTACCAGGCCGGCGCGCCGACGGTGCGCGTGAGGTCCTGGCAGCCGTGGAGGTGGCCCAGGGCGAGGTAGTCGATGCCGCTCAGCACACCGGCGGGCACGGAGTCGACACCGCCGACGGACAGGTCGCGCTCGGAGTCGCTCGCCTCACCACCGGTGACGAAGGTGTGGGCGAGCACGACAGTGCGGGCACCGGGATGAGCGGCCGCGCGCTCGCGCACCCGCTCGAGGGCGGCGCGGGTGACGGCCTCGTGGCTGCGGGCCAGCGGCGGCTCCCCCTCGGCCACGAGCTCGGTGCGCACACGGTCCGGTTCGAGGTAGGGCAGGCCGAAGAACAGCACCTCGCCGTGCTCGTCCTCGACGGAGACGGGGTGCTCGATGCCGGGGACGTCGGTGAGCAGGTGGATGCCGGCCCGCATGAGGCCGCGGCCGAAGCCGAGCCGCTCCGGGGAGTCGTGGTTGCCGGAGGTCAGCACCACGGTCGCGCCCGTGCCCGCCAGCCGGGCGAGGGCGGAATCGAGCAGCTTCACGCTGGTCACCGCGGGCACTGCGCGGTCGTACACGTCACCGGGGATCACGACGACGTCGACCTGCCGCTCCGTCACGAGGTCCACCAGCCAGTCGAGGAAGGCGGCCTGGTGCTCGTGCAGATCGACCTTGTGCAGCGTGCGCCCCAGATGCCAGTCCGAGGTGTGCAGGATTCTCATGCCCCGAGCCTACGGAGAACGCCCGACAGTCGAGCGTCCGGCGCGCAGCTGTGGATCGTCGGGCACTGGGGAGGAACGACACGGACCCCTCGTCAGCAGGGACGGAGCCCCGTCCGATCACGGGTGCTCGCCCCGGAGGACCCGGAGTGCCCGCACCCCGTGACTCCGCCCTGAGTCAGGCGTAGCGTGCCGACATGGCTTCCGATGCGCAGTCCTCCCCCTCAGACACCGCCGCCGACACGACCGATGCCGTCACCGGTGACGCCCCCGAGACGCCGACCGGTTCTCCGTCCGTGATCTCCGCCGACGTCGTCGTGATCGGCGGCGGCCCTGTCGGCGAGAACGTCGCCCAGTACGCGATCGAGGGCACGGATCTCACCGCCGTGCTGATCGAGGGCGAGCTGCTGGGCGGTGAGTGCTCCTACTACGCGTGCATGCCGTCCAAGGCCCTGCTGCGGCCGCTCTCGGTGGCCGATGCCGCCGCGCATCTGGAAGGCATCTCGACCCCGGAGGTCGACCGCGACGCCCTGCTGGCGCGTCGCGACATCTGGGTCTCGCACTACGACGACACCGGCCAGGTGCAGTGGGCCGAGGGGGCGGGGATGCAGGTCGTGCGTGGGCACGGCCGGCTCGTCGGCGAGCGCGAGGTGCGCGTGGAGGGGCCCGACGGCGGAGAGCCGACTCTGGTGCGCGCCACCCGCGCCGTCGTGATCGCCACCGGCTCCCAGGCTGTCATCCCCGAGCCCCTGCGCGCCCTGCAGCCGTGGACCTCCCGGGACGCGACCGGCGTGCAGGACGTTCCGGACGAGCTGCTGATCGTCGGCGGCGGCGTGGTCGCCGTCGAGGCCGCGACCTGGATGGCGGCGCTCGGCTCCCACGTCACGCTCCTCGTGCGCGGCGCCGGGCTGCTCACGGGCTTCGAACCGTTCGCCGGCGAGCACGTGCTGGAAGCGCTGAGAGACCTCGGGGTCACGGTGCAGCTCGGCACCTCGGTGCTCTCCGGCTCGCGCACCGACGCCCGTGACGCCGTGCTGGGCAGGTTCCATGATGGCCGCGTGACCCTGCAGGTCAAGGACGCACAGGGCCCCCGCGAGATCAGCGGTGACGAGGTCCTCGTCGCGACCGGGCGCACGCCGCGCCTGGCCGATGTGGGCCTCGAGTCCCTGGGTCTGAGCGCCGAGGACGTCACCGGGGCGGAGCACCCGAGGACCGACAGCTCAGTGGGAGACGACTCTGCGGACGACAGCTCGGGGAGCACCGCCCTGCCGTCGTGGCTGCACGCCGTGGGCGATGCGAGCGGGGATGCGCCGCTGACGCACTGGGGCAAGTACCGCGCCCGCGTGATCGGGCAGGCGATCCGGGCCGGCTCGACCGGCGGCCATCTCGAGCCGGTTCCCGAGGTCGTCCCCGTTCCCCAGGTGGTGTTCACGGATCCGCAGGTCACCAGCGCGGGCCTGACCGAGGAGGCTGCGCGCGAGGCCGGCCATGACGTGGTCACCGCGCAGGTCCCCTTCGGCGGGTCCGCCGGTTCCGCCCTGCTGCGGGACGACGTCACGGGCACGGCCCAGCTGGTGGTCGATCGGACCACGCGAACGCTCGTCGGTGCCACGTTCGTCGGCCCGGAGGCCTCCGAGCTGATCCACGCGGCGACCATCGCGATCGTCGGCCAGGTGCCGGTGCACGTGCTGCGCCACGCGGTGCCCAGCTACCCCACGAGCTCCGAGCTGTGGCTGCGGCTGCTCGAGGAGCTGCCTCAGGAGCTGCGCGCCGGCTGACCCGGCCCTCCTCCCTTGGGAGGAGATGACAGATCGCACTGGTGCCGGCGACCCCTGGTCCGATGCAATGGGTGGTGAGGGCGGGACGAGGATCCGTCCCGACCGGCCCCGGGAGGATCATGTTCACGCGACTGCGACGCACACGGAAGCTGCGCCGCGCCCGCCCGGGCGACGGCAGCGCACTGAAGCGCTTCCGCTGGTGGCAGCTGGCCACGCGCACCCTGTTCGATCTCGACCCGTCGCCCGACGGCACCCGGCCGGCGACCTACACGGTCGACGTCCGCTATCTCGCCGCCGAGCTCGAGGGCGGGAAGATCCCGGAGGGTTCGAAGCACGCCCAGGTCTCCCTGTACCGCGACGGGGTGCAGGAGCACATCGCGAACCCGCCGGTCGCGTTCGCGGTGCCCGGCGGAGTGATCGAGGTGGCGACCAGCCCGTACGGGCTCACTCGCATGCATCATGTGCCCGAGGGCGGATCCCCGCAGACCTTGCGCCCACATCCGCGAACGCTCGAGGGGCTGCGAGCACGGTTCGGCCGACGGTTCCCCCGCGCCAGCTCGCTGATCGGGGTGGCCGCGATCCTCATGCTCCTGGTGGGACTGGTGATGATGGTCCCCCAGGCCGCCGAGCTCATCACGCAGATCGACGTGGTCGCCGAGAACATCGGCACGTTCACCTCCCCCATCTCGCTGCCGTTGTGGCTGAACGTGACCCTCGTTGTCGCCGGGGTGCTCGCGGCGACCGAGCGGGCGCTGACCCTGCGCAACCACTGGCTGATCGACGCCGACACGACCTGGACCTCGCTCGCGTGATCGCGGGACGGACGATCGCCGGGAGGTGCTGCGCGGCACGGAGCAGGGACATGGCGAGCGGCGACGAGTATTCGCTGGTCGCACAGTCGATGGGCGCCTACGGTCGACCTTGTGACCTCTGAGAACCCTTCGCCGCAGTGCGATCGCGAACGCGCACCCGATCCCGACCCCGGCGCCACCACCGAGGCAGAACCTGACGCGATCTTCGCCGATCCGCGCCTGGCCGCCTGCTACGACACCTTCGACGGCGAGCGCGACGACCTCGACCACTACGAGGCGATCCTCGAGGAGCTCGGGGCACGCTCCGTGGTCGACATCGGCTGTGGGACCGGCGCCCTGGCCGTGCGGCTCGCCGCCGCCGGCTTCACGGTGGCCGGGGTCGATCCGGCACAGGCCTCGCTCGAGGTCGCGCGCACGAAACCGGGCGCAGGCCGCGTGCACTGGATCCATGGCACCGCCGTGGATCTCCCTGCGCTGGATCCCCCGCTGCACGCCGACGCCGCCGTGATGACCGGGAACGTGGCCCAGGTGTTCGTGACCGACGAGGCCTGGGCGAGCACGCTGCAGGCGATCCGCGCCGCCGTGAGCCCGGGCGGTCATCTCGTGTTCGAGGCACGCCGGCCCGAGCGTCGTGCCTGGGAGGACTGGCAGGCGGACACGTCCGCGTCGGTCCATGAGGTGCCCGGGCTGGGCCAGGTGCGTTCGCGCCCCACGCGGTTCGACGTCGACCTGCCGCTGGTCACCTTCGCCGACGAGTTCACCTTCGAGGACGGCACCACGATCACCTCGACCTCCACGCTGCGGTGGCGCAGCGAGACCGAGCTGCGGGACTCGCTCACCGCCGCTGGTTTCGCCGTCCAGGAGATCCGGGACGCCCCGGACCGGCCGGGCCGCGAGTTCGTGGTGATCGCCCGGGCGGTCTGAGCCCCGGGACGAGCCCGGCAGTCCCCAGGCCCAGCCGTCGTCAGGCCCCGGTGCCGGTGCCGGTGTAGAAGCCGTAGGTCGCGTCCGCCAGGCGCTGAGCCGTGTCGGCGTCCGCGCCAGAGGCGGAGTGGGCGACGGCCCAGCCGTCGGCCGCACCGCGGTAGAACGAGCGACCCTCGTCGGTGCCCGCCCAGGCCTCGGCCTCGGACGGGGCGAGCGAGCCCTCGGTGGCGCCGAGGTGCAGCGCGAGGCCCAGCAGGCCGCCGTCCCAGCCCACGCCGGTGGCGCCGGGGCCGAAGGTCTCCCACATCTCCGCGGGGATGTCCGCGGCATGGGAGGTGTGCTCGAGCTCGAAGCGGGTGGCCTCCTCGCCGTCGGCGGCCAGACGGATCGTCAGCCAGGACACGGCGCCCATCATCTCCCAGGTCACGGAGTACTCCGCGAGGCCGTCGGCCGGCGGCTCGCAGGTGAGGATCTCGCCGCCGGCGTTGCCCTCGAACTGGTAGCGGCCGCCGAGCTGCAGGTCGCCGCTGATCGGCAGGAACCAGCGCTGGATGCGCTCGGCGGTGGTGACCGCGTCCCAGACGTCGGCGAGCGCGGCGGGATAGGTCTGCTCGAGGGACTGGACGTGCGCGGGCTGACCGTCGCGGTCCTCGAGGCGGTAGGAACGGGTGACGGACTGCAGCTGGGTGGGGACGTCGACCATGTCAGGACTCCTTCGGAAAGTGTGCCGCTGCGGGCCGGATGCCCGGCGCGGCGTCGGTGGGTGCGGAACCCGAGGATGTGGGGGCCGTGGAGGTGGTTGTCTCGGAGGTGGGTGTCGTGGACGTGCGGGAGGTGCCGACGCCGACCTCTGGAGCAGATCCGTCGTCGACCGATGACGCACGCCCGCCGTCGGCCGACGGGGTGGCGTCGGCGGCGAGGCGTCGCTGTCGCCGCTCGCGGGCGAGCTCGGTGCCCAGGGCATCGAGCGCCGGCAGCCAGAAGCGTTCGAAGGGGGTCAGCCAGTCCCTGGCCTCCTGCGGACCACGGGCATCGACGGCGTACAGCCGGCGGCGCCCCTCGGCGCGGACGGTGGCGAAGCCGTGCTCGCGCAGGACACGCAGGTGCTGGGAGACGGCCGGCTGGCTGATCACGAACTCCTGCTGCACGCTCTCGCCGATCTCGCCCGCGCCGAGCTCTCCCTCGGCGAGGAGCTCGAGGATCCGTCGCCGCACGGGATCGCCGAGGACATCGAGTGCGTGCATGCGATCATCCTTCCCGTCGGCCTCATATAAGTCAAGGCTTAATTGCTCGATCGGGCTCGTGGCGCACCGGTCTCAGCGGCGAGCTCGCACCACGATCGCGCGGTACGCGACGCCGATCCCGACCAGGACCACACCGGCGACCACGGTGCGCCCGGGCAGTGCCGCCACCAGCACGACGCAGCCGATCAGTCCCCCGATCTGCAGCGCCTGGGGGAACAGCCGCCACTGCCCGGCCTGTGTGAACGCCGCGAGGTTCCCGATCGCGTAGTACAGCAGCACCCCGAACGCGGAGGCGGCGATCGCGACCAGCACGTCCGAGGCCAGCAGCACGAGCGCCAGCACGGCGAGCGCCGCGACGATCTCGGCCCGCTGCGGCACGGCGTAGCGGTTGCTGGACTTCGCCAGGGGCCTGGGCAGGTCGCCGCCGCGCGCCATGGCGAGCATCGTGCGGGACACTCCGGCGATCAGGGCGAGCAGCGCCCCGGCGGCGGCCGCGACGGCACCGATCGTGATCACGGCGGACCAGGCGCCGCCGGCGCCCACGGACTCCAGAGCGGTGAGGAACGGCGCCGGCCCCCAGCCCTGGCCGCCCGGGGCGGGGCCGACGAGCACCAGCAGCGCGGACAGGCCCAGGTACAGGGCGCACACCATGGCGAGCGCGAGGAGGATCGCGCGCGGGATGGTGCGGCGCGGCTCGATGACCTCCTCGCCGAGGGTCGCGACACGGGCGTACCCGGCGAAGGCGAAGAACATCAGCGCCGCCGCCTGCAGCACCACGAGGGTGATGCCGAGGATCCCGCCGCTGCCGGCCCCGAGCACGGCCGCCAGTCCCCCGTCCCACAGCCCGGAGGCGGAGCCGGCGAGCGGGCCGGGCACGCCGCCGAACGCGGGTCCGGCCGACGCCGTGTCCGCCGGTCCGGCGCCTTCGAGGATCCCGGCGCTGGGCCCGTCGCCGCGCACGAGGCCCACGAGCAGACGGCCGGCGGTCAGGAGCAGCGCCGCGAGCGCGATGGTCACGAGCACGCGGGCGAGCGCGGCGGTGCGGGTGATGCCCACCAGGTTCACCCCGGTCAGCGCGACCACGACCAGGGCCGCGACGATCCGCTGGCCCGGCTCGGGCACCAGGTAGGCGGCGACGACCAGGGCCATCGCCGCACAGGACGCGATCTTGCCGATCACGAAGCACCAGCCGGCCACGAAGCCCCACCAGGGGCCGAGCTGCTGGGTGCCGAAGTGGTAGGTGCCGCCGGAGCTGGGGTGCTGGGCGGCCAGCTGCGCGGTCGAGGTGGCGTTGCAGATCGCGACGACGGCCGCGATCAGCACGGCGACGGGGGCGAGCGCCCCGGCGAGGTCCTGCGCCGCGCCGAGGGACACGAACGCGCCGGCCCCGATCATCGAGGCCAGTCCGATCACGATCGCGTCGCCGAGACGCAGCCGACGGGCGAGACGGCCCGGCGTCGGAGCCGTCCCCAGGCTCAGTCCCGGGTCCAGTTCGGAGCCGGGACCGAAGTCGCGGCCCCGGCTCGGGCCTGCGCCGCGGGCCGGGATGGCGTCGCCCTCGGGAGCCGCGTCAGGATGCGGTCCGGGGTCGGTGCCGGGACCAGAAGTGGGTGTCATGGGGTCCAGTCTCGTGGATGGCGCCGGTCAGCCGTTGCGACCGTTCGCCCTTCCGTTCCCGTTCCCGTTCCCGTTCCCGTTCCCGTTGCCATTGCCATTGCCATTGCCATTGCCATTGCCATGACCGTGGCCATGCCCGTTGCCGTGACCATGGCCATGCCCGTTGCCCGGGTGGTCGCCGTCGCCGGGCTCCTCGCCGCCGCCCTCGGGGAAGCCGGCATCCAGGCCCACGATGAGGGGGTCATGGTCGGAGGAGCCGAACACGCCGTCCTCATAGAGGTCGGTGGCATTGCTCCGGTAGCGCGAGTACTGGGTCATGACGGACTCGGCGCCGTTGATCTGCCAGTCGGTCGCGCCGGTGACGCGCTCCGAGGCGGAGGCGTTGCCCAGGACATGGTCGAGCGAGCCGACCATTCCGCCGTAGCTGTAGGACCAGCCCGCGGGGTCATGGGCCTCGGCGAGGTCCTGGTACCCGTCGGCGTAGAACTCCTGGAGGGGTTCCTCCTGGGAGTACGCGTTGAAGTCGCCGCCCAGCAGCACGTCCTGCACGCCGAGCTCATCGGCGCGCTCCTGCGACCAGGTGTGCAGGGCCTCGGCCTGCTGCAGGCGGGAGGTGCGGGCGTTGCCCTGCACCGGGTCCGCGGGCAGGTCCGCGTCCTCGGCGTCCGCCGAGCCCTTGGACTTGAAGTGGTTCACGGCGAAGAAGAAGGGTTCGCCCTCGACCTGCTGGTCACCCTCGCCCTTCACCGGCACGAACACCTGACCGATGGGCTCGCGGGCGTTGTCGAACGCCGGGTCGCCGGTGAGGATCTGGGCGTCGCCCTGCGTCGTCACCTCGTCGCTCTTGAAGATGATCGCGTTGGTGATGACGTCCTGCCCGCCGTCCACGCCCTGCGCGGCGTAGGCGTCACCGGTGGGCACGTAGTCCCAGGTGCCCGCGCCGTCGCGCTCGTTCAGCGCGGCGACCAGGGTGGCGGTGGCCTCGTCGGCGCCCTCGCCCAGACGGGCGGAGTTCTCGATCTCCATCAGGCCCACGACGTCGGCGTCGGTGCCGGAGATGGCCTCGACGATCTTGCTCTCCTGGCGCTCGAGGTCGTCGGCTCCCCAGGCGCCGCGCAGGTCGCAGCCGCCACGCACCGTGGTGCCGTTGCCCTCCATGTCGGTGTACGGCTCGCAGCCGGGGGTGTCCTCGCCGAGGGTGGTGAAGTAGTTCAGCACGTTGAAGGTGGCGACCTGCAGGTCGCCGCCCACCTCGTCCGGGGCGTCCTGACGGGTGTCCTCGAAGGCGACCCCGTCGGCCTCGGAGCTCTCCCAGGGGCTCGTGACGTTCAGCCGCCACTGGTCGAAGGAGTAGGAGACCACGACGGGCTGCTCGAAGCTGGTCGCGGCGCCGACGCGCACGGGCTCCTGCGTGGTCAGCCAGCTCATCGGCAGCTGCGCGTTCTTCGTGAAGTCGGTGGTGCGGCCGTCGTCGAGCAGCACCAGATTCTGCGCCTGCTCCTCGAAGTAGGCGGTGGCCTCCGCGCCGGGGGCCATGATGTCGCCGGCCTGCTGGAGGGGCTGGTCGCCGATGGCGAGGCCCACCTCGCCGAACTTGTTCGTGGAGTAGACGTCGGTGACGGTGAAGTCGCCCTCGCCGGGCAGGTAGAGCATGTGCTCGAGGCTCTCGCGCTGGGTCTCCTGGGTCGGGAAGCCGCTGTCGATCGTGGCGGGTTCGACGGGCTCGAGCGCCTCGGGGAGCTGCTCGAGGCCGTCGGCGCCGACGGTGATCTGGGTGGAGTCGTGATACTCGGCGACCTCGCCGGTCACACGCACGGAGTCACCGATCGCGACCTGGCCGGCGGTGTCCGGGGAGTACACGAACACGGCGGTGGATCCGGTGTGCTCGGCGAGGTCCAGGGCGCCGCCGGTGCCACCGGTCTGGATGACATAGCCGTCCAGCCCGCCGGTGGCGTACACCGCGGTGACGACACCCTCGGCGACCACCCGGGTGCCTGCCAGCTCGGAGGCGGTACCGGTGCCCTGGATCTCGGCGATCGTGGCCGGGATCGCCTCGGCGGGTTCGCCGGGGTCCCCCGGGTCCCCGGGATCGCCCGGTTCACCGGGGTCCGGCTCCTCGGCGCCCGACGGAGTGGGCGTCGGAGCGCCGGCGATGAAGTCGGTGGAGTTCTCGCCGGTGGCCGCCACGCGGGAGACGGAGGTGGCGTTGGTGGTGGCGGGCGCGGGGGCCTCGCCCGAGAAGGTGGCGGCGTCGCCCCAGGCCAGGAGGTCCACGACGGCCGGGTCCTCGGCGCAGGTGGTGCCGGTGCAGGCGAGCTTGCCCTCCGCGTCGGACAGGGCGAAGACGCCGCCGGTGCCGGAGGCGTTGACGCCGGCCGTGAGGTCGGCGCCGGGCAGCGGGTCGCCGTTGCCGTTGCCGGCGGCGAGCTGCACCAGGAAGGTGCCTCCGGCGGGGACGGTCCCCTGCAGGGGGACGGTGTTGTGGAAGGCGCCGGTCTTGGAGGCGTACTGCAGGGACCAGCCGTCGATGCTGAGGTCCTGGTCGGTGGTGTTGCGCAGCTCGACGAAGTCGTTCTGGAAGGTGGCGCCGGAGTTGCCTCCGCCGCCGTACGCCTCGCTGATCTGCAGGTCGCCGGGAGCGACCACGGCGGCCTGGGCGGTGGGGAGCAGGCCCGGGGCGAGGCTGAGGCCGAGGGCCAGGGCGGCCGCTGCTCCGCCGACGCGGGTGATGCGCGTCCGCAGTCCGGAGCCGTGGGTGGTAGCGGTGCTCATGAGGGGTCTCCTGGCGAGGCGGTGGGACGGCGGGATCGGCCCGGGGTGTGGGCCTGGTGGTGCGGGCCTGCGGGTGGGGCTGGTGAGGGTCTGCGGAGCGGGTGGGGGCCGTGTGGCAGGTGGGAGTCGTGAGGCGAGTGGGGCCGTGAGGCAGGTGGGAGTCGTGAGGCGGGGCTGGCAGTCCTGACGACGAAGGAGCCGGGCCGGTGGGGCTCGGCCCCTTCGTCGTCAGGACGGGGGTCAGCGGCGGCTCAGGCGGCGCCGCAGCACCAGGGCACCGACGCCGGCCAGGGCGATGATGCCGATCGCGAGAACATACGGCGCCACGTCGGCGCCGGTGCGGGCGAGGTTCGACGGCCCGTCGGCACGGACGTCCGCGGAGTCGGTGCCCGCCGAGTCCGTACCGGTCGCGTCGGTGTGCGAGCCGCCGGTGGCCGGCGGGGCGGTGGTGTCGTCGGCCGGCGGGGTGGTGCCGTCGGACGCGTCATCGGCGTCGTCCGCAGGCGGCGTCGTGTCGTCCGTGTCGTCGGCCGGCGGAGTGGTGTCCCCGCCCTCGTCGCCCTCGTCGTCCTCATCGCTCGGGGGTGTCGTGGTGCCGTCCCCGTCGTCGCTGTCGTCCCCGCCGTCGCCGGGCGGGGGCGTGGTGTCGTCACCGCAGGTCTCCGGCGCACCGCCGGCGGTCCAGGTGAAGGACGGCAGCTCGTAGGTGATCGCCGTGCCCTCGTCCGGGACAGCGGTGATCGTCAGCGGCACCACGGTGCCCTCGGGCACGCACAGCCAGTCGGTCAGGGTGACGTCGCCGACGTAGCGGCCGGCGTCCTCGAGGTACCCGTAGGGCGCCTCGAAGGTGCCGTACTCGCCGGCGTCCACGCTCACCGAGGTGATCTCGGGAGCGCCGAGGCTGAGGGACTCCAGCGCCGCGAGGCGGAGCACGGGATCGGTGTCCACGCCGGCCTCGGAGTCGTACTCGCCGCCGTCGAGGATCTGAAGGTCCAGCTGCTGCTGGGAGTAGTCCGGCGCCAGGCCCTCGTGCGCTCCGAGGTACTGGATGAAGGCGTCGCGGTCCAGCACGCCGGAATCGCTCACGTTCTGCGCCTCGGAGAGCGCCCACATGTTGTCGCCGCCCTCGAAGAGGAAGCTCGCGGCGACGATCGTGTAGGTCGCGTCGAGGTCGATCGGCTCGCCGCCCACGCGGATATCGACGATGTGGTCGTCCAGCTCGCGGGTGCTGTCCAGGACGTACTCGACGTTGTCCGAGACGCTGAACGCGAGGAACTCGCTGGTGGGGTCACCCTTGTCATCACGCTGCCACTGCTCCTCGAGCATCTGCGCGAACTGGGCGCCGGTGACCTCGCCGGAGTTCAGGGTGTTGCCGAAGGGCACCATCGAGTTGGCTTCGGCATAGGTGACCACGCCGTCGCCCTCGGCGCCGGCAGCCTCGTCCCACAGCTCGGCGCGGATGCCGCCGGGGTTCATCCAGCCGATGACCTCGTTCTCGCCGTCCAGGCCGGCGTCCTCGAGGTACCACGTCATGGAATCCGCGAGCGTGCTGCCGGCGGCGGAGTGGCGGGAGCGGTCATCGCCCTTGGTCGTCGCCTGGTCCGTGACCGGGGCGCGGGACTGCCGGATGCCGTTCTCGTCGTACTCGGCGACGCTGGAGTCCCACGAGGTGGTGATGTCGTCGGAGATCGTGCCGACCTGCTCGGCGCCGAGCACCTCGGCCTCGGCGATCGCGTCGGCGATGACCCGGGAGGCCGCGTCGTAGGTGGCGTTGCCGGCGCAGGCGCCGAGGTCGGCGTTCTCGGTGGGGAGCAGCTCCGTGCCGCCCTCGATCACGTCCCAGTCGCCGTCATCGCCCAGCGCAAGGGTCACGGAACCGATGTTGGCGCCGCTGGAGCCGGTCTGCACGACGGGACGCACCTCGCCGTCCTGGCCGGGCATCGGGGCGTCGAACGCGTAGGTCTGATGGGAGTCGCCGTTGAAGATCGCGTCGACCTCGGAGGACGTCTCCGCGACGATCTCGTCGAAGATCGGGTCGGAGTTGCTCGGTGCGGAACCCGGCTCACCGTTCCCGGAGGCACCCTCGTGGTACGAGGCGACGATGACGTCGTACTCCTCGCCAGACTCGTTCAGCTCGTCGATGGCGTTGTTGACACCCTCGACCGGGTTGCCGAAGGTGAGGCCCTCGATCGCCGAGGGGCTGACCTTGCCGACGGTCTTGGTGGTGACGGCGCCGATCACGGCGACCTTGACGTCCCCCGCCTCGACGATCGCGTAGGGCTCCAGAGCGTGCCTGCCATCGGCGTGGTAGACGTTCGCGGCCAGGTCCGGGAAGTCGGTGCGCGGGGAGATGCGATCGGCCAGATCGTCCTGGCCCTTGTCGAACTCGTGGTTGCCGACCGCGCTCGCGTCCACGCCGAGGGCGTTGAGGAAGTCGATGGTGGGCTCGTCATCGGCGACGGCCGAGGCGAAGGCGCTGCCGCCGACGTTGTCGCCCGCGGAGAGCAGGGCCGAGTTCGGATGCTGCTCCTGGGCGGTGGTGATCGTGCAGGCGAAGGCGTCGCCGGCCCCGAGGGCGCCGTGGAAGTCGTTGAAGGTCAGCAGATTGACCTCGTCTCCGGCCTCGGCGGCGGCTGCAGCACCGAGCGGGACCATGGCGGTCGCGACCACGAGGGCGGCGGCACCGAGGCCCACGGACGCGCCGCGCGCGAGGCGGCGGACGGGGGGAACGAACATGAATATCTCCTGGGAGTGATGTGTGCGCACGCCGTGCGCCTGGGGACATCTCATCCCGGGGATGTCGCACCACGCCCGTTGTTCCCCGTTCTGGTTTCGAGTTGTCACCGTGCGTTGGCCGATCCCCGTGACTTGCGCCTCGATCTTGGTGCGATCCGGGGGACGCCTTGACCCTTTCATGACCTGAAGCCCGGCCGGCACCGGATCCAGCGGGCGGAGATGGGAGCTGGAGGGCGGGATCCGGCGTGCGGGGACGAGAGGGCGGGACCTGGAGGGCGGGAGCTGGAGGGCGGGGACGAGAGGGCGGGAGCTGGAGGGCGGGAGCTGGAGGGCGGGAGCTGGAGGGCGGGAGCTGGAGGGCGGGAGCTGGAGGGCGGGAGCTGGAGGGCGGGACGAGATGGCAGAGACGGCGCGGCACCGCGAGGGAGGCGGCGATCACGATGCCTCCGCCCTGAATTCGCTTTCCTTGTGATGCGCGACCTCAGGACCGGGGGCTACGGTTACGCCACGGTGCACGAAGTGGGTAGCATCGCTGAGTACTTCGGACGACACGCCTCCTCGCGCACTCGTCTCAGGCCCCGGGCCCGACCGGTCGTCGAGCCCGCCTCCCCGGGTCGCACCCGGCATCGTCCGCAGCCCCTCGATCCTCCTCACCCTCCAGCCGACGCCGGCTCCCCTGCCCAGGGACGCCACCGGTGCCCCTCCGGGACGCCGACCACCGTCACTCCAAGGAGTCAGTTCCCATGGTCCTGCCGATGCCGTTCCTCTCCCGTCGCCCCACCGTCCCTGCGAAGGACGGCGCGAGCTGGCCGCATGTGATCATCCTGGGCGGCGGCTTCGCCGGCGCCCACGCCGTGGGAGCCCTGCGCGATGCCCGGGTGCGCGTCACCCTGATCGACCGCAACGTCTACAAGACCTTCCAGCCGCTGCTCTATCAGGTGGCCACGGCCGGCCTGAACCCGGGCGACGTCACCATGTTCCTGCGCGGCCTCTCCCTCAAGGTCCCGAACATGCGGTACCGCCAGGGCGAGGTCGAGGGGGTGGATCCCGAACGCAAGGTGGTCAAGCTCGACGAGGGCCAGAAGGGCATCCACGAGCTGTCCTACGACTACCTGATCGTGGCCAACGGCGCGACGACCACCTACTTCGGCACCCCTGGCGCCGAAGAGCACGCGATGCCGATGTACACCCGCAGCCAGGCGCTCGCGATCCGCGACCGCATCTTCTCCGAGCTCGAGCGCTCCAGCCGTGAGGACGCCGCCGGGCACGACAAGCTCCACGTGTGCATCGTCGGCGGTGGGCCCACCGGTGTGGAGATCGCCGGCGCCCTCGCGGACTTCCGCATGCAGGAGCTGGACATCCTCTACCCCGAGATGGACCCCGGGACCCTGCAGGTCACGGTGCTCCAGCGCGGCGGCGAGCTCATCAAGGAGTTCAGCCCGAAGTATCGCGACTACGCCGCCGAGGAGCTCAAGGACCGCGGCGTGACGCTGCGCCTGGGCCACGGCGTGAAGTCCGTGGGCTACGACCACGTGGTCCTGGACAACGGGTCGATCCTCGAATCCGACATCACCATCTGGGCCGCGGGCGTCGCCATCCCCGATTCCGTCAAGGAGTGGGGCCTTCCGCAGGACAAGCGCGGACGCCTCGCAGTGGACGACTTCCTGCAGGTCAAGGGGCATCCGGGCGTGTATGCAGCCGGAGACATCGCCGGCCAGGACGAGGCTCTCCCCCAGCTCGCCCAGCCCGCGATCCAGATGGGTCAGGCCGCCGCCCGCGCCATCGCCGCAGAGGTCGCCGGCAAGCCTCGCAAGAAGTTCAAGTACACGGACCTCGGCACCATGGCCACCATCGGCCGTCACGCCGCGATCGCCGAGATCCCGGTTCTCGGCGGGCTCTCCGGCGCGATGGGCTGGGCCGCTTGGCTGGGCGTGCACATCACCAAGATGATCGGGCACCGCAACCAGCGCGCCGTCGCGATGAACCTGATCTCGCTGTACTCGGGTTCCCGCGCCACCCACCAGCCGAACCCCGTGGTGGGCGAGGTCAACTCGCTGCGCGCGGCCCGGATCTTCGAGGAGCAGGCCGCCAAGCGGAAGTTCGGCAAGGGGGCCTGCGCCGACGCGCCGGCCGACGAGGCAGCGGCCGCCGCCGCCCCCGGGGCCAGCAGCGTCCCGGGCCCGACGAAGGACTGACGCGCAAGGGGTACGGACCTCGTGTCCGCTGCCCCGCTGCCGCACAGCCCCGCTGCGTCACCGCAGAGCCTCATCCGGCTCCGGCAGGCGCCGACGGATCGCCTCGGGCCACTCGAGCCGCACTCCTAGCTCGTCTCGGAGCAGCGCCTGCAGCTCCGCGACCCTCTCGGGGCTCGCGTGCACCTCGGCCGGGGTCACTCCACGACGGCGACAGATCTCGGCGAGCGCGCCGACGGCCTCGCCGATCGACCACTCCACGGGGTGCAGCCGATAGGCGCCGTTGGTGATGTGGGTGGTGCCGATGTTCTTGTTGGCCGGGAGCAGGTTCGTGACGTCGGCCGGGATGAGAGCCCCGAGCGGGATCTGGAACGGGAAGGAGTCGATGTCGACGTAGGTGCGGGCCGACGTCGACGGGTGCAGGTCGATCCGGTAGTGCCCCGTCCCCACGGAATCCGCGAACTCCGCGGGGCCGGCGAACTCGCCGCGCATCTCCCGGCCGATGTGCTCCTCCGTCACGGTGAACAGCGCGCGGATGCGGCGGGACTCACGGATGTAGGGCTGGCGGGCGAGCCCGTCGGCGGTTCCCAGGACGTCTCCGCGCAGCCGGAGCTCCGGGTACCCGTGCCCACCTCCGGTGCGGGGCGCCTCGGTCTGCAGCCAGTGCACGAAGGACAGGGTCAGCTGGCGTGCTTCGTCCTCGGCGCGCGCCCTCTCCTCGGCGCCGACGCCGAGCAGCGGCAGATCCCAGAAGTCGATCTGCGGCCAGTTGACCAGGCTGATCTCCCCGCCCGGGGTGCCCGGCTCGAGGACCTCCTGGGAGCGCACCCGACGGTAGTGCCACATGCCCCGTCCGTCCTGGACACCCTCGTCACCGACCGGATCCTCCAGGAAGACCGGGCGGTGGCGCACCTCGAGCGTGATCGGGTGGACGTCGTCGAAGGAGAGCTGCGGGCCGGGCCAGAAATCGGGGACCACGGTCGCGTACCGCTCGTACAGCGCGGGTCGGGGCACCAGCTCCCGATTCCCCGGCGCCCATTCGAGCGCGCAGCACCAGGTGATCGCCTGCTGGTCGAGGGGATCCGCCTGCTCGGGGGCATGGAGCTCGCCATGCTCGCTGCGAGCTTCCGCGCCGATCACGTGCTCGACCTCCCCGAGCTCCAGCAGATCGCCGAGCTCGGTGGCGTCGACGATCAACGGAACCCTCAGGATCGTCTCCACGCCGGTCCGGAGCTCGCGGACGACCACCGAGCTGATCCGGTCTCCGTCACGCTCTGCCGCGGTGGGTTCGTGCTCGCGCAACCAGGTGATCTGCCCGCTGGACAGCAGCGGGGAGAGCATCTGCTCGAGCACCAGCGCCCCGATGCGGGGCTCATGGCAGAGCTTGGACACGAAGCCCTTCCCCGGGTTCAGCTGTGCATCGGCCCGGGCGCTCTGCGTGAGCGGGAAGTTCTGCCGATAGTGCTCCCGGACCGCCTCCCGGAACTCTGTGTAGCTCGCCGAATTCGGGTGGGACTCCACCCACGCCGACTCGTCCGGGGGCACACCCTGCACCGTGAGCTGGCCCCCGAGCCAGGGATCCGCCTCCGTGAGGATCACGCAATGGCCGAGCCGGGCGGCGGTGAGTGCGGCGGCGACTCCTCCGAGTCCGCCGCCGATCACGACGAGATCGGCCGCCAGCTCGCGCGGCTCGGGTGCTGGCAATGGCGCCGGTGCGGGCTCTGGTCCTGGTACGGGATCTGGTGCTGGTGTGGTCATGCCGGGAGAGGTCACCGGTTCATCCTGTCGAGTCGGAGGAGGTGGCGGCAGGATATGCCGCAGCCCACAGTCGCGGGGGCGAAGAGCGCCTGACGACGAGCCGATTTCACTCCCTCGAGGAGCCTCGTTCATCGTCATGAGAAGTCGCGTTCATGGTGACCAGGACGCGGATCTCGGCCCCAACGATCCAGTTCCCAGCTCGGGGTTGACATGGGTCACAGATCGACTCTAGGTTCTGTTACATCCTTACGTAACCTCCCCTCACCCCCACCTCGAGCGGCACATCCACCACTCTCCAGCATAGGTGTCCAGTCCATGAATACTGCCCGAATAGCCACGAAACAGCTGAGAGTCGGCCTCGTCGGCTCCGGCCAGCGCGCCGCCTCCTATTTTCGTAACGTCCCGGCAGATATGGCGGATTCTGTCGACCTCTCGGCGATTTCGGATCCAGATCATGAGCGCCGCGAGGCCTTCGCCGGTCTCTTCGCCGCACAGCCCGACTTCCATGACGATGGCGTGGAGATGCTGCGCGATCGCCACCTCGACGCCGTGGTCGTCGCCTCCCCGAACGACCAGCACGTGGCGTACGCGGTCGAGGCGATGCGGCAGGGGCTTCCGCTGATGCTCGAGAAGCCGGTCGCGACCACCGTGGAGGGGCTCTCCGCGCTCTGGTCCGCGGAACAGGCACGAACCGCGTCCCGCACCGTCGTCGGATTCGTGCTGCGCTACACGCGCTTCTACGAACGTGTGCGGGAGATCGTCCGCTCCGGCCGGCTGGGCGAGATCCTCTCGGTCCAGGCCGACGAGAACCTCGGCACCGGGCTGACGCTCATGCAGTACCAGGGCTGGCGACAGGACGTCGGGCATTCCGGCGGCTGGATGCTCGAGAAGTGCTGCCATGACGTCGACGTCCTGGGATACGTCCTGGGCAGCCGCCCCGTGCGTGTGCACTCCATGGCCTCGGCCCTCGCGTTCCGGCCCCGCGCGGAGAGCGAACAGCTGCCGCGGTTCCGCCCGACCGCCGGGCCCGGCGAGCTCGACTTCGGGGACGAGGCGACGAAGAACGCTCTGCGCTCGAGCACCCAGCACTCCCCCTACGGCCCGTCCGGTCTCCCGGACCGCCAGGTCGCGACCTTGGAGTTCGACAACGGAACGCTCGCCACCTTCACCGCCGTGATGGCGCAGCCGCGCTCCACCCGTCGGCTGCGGATCTTCGGGACCGAGGGTCTGCTGGAGGGCGACCTGAGCGCCCGGACCCTCGATCTGTCCTTCCCGGATCCCGCCGGTGGAGCCGGGTCCACACAGGAGCACGAGAGCGTGCAGATCGGCGCGAGCGGCCACCACGGAGGCGACGAGATCCTCGGTGAACTGTTCTGGCGTCTCGCCGCCGGGGAGGACCGGACCCCGCGGGCCGGTCTCGCCGAGGGCATCGACGCGGTGCTGTGCGCGATGGCCCTGCAGGACTCGGCCCGCACCGGGATGCCGGTGCACCTCGCGGATCTGCGTCGTGCGGTCTTCGGCGCCTCGGAACCGGTCGCCTGATGTCCTCCGCGTCCCCGTCGGCCACGCGTACGTCGACCGCGTCCCCGCCGGCCGACCAGCCCGCGGCGTCGTTCCCGCAGCCGTCGCGCCGGCGCCGGCTGCGTCGGCGCGTGGTCGCGAGCTGGCAGCTGTATCTGCTCGCCGCCCCCGCTCTGATCTTCTTCCTGATCTTCAACTACGTCCCGATGTACGGGGTGCAGATCGCGTTCAAGGACTTCATCGCGAGCAAGGGGATCTCGGGCAGTCCCTGGACCGGGTTCGAGAACTTCGAGCGCTTCTTCGGCTCGTTCTACTTCTGGCGCCTGCTGAAGAACACGCTGGTGCTGAGCGTCTACCAGATGCTCCTCTTCCCGCTGCCGATCATCCTGGCGCTCGCGCTCAACGAGCTGAAGAGCAGGTTCTTCAAGCGGTTCACCCAGACCCTCACCTACGCACCGCACTTCGTCTCCACGGTCGTGGTGGTCGGCATGCTGTTCGCCTTCCTGGACCCCAACACCGGGCTGCTGAACCATCTGCTCGAGCTGGTCGGGCTCGATCCGATCCAGTTCATGCAGGATCCGGCCTGGTTCCGTCACCTCTACGTGTGGTCCGGAGTGTGGCAGTCGCTGGGGTGGAGCACGATCATCTACCTCGCCGCGCTGGCCGGCGTGAACCCCGAGCTGCACCAGGCGGCGGAGGTCGACGGCGCGAACCGCCTGCAGCGGATCCGGCACGTGAACATCCCCGCGATCATGCCCACGGTGGTCATCCTGTTCATCCTCGATTTCGGCAGCTTCATGTCCGTCGGCTTCGAGAAGGTGCTGCTGATGACCAACAACCTCAACGCCGAGACGGCCGATGTCATCCAGACCTTCGTCTACGAGACGGGTCTGATCCAGGGCCAGTACAGCTACGCAGCTGCCGTCGGGCTCTTCGACTCGGTCATCAACATCATCCTGCTGATCACCGTGAACCAGCTGGCCCGCAAGTTCTCCGAGAACAGTCTGTGGTGACCCCATGAACACGACGACCCAGCTGCGCCCCGGCGGCGCAGCGTCCGACGACTCCCTCAACGGGTCTCCTGTCGAGCACCGCGCCGTAGGCAGCCGCGACGATCAGTGGTTCGACCGCTTCAACGTAGCGTTCGTGCTGTTCGTGGTGCTGGTGATCGGCTATCCCCTGTGGTTCGTGGTGATCGCCTCGATCAGCGACCCCCACGCCGTGCAGACCGGGAAGGTCTGGCTGTGGCCCGTGGACGTGACGCTGGACGGCTACCGCCGGGTGTTCGGGCAGGCGGCGATCTGGATCGGCTACCGCAACTCGATCGTCTACACCCTGGTGGGCGTGGCGGTGCATCTGGGCCTGATCCTGCCGTGCGCCTATGCCCTGTCGCGGAAGCACATGGCGGGGCGCACCGGCGTGACCTGGTACATCCTGTTCACGATGCTGTTCTCCGGCGGCATCATCCCCACCTATCTGCTGGTCAAGGATCTCGCCCTGCTGGACACCATGTGGGCCGTGATCCTGCCCGGTGCCGCCGGCGCCTGGTCGATCCTGGTGGCGCGGGCCTTCTTCACCCAGACGGTGCCCGAGGAGATCGGCGAGGCCGCCAAGGTCGACGGGGCGAGCGACGTGCAGACCTTCTTCCGCATCGCGCTGCCGCTGTCGGCCCCGATCATCGTCACCCTCGCGCTGTTCCACGGCGTGGGGCTGTGGAACGAGTACTTCAAGGCGCTCATCTATCTCTCGGACCGCGACAAGTTCCCGCTCCAGCTGATCCTGCGCGAGCTCCTGGTGGTCTCCGAGGACCCGTCCGCCGGCGGCGGGGGCGGTGGTGATGCCGGCTCGATCGTCGAGCAGGTGCGCCTGGCGTCTCTGATCAAGTACGCGGTGATGATCGTGGCGTCCCTGCCGCTGCTGATCATCTACCCGTTCCTCCAGCGGTTCTTCACGCAGGGCGTGCTGATCGGGTCGGTGAAGGGATGAGCACCCTCCGCCCTGGATCCGCGCCGGTCACCGCCAGGATGCCTGGCGGCTTGCGCCCTCTGGCCGGCTTGGACGCCCTCGTCCATCGCGCCGTGCAGCTGGTGTGGCTGAACCTGTGGTGGAGCATGCTGACGCTGCTGGGCGGAATCGTGCTCGGCATCGGGCCCGCGAGCATCGGCGCGCATGCGGTGGCGAGCGCCTGGGCCCGCGGCGACCAGGACGTCGACGTGCCCCGCACCATGTGGGCGCACTGGCGATCCCGCTGGGGCCGGTCCGCCGGGTTAGGCCTGCTGGCCATCGCTCTCGCGGCGTCGCTCGCGATGACGTGGTGGATGTCCCGGGGGGTCCCACCGATCCCGTCGGCCGTCACCCAGGGGATCGTGCTGCTCACCGCGCTCCTGCTGGCCGTGACGCTCCCCTACCTGCCGTGGGTGCTCGAGCAGATCGAGCCGGGCGCCCGCCCTCGGGTCTCCGTCATCGTCGCCTCGGCGCTCGCCCACGCGCTGAGCCGGCCCGTGCTGAGCATCGCCCTGGTCGCTGCCTGGGTCGGATGGCCGACGCTGCTGATCGTCTCGGGCTGGCCCGGCCTGCTCCCCGTCGTCGGCGCCGGCGTCCCGTTCGCCGTCTCCGCGTGGTGCCTGCACCGCGCGCTCCCCCACCCCTCCCACGCCCAGCCCGTGTCCGTGTCCGCCGATGGGCCCTTCACTCCCACGATCTCCCGCCCAGGCCACCCGGCCGTGACGAATCCCCTGCACGATCTCGAGAGGAAATCATGACCCGTTCACCGTTCACCCGCCGCACCGTCCTCGCCTCCGCTGTCCTCGCCTCCTCCACCGCGCTGGCGGCCTGCGGCGGCGGGGGTGACGAGGGCGGGGACACCGCCGAGAAGATCGAGAACCCCGACGAGAACATCAATCCCGAGGGCCTGCCGATCGTCGAGGAGGAGATCACGATCTCCTTCATGTCCCGTCGGTCCAACGCTTCGGCGGAGGACTGGAACGAGGTCGCTGCGGCGCAGACGACGCAGGAGCTCACCAACATCGAGGTCGACTGGGGACTGGTCAATGAGGAAGCAGCTATCGAGCGTCGCAATCTCCTCCTGACCAGCGGCGACTACCCCGAGGTCTTCTACCGCACGGGGGTTCCCAGCGGCGACATCGCGAAGTACGGCGAGCAGGGCACCTTCGTCCCGCTCAACGATCTGATCGAGAAGTACATGCCCAACCTGACGGCGCGGATGGAGGAGTACCCCGCGCTCCGCACCGGCCTCACCTTCCCCGACGGGAACATCTACTCCCTGCCGGGCATCTACGACCCCACGAGCCTCGGTCTGCGCTACCAGACGAAGTTCTGGATCCGCCAGGACTGGCTGGACCAGTTCGGCATGGCGACCCCGGAGACGCTCGAGGAGTACCAGGCCTACCTCGAGGAGGTCGCTGCGAGCATCGAGGGCTCGATCCCGCTCGGCGGCCAGGACATGGGCGCCATCCTGACGAGTCTGTACGGGACGTTCGGCCTCGCGAACCACGGCAACGATGCCGGCCTCATCGACCTCGACGCGGACGGCAAGGTGCGCTACTTCCCGGCCAGCGAGGAGTACCGCGACCTGTTGTCCTTCCTGAACGGGCTCTACAGCAAGGGTCTCCTGCAGCAGGACATCTTCGCCACCGACGCCGCGGCGTTCAGCGCGAACGGTACCGAGGGGCTGCTGGGCTCCTGCGGGGTGCAGACCCCGTCGGGCTACTTCGGGAAGGAGGGCGACAACTACGTCGCGCTCAAGCCCCTGGTGCGCAGCGCCGGCGATGAGCCGACCTGGCACGCCGTGCGGTCGGAGCTCTCCTCGATCGGCAACTTCGTGATGACGGACAAGTCCGAGCACCCCATCGAGATCGCCCGCTGGATGGACTTCTGGTTCAGCGAGGAGGGCGCCAAGCTGTTCTTCCTGGGCGTCGAGGGCGAGAGCTACGAGGAGGTCGACGGGCGCGACGAGCTGATCCCGGAGCTCCTGGAGGACAAGACGGTCGACGAGGCCCTGAAGCCGTACGTCCTGTACCTCGGGGGCTGGTACCCGGGCTGGGCCACGGACGACTGGTTCCGCGGCGTCGAGACCTCGGAGCAGTCCACCGAGGGATCCAAGGTCGTGGAGCCGTACGCCCTGAAGGAGGTGTGGCCCGCGTTCACCTTCACCGCAGAGGAGTCGCAGCAGATCACCACGATCGGCAACGACATCTCGAAGTACGCCGAGGAATCCCTCGCCGCGTTCGTCACGGGTGACCGGTCGCTGGACGAGTGGGACGACCACGTCGCCACCTTCGAGCAGATCGGTTTGGCAGATTTCGTCGCGGCGCACCAGACCGCC
>NZ_JBQSYW010000016.1:0-85020 GCF_052379725.1 Brachybacterium sp. 107 | reverse complement strand
ACAGCAGGTGCGGGCCGACCCCGCGGGGTCGGCCCTCTCCTGCTGTTCTGCCCCCTCCGGTGGGGTCGTGCTCCCTCCGGGTGCTTCCGACTTCCCACCGGGGCTCATCGAGCCTCAGCGGGCCTCATCGAGCCTCAGCGGTCCAGGCGATCCGCCCGCGGTGCGGAGTCGGCGAGCTCACCGTCGAGGGTCGGGGCCTGGGAGAAGATCTCCAGCATCGCGTCGACGACGGACCGGGACACGGACCGTGCGCCGAAGCCGCCGATGATCGCGCCGATCCCGAAGGGCAGGAGCCTTCCCAGCCACAGCTTGCTGGAGCGGGCCACGACGCGCCTGCGCACATAGCGGGAGATCTGCTTGCTCACCAGACCGGGGAGGAAGCCGCCGCCCCCGCCGAGCACGGCATTCCACTGCAGGCCCTGCTTGCCCATCGCCTTGGCGATGATCTCGGTGCCCCGCTCTCCGCTGAGCACACCCATCAGGACCAGGCGGCGCGTGTTCTTGTCGGACATGTCCACGTCGTGGATCTCCGCGGCCGCGAGGGCCAGGAAGGCGCAGGCCTCCGCGAAGGAGACTCCCTCGCCGACGGTCAGGCCCAGGGCTGCGACCGTGCCGAGCCCGGGCAGCGCCGCGACCCCGCCGATGCCTGCGCCGGTCAGGGTCATCAGGGCCGTGAAGCGACCCGTGACCCTCTCCAGGTGCTGACGCGGCGTGTCCTCGGGATATTTGGCCCGCTGCTGCTCGACATAGCGGTGCGCGAGCGGAGTCTGCACCTTCATCGCGGCGTCGATCACCGTGAGCCAGCGTTCGTCGAGCTCCTCGCGGAACTCACCGCTGTCGTCCTGGTCGATCTCCGGGGTGTGCCGGTCGCTCGTGCTCACCATCAGCTCCGTTCGTCTCGTGTCGTGAACAGGGTCAAGCTACCGTCCCCGGCTGGCAGGACGCCGTCCCGAGCGGTCTACCGCACATCCGCGCCCCGCGAGGACGCGACGGACGACGGGACGACGCGCGACGGGCGACGGGACGACGGGCGGCGGGACGACAGGCGACGTGCGGAGCGTTCAGCCGACGACGACCTGGCCCGGGGCGAGCTCAGCGATCTCCCCGCGCAGGTCCAGCAGACGGACGGCCTCGCCGAGATCCTGGTAGTGCGGCGTGTACCCGGCCTCGATGAAGGAGCGCGGCACCATCAGGTCATGGCACAGGGTCCCGGCCAGATGGTCGGTCTCGTGCTGCAGGATCCGCGCGGGCCACCCCTGGTGCTCCTCGTCGATCTCCCGCAGCTCGCCACCGGGGAGGAGCTCGGTGGCGCGCACCCGGACCCGTCGGGACCGGGGAACGATCGACTGCCAGCCGTCCACCGACAGGCATCCCTCCCAGGCATAGACGCGCTGTTCGCCCAGCAGATCGACCTGCGGATCCAGGAGGGCACGAAGCGGAACCGGTGAGCGTTCCCAGGGATCCTCGTCGCCCTCGTCGGCGCTCTCAGACCGGTCCTCGAGGACATAGAGGGCCAGCGGCAGCCCGACCTGGGGAGCGGCGAGGCCCACTCCCGGCGCCTCGCGCATCGTGATCGTCATGGCGTCCACCAGCTCCAGCAGGAGATCGATCTGCAGTCGTCCGCCGGCGGACAGAGACGGACGACGCAGCGCGGGATGGCCGGCTTGCACGATCCGCAGCGGGTCGGTCTCCTTCACACGGCGGTCGAGGATCTTCCGGGTCAGCTCAGTGGTATCCACCCACCCAGTATCCCGCAGGTTTCCGTCGCTGTCCCGCCGGTTCCGCCGCCTGCCTCCGGGGTGGCGCGCGGGGTGCGGTACCGGGTGCCGTGCGCAGTGCCGCACGGCCCCTGGACAGGGTTTTCCGAAACGATGAGACGTGGGATACACTCGCCGGGCCGGTGCAAGGACGCACCTCCCTGCGAGGGACGCTCGAGACCGGTGACCATCACTTCACAACGGACCGTCCGGCACGTACCTGCCGGTGAAGGAGTACCACCATGGCAACAGTGACTTTCGACAACGCATCACGCGTCTACCCGGGCCAGGAGCGCCCGGCGGTCGACAACCTGAACATCGAGATCGGCGACGGCGAGTTCCTCGTCCTCGTCGGCCCGTCCGGTTGCGGCAAGTCGACCTCGCTGCGCATGCTCGCCGGCCTCGAGGAGATCGACGCCGGCCGCATCCTCATCGGCGACCGCGACGTGACCGACGTCCCGCCGAAGGACCGCGACATCGCGATGGTGTTCCAGAACTACGCGCTGTACCCGCACATGACGGTGGCCGACAACATGGGCTTCGCCCTGAAGATCGCCGGCAACCCCAAGGCCGAGATCCGCAAGCGCGTCGAGGATGCCGCCGAGATCCTGGACCTCACCGAGTACCTCGACCGCAAGCCCAAGGCGCTCTCCGGTGGTCAGCGCCAGCGTGTCGCCATGGGCCGTGCGATCGTCCGCTCCCCCCAGGTCTTCCTCATGGATGAGCCGCTGTCGAACCTCGACGCGAAGCTCCGCGTGTCCACCCGTACGCAGATCGCCTCGCTGCAGCGTCGTCTCGGCGTCACCACGGTCTACGTCACCCACGACCAGACCGAGGCCATGACGATGGGTGACCGCGTGGCGGTCCTCGATCGCGGCGTGCTCCAGCAGATCGACTCCCCGCGTCGTATGTACGACCACCCGAACAACGTGTTCGTGGCCGGCTTCATCGGCTCCCCCGCCATGAACCTCTTCGACACGAAGCTCACCGATCAGGGCGTCGAGTTCGGCGGTGCCGTGCTCCCCGTGGACCGCTCCACCCTCTCCGAGACCAACGAGACCTCGGTCACCGTCGGCGTGCGCCCCGAGGATCTCGAGCTCGTCTCGGACGACCAGGGCATCGCCGTCGAGGTCGACCTCGTCGAGGAGCTCGGTGCGGATGCGTTCATCTACGGCCGCCGCGTCGGCAGCGAGGAGACGGCGAAGCCGTTCATCGCACGCGTCGACGCCCGGAAGCCCCCGCTGAAGGGTGACACCGTCTACTTCCGTCCGAGCGAGGGCCACATCCACCTCTTCGACGCGAAGAACGGTCAGCGCCTGGGCGACTGATCTCCAGCAGCAACCCTCGACGGGCGTCCGGCTTCTGCCGGGCGCCCGTCGTCGTTCCCGGCGATTCCGGGAAACCGGCGTGAGGTTTCCGTAGTCCTCCGGTGAAAATAGGGCGATGAGTGGGCACTGCGGCCCGGAACGGGAGACAATGGAGCAATGGCACCCCTGGAGATCACTGCGTCCCGGGCCGATCCCGAACTGCTGGACCTCCCCTGGGACCAGCCGCTGGAGGACTGGCCCGAGGAGATCCTCGCCGCCCTCCCCCGCGGCATCTCCCGTCACGTCGTGCGGTTCGTGCGGGTCTCCGGGCGCGTCCTCGCCCTCAAGGAGATCAACCACAGCCTCGCCAAGCGTGAGTACGAGATGCTCCGTCTGCTGGGACGCATCGGTGTGCCCTCCGTCGTACCCTTCGCGGTGATCTCCGGGCGCTCGACCCCGGACGGCGAACCCCTGGATGCCATGCTCGTCACCCGGCACCTGCAGTTCTCGCTCCCCTACCGCGCCGTGTTCAGCCAGGTCTCCCGCGAGGACACCGCGCACCGCCTGCTCGACGCCCTGGCCGTGCTGCTCGTGCATCTGCATATCGAGGGCTTCTACTGGGGAGACGTCTCCCTCTCCAACACTCTGTTCCGCCGTGACGCAGGTGCCTTCGCCGCCTACATCGTCGATGTCGAGACCGGCACTCTGCACGAGCAGCTGACCGACGGCCAGCGTGCCTACGACCTGGACCTCGCACGGACGAACATCATCGGTGAGCTGATGGACCTGCAGGCCGGCGACATGTTCGACCCCGAGGCCGATCCGGTCGAGGTGGGCGATGACCTGGTGCGCCGTTACGAAGAGCTGTGGGCGGCCCTCACCGAGCGCGAGCGGTTCTCGGCCGACGAGCGCTGGAGGGTGTCCGCGCGGATCGAGAAGCTCAACCGTCTGGGTTTCGACGTGGGCGAGCTCGAGATCACCACCGACCTCGACGGCACCAGCCTGTCGATCCTCCCCAAGGTCGTCGACGCCGGTCACCACGCGCGTCGGCTCATGCGGCTCACCGGCATCGACGCGCAGGAGAACCAGGCGCGCCGTCTCCTGAACGAGCTGGACCAGTACGGAGCAGCCACCGAGCAGCAGGCCGAGGACGAGGAGTTCGTCGCCCACGAGTGGCTGCAGACGCAGTACGAGCCCGTGGTCCGCGCCATCCCCCGCTCGATGCGCTCCAAGCTCGAGCCGCCGGAGTTCTTCCACGAGGTGCTCGAGCACAAGTGGTTCCTGTCCGAGAAGGCCGGGACCGACGTGAGCCTCGACGAGACCGTGCGGCACTACATCCTCAACGTCCTCATCCACCGGCCCGACGAGAAGTCTCTCGTGACCACCGAGACCTCGGCGCTGCCGAACTTCGACTCCTGACGGGTCCTGCTGCGACATGGCCGTGCCCACCCCTGAGCTCTCGAACGTCTCCTTCCGCGACCAGCTGAGGATCGACCGCCTCCCGTTGCGCCTCCTCCAGATGATGGTGGGGCTGACAGGTTTCGGGTTCTCCCTGGCGATGCTGCTGCGCTCCGGGCTCGGCGGCGCCCCCTGGGACGTCCTCCACTCCGCCCTCGCCGATCGAGCCGGCCTGAGCGTCGGCACCCTCAGCATCGCGGTCAGCTTCGTGGTCCTGCTGCTGTGGATCCCGTTGCGCGAGCAGGTGGGGATCGGCACCATCTCGAACGCCATCTGGGTAGGGGTCAGCATCGACCTCGGGATGCTCGTGCTGCCCGCCGCGCCCTCGCTGATCACCGGGATCCTGCTGGCGGTCACCGGAGTGGTGATCAACGGCGTCAGTGCCGCCGTGTACATCGGGGCGCAGCTCGGCCCAGGGGCTCGCGATGGTCTGATGACCGGTCTCTCACGGCGGCTGGGCCGGCCGGTCGGACCGGTGCGGATCGTGCTCGAGATCCTCGTGCTGGGCACGGGGTGGCTGCTGGGCGGGCCGGTGGGCGCGGGCACCTTCCTCTACGCTGTCGGCCTCGGTCCGGTGATCCAGCTGGCGCTGCCGTACGTGATCATGCCGGTGCGCGGTCTGCGCCGGTCCGGGCAAGCCGATCACGGGACGGCGAACGGCACCATCGACCCGGATCCGCCCGCGGACCCTGCCTGAGGGGTGCCGCTAGCCTGACGATACGACGACAGCAGGGCCCGTCCCGGATCGCTCCGGGACGGGCCCTGCTGTCGTGAGCTGCCTCGACGCGTCCGGCGCCCGGAATCAGGATCCAGGGCTCCGGCTCGAGGCCTGGCTCGAGGGATCAGGCTCGACCGTGCGCCGCCCGGACCCCGGAGATCTCGTACAGGGCGATGGCCGCGGCCACCGAGGCGTTCAGCGACTCGGCACGACCCGGCATCGGGATCGACACCACCTGGTCGCTGATCTCCCGTGCGAGGCGCGAGAGGCCCTTGCCCTCGGCGCCGACGACCAGCACGGTGGGCTGGGTGCTGAGCTCGAGTCCGCGGGAGGTGACGTCGCCGTCCGCATCGAGGCCGAGCACGAACACGCCCTGCTCCTTGAGGGAGGTGAGCGTGCGGTTGAGGTTGGTGACCTGGGCGACGCGCACGCGACCGGCGGCGCCGGCGGCGACCTTCCAGACGCTCGCGGTCATCGAGGCGCTGCGTCGCTCGGGCAGGATCACGCCATGGGCGCCGAAGGCATCCGCGCAGCGCAGGACCGCTCCGAGGTTGCGGGGATCGGTGATGCCGTCCAGCGCGACCAGCAGCGGCGTCTCGAAGGCCTCCGCGGCGATCCCGAGGAGGTCGTCGACCTCGGCGTACTCGTACGCGGGCATGGTCAGGGCCACGCCCTGATGCACCGAATGGTCCGTCATCCGGTCCAGGTCGGTGCGGGAGGCCTCGGCGATCGGGAGACCCTGCGCCGTGGCCAGCCGCATGATCTCGCGCACGCGCTCGTCGGAGTCCATGCGCACCATGACCGTGAGCTGGGTCGCGGGGACCTTCTCCTCGAGCGCCTCCAGCACGGCATTGCGCCCTGCCACCAGATCGCTGCCCGGGGCCTTCCGTCCGCCCTTGGTGCTGAGCCCGCTGCGCCGGGGCTGTCCGCCGGAGCCGGTACCGCCTCCCGACGACGCCACGTACTTCTTGTGGTACGGCCTGTCCTCGGCGCGGGGCGTCGGCCCCTTGCCCTCGAGCGCTCGACGGCGCACGCCGCCGGATCCGACGGTCGCGCCCTTCTTGCCCTTGCGCATCGCGCCGCGACGCGAGCTGTTGCCTGCCATGGGTGTTCTCCTCAGTCCGTGGTCTCGAGAGTCCAGCGTGCGCCGCCCTGGCCGTCCTCGACACGGATGCCTGCGGCGCTCAGGGCGTCCCGCAGGGCATCCGCAAGGGCCCAGTCCTTCTCGGCGCGAGCCGCTGCACGAGCGGCCAGCTGGGTGGTGATCAGTGCGTCCAGCGCGGCATGCTCCGCGCCGGCGCTGTCGGTGGTGCTCCCCCACTGCTCGGCGAGCGGGTCCAGGCCCAGCACGTCGAGCATGGCGCGCAGGCGGCCCAGCCCGGGGGCGACCTCCTCCGCTGCGGCGCCCGCGGCGAGCAGCGAGTTCAGCGCCGCCTGCTCGTGATGGACGACAGCCAGCGCCTCGGGCACCGCGAGGTCGTCGTCCATCGCTGCGACGAAAGCCTCCGGGAGGGTGACGGACGCGAGATCCGCGCCGGGTCCGGCCAGAGGATCCTCGCCGAGCAGCTCCGCGGCGCGGAGGGCCGTGGCCGAGAAGCGCTCCCACACCACCTCGGCCTCGCGCATGGCCGTCGCGTTGTACTCGACCGATGCCCGGTAGTGGCCGCTCACCATGGCGTAGCGGACGGCGGCGGCAGGGTGCTCCGCCAGGGCCTTCTCGGCGGTGACGAAGTTGTCCAGACTCTTGCCCATCTTGAGCCCGTCCACGGTGAGCACGCCGGAGTGCATCCACTGCCGCGCGAACCCGAAGCCTGCGGCGTGGGACTGCGCCTGCTCGTTCTCATGGTGCGGGAAGCGCAGGTCGAGGCCCCCGGCATGGATGTCGAAGGTCTCTCCGAGGTACTTGCGACTCATGGCCGAGCACTCGAGGTGCCAGCCCGGTCGGCCCCTCCCGAAGGGGGTCTCCCAGGAGGCGGTGCCGGGCTCGGTGGCCTTCGCCGCCTTCCAGAGCGCGAAGTCGCGGGGGTGCCGCTTGCCCGGCTCCATCTCCTCGCCCGCGTCCTGCATGTCCTCGATGCTCTGCCGCGTCAGCGAGCCGTAGGAGTGGTGGGAGGCGACGTCGAAGTACACCGACCCCTCGCCGTCGGCGTAGGCATGTCCCCGCTCGATGAGGAGCTGCATCAGCTCGATCATCTCCGGCACATGCCCGGTGGCCCGCGGCTCATAGGTGGGCCGACGGTTCCCCAGGTTGTCCAGCACGTCCTGGAACTCCCGCTCGAAGCGCAGCGACCAGGCCCACCAGGCGACGTCCGCCTCGGCGGACTTCGCGAGGATCTTGTCCTCGATGTCGGTGACGTTGCGGACGTGGGTGACGGCGTACCCGCTGCGCTCCAGCCAGCGCACCAGCACATCGAAGGCGAGGAAGGTGCGCAGATGGCCGAGATGCGGGGCGCCCTGCGTCGTCGGCCCGCAGACGTACAACGACACCGCCCCGTCGCGCACCGGGGTGAACGGCGCAGTCTGGCGGGTGGCGGTGTCATGCAGGTGGAGAGTCACGCAGACCAGGGTACTGCCCAGGTGGCGGCTCCCTGCCCTCCGAGGGCCGGAGGATCGCAGGGATCACCCTGCGATCCCCCAGGGACCGGCTTCTGCGATCCTCCGCGGGGATCCGAGGTGGCCACGGCGGATCAGTCCGCGCGAGACCTGATCACCCCGTGCGAGCAGATCGCTCCGCGCGGGATCTGGTCACTCCGCGCGGGAGCTGACCTGCTTGCCGTAGAGCTCCTCGAACGTGTCGTCGTAGGAGACGGCGTTGCTGCGGCGCTTGCCCTGGACGGCGTCGACGGCGGACTGGGCCGTCTCGATCGTGGTCTCCGGCGCCTTGATCTTCTTCGAGACCAGGAAGGCGACCAGACCAGCGATCGCCGAGATCAGGATGAACACGCCGGCGACGATGAGGAAGGAGGCCCAGTAGGGCAGGCCGAGGGCCTGGAGGCCGGTCGCGGCGGCGAACAGCAGCATCACCCAGGCCGAGAGGAGCAGGAACAGCAGCACCGCGGCACAGGCGGCGATGATGCCGGCCTTGATCGCGATCCCGGTGATCTCCTTCTTGGCGATGTCGATCTCGTGATGGACAACGCCGAGGAGCTCGTCCCGGATGGACTGGACGAGTTCACCGATGGACCGCTGGGTGGGCGGTGTGCTCGGATCGTTCGTGGTGTTGATCATGGTCAGAGCCTAACGCAGGGTGTCGGGAATCGTGTCTTGAGGGCGCGGGGCGCGCTCGGGGCGGAGAGGGGGATCGTGCGGTCGCAGTCAGTCGACCGAGATCCGCTTGCGCTTCGTGGACTCGGGCCGGGGACCGGCCGAGCTCGATCGTCTCACCACGATCGACGGGGCGACCGCGACGTCGCGTGCCGGAGCTTCCAGACCCGAGACCCGCTCGACCAGGAACTGCGCGGCGAGCGCACCGAGCCGGGAGGAGTTGGGATCCACACTCGTCAGCTGGGAGACGCCGGAGGCGGCCAGGGAGGTGTTGCCGTAGCCGGCGACGGCGAGCTCCTCGGGCACCGAGATGCCGGCCTCGCGGGCCGCCGAGAGCAGCCCGACCGCCGTGACGTCGTTCGCGCAGGTGACCGCAGTGGGAACCTTGCTGCCCCGCAGCAGCATCGAACCGGCGGTCTGCCCGACCTGCTCGGTGAAGTCTCCGGGCTCGATGCGGGCGTTCTCGCCGAGGCCGTGGCGCTCCATCGCGGAACGGAAGGCGTCAGCCCGCTCGCGGGCGACCGCGGCGCCCACTCCCCCGATATGGGCGATCTCGCGATGCCCCAGGCCGACCAGGTGGTCGACCAGCAGGCCCTGTCCCACCTCGTCATCGATCCGCACGGTGTCGAACTTCCCCACGAAGCTCTTCGAGCATCCGATGCCCACGAAGGGACGGCCGGCGGTCGCCTCGATCACGGTGTCCATGTCGGCGAGGTCGGAGATCATCAGGAAGCCGTCGACGCCGAGGTCCACGAGCGACTCGATCGCATCGGTGTCCGCGGCCACCGGGTATTCGGGGAGCCGGCGTCGGGTGGGGACCACGACGGCGGAGCGGCCGGTCGCGGCCAGCTCGATCCGGATCGAGCGCACCAGGTCGGAGATCCAGGTGTTGCGCATCGTGTTCACGAGCACGGCGACGACTCCGCGGTGATCCGCCTCGTCGCTGAGCTCCTCGAGCGGGAAGTGGAGGCGCTCTGCGGTCTCGCGCACCTTGCTCGCCATATTGGGCTTGATCTCGTCGGAACCGCGCAGGGCACGCAGCGCGACGGCGCTGGAGATGCCGAGGGAGTCGGCGACGTCGCGCAGGGTGCCGCGCTCCTGGCCGGACTGCGCCAGCTCGGCGGCGGCCTCGTCGACACCGTCGACGACCTGACCGCTGCGACCCTCCTCTCCGGGCGGAGTACCGGTGTCGGATCCGGGATCGATGGTCTCGTCGGACGAAGCGCTCGCATCACTGCTCATGGACCCATTGAACCGCATTTCTGGCCCGGTCCGGGCACGACCTGGCCAGTGCGACCCCTCACGCCGTCCGCGGATCGGCCCTCTCGACTCCTGTCCGGGGGTTTTCCCCCGTCCAGGACGTCGGAGGGCCCTGTAGGCCGCACCCGCCATCACGAATACTGTCAGGGGCATGGAAGACATCTCTGCGCCGCCACCGGTGGCTCCGCAACCCCGGCTGCACGCCGCGGCGCTCGCCTCCGTGCTCCTGGGAGGCCTCCTCTTCGTCTCCTGGTTCTGGATCAGCCTGGCTCTGCTGTTCACGGGCCTCAGCGCCCTGCCCGCCCTCGGCTCCGGCCTGCTGCTGATCGTCCCCTGGCTCCTGCTCATGCAGGGTGCGGTCCGGATCGAGCGGCGTCGCGCCATCGCCGTGCACGGGATCTCCGTGATCCTGCCGTCCCGCCGTCGCTCGCGGCGCATCGGGGTCGGCGGCTGGATCCACGACCGCTGGCTCGAGCTCGGCTCGAGCGCCTTCTGGCGCGGCGCCCTGCACCACCACGTCGCGATGTTCGTGGCAGGCCTGTTCTTTACCCTCTTCGTGTCCCTGCTGTGGCTGGGATGGAGCGCCGGCGACATCGCGCTGCGCCATGGCCCGCTGCAGGTCGGAGGGATCGACCTCTCCCGCTGGATGCTGGGCATCATCGCCACGACCCTCGTGCTGCTCGCCGCGCTCGCCCTGGTGCTCGGGGCGCTCGCGGATCGGGGACTGGCCCGGCTGCTCATCTCCGGCTCCGAAGATGATCTGCGCGAGCAGGTCGCCGAGCTCGCCGAGCGTCGCCAGGGCGCGGTCGACGCGGCCGCCCAGGAGCGGCTGCGCATCGAACGGGATCTCCACGACGGCGTGCAGCCACGCCTGGTCAGCCTGGCCATGACCCTCGGGATGGCGAAGCTGGCCATCCGCACCGATCCCGACCGCGCCGCCGACCTCGTGGACCAGGCGCACGCCGAGTCGAAGGCCGTCATGACGGACCTGCGCCAGCTCGCCCGCGGCATCCATCCGGCAGTGCTGACCGACCGCGGGCTGGATGCGGCGCTCTCCGCTCTCGCCGCCCGCTCCCGGATCCCCGTGGAGCTGGAGGTCGAGCTCGCCGGATCCGGCGCTCCTCGACTGGACCGCGAGAGGGAGGCCGTCGCGTATTTCGTCGTCTCCGAGGCACTCACCAATGTGGCCAAGCACTCCGGGGCCTCCCGGGCGAGCGTCCGGGTGAGCCAGAGCCCTGCCGCGCTGCAGGTACGGATCCAGGACGACGGACGGGGCGGGGCGACGGTGCGCCGCGACGGGCTCTCCACCGGTCTCGCCGGACTCACCGACCGGGTCCGGGCGACAGGCGGGCGGCTCGAGGTGATCAGCCCGGCGGAGGGCGGCACCGTCCTGGACGCCAGACTCCCCCTGCTCCCCCTTGCCGTCGGCCAGCTCCGTGACGCGCGCACCGACCCCGCTGCTCGCACGGCGCACACGGCCGACGCCACCCAGGCCACCCAGGCCACCCAGGCCACCCAGGCCGATGCTCCGCCCCCGGCGGCGTCACCCGCAGGACCCGACACCCAGGAGGCCCTCCGATGAGGATCGTGATCGCCGACGACGCCGTGCTGCTGAGAGCCGGCGTGGAGCGCCTGCTCACCGACGCCGGGCACGAGGTCGTCGCCGCTGTCGGCGACGCCACCGCCCTGCTCAGCGCGGTCTCCCATCACCAGCCCGATCTCGCCGTGATCGATGTGCGCATGCCGCCGACGTTCACCGACGAGGGCGTTCGGGCCGCGATGCTCATCCGCCAGCAGGATCCCGACGTGGCCCTGCTGGTGCTCTCGCAGTACGTCGAGGAGCGCTACGCCTCGGACCTGATCGCCGACTCCCCGCACAGCCTGGGCTACGTGCTCAAGGACAGGGTGGCCGACGTCGACGACTTCCTCTCCGTGGTCACCGACGTCGGGAACGGGGGCACCTGGCTGGATCCCGAGGTGGTCCAGCAGATCTTCATCCGCTCCCGTCGCCGTCGGACCCTGGAGGGTCTGACCCCGCGCGAGCGCGAGGTCCTCTCCCTGATGGCCCAGGGCAGAGCCAACCAGGCGATCGCCGACGCCCTGTTCGTCTCCGCCGGCAGCGTGGAGAAGCACATCTCCTCCCTGCTCACCAAGCTCGACCTCCCCCCTGTGGACGGAGAGAACCGTCGGGTGATGGCCGTGCTGCGCTACCTGGAATCCGAGGACCGATCATGACCACCCTGCAGTCCGCACCCCGACCTCCGCATGGGCCCGGCTCTGCCCCTCTACCCGGCCCCGCACCAGGGCCCGGCCCTGCCCCTGGACCCGACTCCGCTCGAGGATCCGTGCTCGAGCCGGGCCGACGACTGTCCCCGTCCCCGCAGGGCGACAGGTCATGGCGGCTGCTGATCACGCTCCTCGGAGCGATCGTGCTGCTCCTGCTCCTGCTGGGGCTCACCGCGGTCTCGGTGTCGAGCTGGCTCACCACGCGCAGCTTCTCCGAGATCCCGGCCACGACCGGCCTCGGAACCCCCAGCGCACTCGAGATCACCAATGACCTCGGCAACGTGCACGTCCTGCGATCTGCGGACGTCGACCAGGTCACCCTGGCCTTCGTCGAGGAGGGCTCGACGACGCTGCCGGCGGCCGGCGCGACGGCGCAGGCCTCCATCGACCGCACGGGCGGGGCCGATGCCCCGAGCATCACCGTGCGCCAACCCGGAGGACCGGCCGCGATTCCCTGGGAGAACGACACGCGTGACCTTCTCCTGCTCGTCCCGCACGACCTCGACCTGTCTCTCGATCTGACCTCCACCGTGGGCGATGTCGACGCCACGGGGACGTTCTCCTCCCTCGCGGTGGCCTCCGAGGTGGGAGACGTGCGCCTCGCCTCCGTGACCACCCCGGGCGGGCTGAGAGTGACGAGCGACGTGGGCGATGTCGAGGTGGAGCTCGAGGGCCCCACCCCGGACACGGTCGAGGTGACCACGTCGGTGGGCAACGCCGACCTGCTGCTGCCGGTGGACGCGAGCGGCGACGTGACCGTCAGCTCCGAGCTGGGCGACGTCGACCTCACCGCACCGGGGACCACCCAGTGGTCCGTCACGGCGAGCACCGAGCTCGGCGAACGGAATGTGGATCCGAGCTTCACCGCACGGACAGGGGACGAGGTGGGCACCCTCACGGTGACCTCCGAGCTCGGGAACGTGACCGTCTCCCGCTGACGTGACCAGCTCCCGCTGACGTGACCGTCTGCCGCAGACGTGACCAGTTCCCGCTGACTCCGTCCCGTCCCGGACACCACGCACGGGCGGGCGCCCCGGTCATGAACCGGGGCGCCCGCCTGTGATCGTGCTCCGTGGACGGAGCGAGCTCCGGAGACGGAGCCGTGGGTCAGTCCTTGCCGCCCAGTCCCTTCTGGATGAGGTCCATGACCGACGCGTCGGCGAGGGTCTGGGTGTCCCCGACCTCACGGTTCTCGGCGACGTCCCGCAGCAGGCGGCGCATGATCTTGCCGGAACGGGTCTTCGGCAGCTCGGAGACCACGAGCACCTTCCTGGGCTTGGCGATCGGGCCGATCTCCTTGCCCACGTGGGCACGGAGCATCTCGGGCACCTTCTCCTCGCCACCGGCGGCGGAGATCGCCTCGTCATTGCCCGAGCGCAGGATCACGAAGGCGACCGGCGCCTGCCCGGTCGTCTCGTCGTTCGCGCCGACCACCGCGGCCTCGGCCACCCACTCGTGGCTGACCAGGGCGGACTCGATCTCCATCGTCGACAGGCGGTGCCCGGAGACGTTCATGACGTCGTCCACGCGGCCCAGCAGCCAGATGTCGCCGTCCTCGTCGCGCTTGGCGCCGTCGCCGGCGAAGTACATCCCCTCGAACCGCGACCAGTAGGTCTCCTTGAAGCGCTCCGGGTCGCCCCAGATGCCGCGCAGCATGCCCGGCCACGGCTTGTCGATCACCAGGTAGCCGCCCTCGCCGTTCGCGACCGGCTTCCCGGACTCGTCGACGACGTCTGCGCTGATGCCGGGCAGCGCGACCTGCGCCGAGCCCGGCTTGGTCGAGGTGATGCCCGGCAGCGGGGAGATCATGATGCCGCCGGTCTCCGTCTGCCACCAGGTGTCGACGATCGGGCAGCGGTCCCCGCCGATCACGCGGCGGTACCACATCCATGCCTCGGGGTTGATCGCCTCTCCGACGCTGCCGAGCAGACGCAGCGAGGACAGGTCGAACTTCGCCGGGATCTCCTCGCCCCACTTCATCGCGGTACGGATCGCCGTGGGCGAGGAGTAGAACTGGGTGACCTTGTACTTCTCGATGATCTCCCACCACCGACCCTGGTGGGGGCTGTCCGGCGTGCCCTCGTAGATCACCTGGGTGGTGCGGTTGGCCATCGGCCCGTAGACCACGTACGTGTGGCCGGTGACCCAGCCGACGTCCGCCGTGCACCAGTAGACGTCCGAGGACGGCTTGATGTCGAAGACGGCGCGGTGGGTGTACGCGGCCTGCGTGAGGTACCCGCCCGTGGTGTGGATGATGCCCTTGGGCTTCCCGGTGGTGCCGGAGGTGTAGAGGATGAACAGCGGGTGCTCCGCCTCCACCCAGACGGGCTCGTGCTGGGTGGACGCGCTCTCGCGGGCTTCGTGCCACCAGACGTCGCGGCCCTCGGTCCACTCGACGTCGCCACCGGTGCGACGGACCACGAGGACCTTCTCGACGCTGTCGCCGCCGCCGGCGAGCGCCTCGTCGACGGCGGGCTTCAGCGGCAGCTGCTTCCCGCGGCGGTTCTGGCCGTCGGCGGTGATGACGACCCGCGCATCGGCGTCCTCGATGCGCGAACGCAGGGCGTCGGCGCTGAAGCCGCCGAAGACGAGGGAGTGCGGGGCGCCGATACGGGCGCAGGCCAGCATCGCGAAGGTCGCCTCCGGGATCATCGGCAGGTAGATGGCGACACGGTCGCCGGTCTTCACCCCGAGGTCCGTGAGGACGTTCGCCATCTTGCTGATCTCGTCCTTGACCTCGGCGTAGGTGAAGGTCGCATCGGAGCCGTCCTCATACTCGGCGTACAGCGCGACCTGCTCTCCGTGCCCGGACTCCACATGCCGGTCCACGCAGTTGTAGGCGGCGTTCAAGGTGCCGTCGGCGAACCACTTCGCGAACGGCGGATCGGTCCAGTCGAGGGTCTCGGTGAAGGGGGTCTTCCAGCTGAGCAGGCTCGCCCGCGCCCTCCAGAAGGCCAGTCTGTCGCGCTCGGCCTCCTCGTAGAGGGAGGGGCGGCCGACCGCGTTCTGGACGAACTCGGAGGAGGGGGAGAAGGTGCGGGTCTCCTGGGAGAGGTTCTCGATCCCGGTGGCGGCGTCGTCAGTCATGAGTACTCCTGGTTCACGGGCCCCGGGGCCGCCGGGGCGTAACGGACGCGCCAACCGTATCGCAGGAGACCCACGTCACGGGCACCGTCCACCGCGTGGACGTCCGACGTCTGATGCCCGGAATGACGACTGACGACTCGTCGCTGATGTCTTTCGCCCGAGGCCGAGGGATGACGCCCGACGCGACCCGAGCACCCCGTGTCACACCGCGGGGTGGATCTCCAGGTGCTGACCGTCAGGATCGGTGACATGGACGCTGCGCACCGCCCCACCCTCGACCACACGCGCGGGATGACCGCTCGCCGTGAGCCGCGCGGCAAGCTCCCCGAGATCCTCGGTGGTCGTGAAGCCGAGGTGGACGAGCGGGATCCGCAGATCTGGATGGGCCGGGTCCCTTCCGGGCCTGGAGGCCGACTCCCCCTCGGCCGGGGCGTGCAGGCCGATCCCGCCGGAACCCGGGTTCGCGAGGGCCCGGTAGGACGGACTGCCCGCGTCGGCCGGAACGAATCCGGGGGCACCGAAGAACTCGACGTCACGGTCCCGCTCGGCCCCTACGGCGCCGGCTCGGACGGCGACCACGGACAGCCGGGCGTCCGCTCCAGCGCCGTCATGGGCGACGTAGCCGTAGTGGTCCTCCTGATCCTCGTTCAGGCCGATCGCCTCGCCATGAGGCCCGGCGATGTTCCTCTGGCGCCCATAGGCCTCGTCCCAGACCGTCACCTCGAGCCCGGCCTCGCGCAGCTGCTCGGCCGCGGCGTCGGCGGAGCGCACGACCATGCTCAGCTGGGTCTCCCCGGCCGGGGAGAGCGTCGCCGAGGTCGATGCGGAATGGACCATCACGCGACCACCGCCGCCGGCGACGAGCTCGGCGTACTGATCGCTCGGCGAGGTCAGCAGCGGGGCCATCCCCACGACGCAGAGGAAGTCGATGAGCGCGCGAGGGTTCGCCGTGAACCGCAGCGGGAACACCGCGAAGGCACGGGGATCCGGGGTGGTTCGGTGGGCTGCAGCAGGATGTTCGGTCATGTCGATATCTCCTCAGGCGTCGTCGCGCTGGGTGGTGGAGGGGGTGAGGTACTGCGTCAGCGCGGTCTCGACGAGGGCGCTGAGGCTGGTGGACTCATCGATCGCGCGGTGCTTGACCGCGACCACGAGGCCCTTGGGCAGGTACACGTTGAACTGCACCTTGGGTGCACGGGCGGAGGAATCCGAAGCATCTACCATGCCAGAATGCTAGCATCCTTGCCACCGAGTTCAAGGGCCGGGCAGATCGGCGGAGACGCAGGCAGTAGGACTATCGTGGGATCTCGGGGCCCTCGATGCCGCCGTCTCCCAGTTGTCATCGCCGGAGCCGGCTCGTCCGAGCGGTCTCGATCGTCGCCATCGGATCTGACCGGCCCCCTGTGCCAGCACACGGCCGATTCCGAGGATGGCGTGCCCACGGACCGGCATCTGATGCATCTCGCGGCGCGCGCCGCCCATGAGCCCGGCGTGCGGGATCGAATTCTCTCTCCTGGTGCCTCTCGCCGCGGCTCCTGGTGAGTCTCCCGGGCGGAATAATGGTGGGATTCGACGTGATGGTCGCAGTGGGAATCGTGAAGGAGGAGGTGGCCCGGTGAAGATGCTCCCGGTCTCGGCCACCCTGCGTGCGCGGGTCGCCCTGGCACCGCGCGCGGTGGTGCTCATCGACAGGTTCGGCACGCTCACGGCGCAAGAGCTGCTCGCTCAGGCGCAGCTGTATCGGCATCGTCCCGGATCGGCACTGCCGGGACGCGGCCATTCCCCGTGGAACCTGCTTCCGGCGCACGCGCCGCTGCGACAGATCATGGTCACCGCGCTCTCCAGCGATGCCCCGCTCGAGCTGCGATCCAGCGGTGTCACCGAGCACCTCTCGCCGCGGCGCCGAGGCCCGCTCACGCCGTCGCAGTTCCTCACCCTGCTGGATCTCGGCCGACGGATCGGCCTGCGCCCGGGTCGCCGGGTGGCCAGCGCCGCCCCCGGGGTGCACGGGCACGGACTCCTGGTGGCGCTCGGTGCCCTCGCTCTCGGCTGCCCGTTGCTGGATCTGTCCCATCTTCCTGCCGCCGAGCGGGTGGATCTGCTGCATCGGCACGCCATGGACCTGCTCGCCGGCGCCCCAGTCCATCTGGTCGAGCTCATGCTCGCCGACCGCGAGCTGGGCGGGAACCGGCCGGTCCGCATGGAGCGCGTGATCTCCGGATCCGATGTCCTGTCCCCGCAGCTGCGAGCCGATCTGTCCCGGCACTTCAGAGCGCGTGTGCACGACGTCTACGGCACGGCGGAGACGGGCCCGCTCGCCGTCGACGGCCGCCCGCTGCGCGGCATCCGCCTGCGCGAGCGCGACGGCCGGCTGCTGGCCCGCACCCCGTTCACCGCGGGGCGCACGTTCTTCACCGATCGAGGTGAGATCGACACCGACGGCACCGTCCGGATCACCGGCCGCACCGATGACGCCCTCAGCCCGGGCGGCATGGTGCACGATCCGATCGCCGTGGTGCGCCTGCTGCGCACCCACCCGGGAGTCACGGCAGTCCAGCTGCGGGTCGTGCATGATGCGGAGCTCGGACCGTGCACCGTCGCCGAGGTGACGCTACCTGCGGGGATCCCGGCGGACGCCGCTCCGCTCCCGGAGGAGCTGCGTGCTCTGGTCCGAGATCATCTCGGCGCGGCGTCGGTGCCGCGCGAGGTGCGGTTCAGCAGTCCGGGACGCTGACGGGCACCGCGGTGACCGCGAGACCGCCCATCGCGGTCTCCTTGTAGCGTTCGTTCATGTCCTTGCCGGTCTGGCGCATGGTCTCGATGACCGTGTCCAGGGAGACGAAGTGCTCGCCGGTGCCGCGCAGCGCGAACCGTGCCGCGGTGATCGCCTTGACCGCGGCCATGGCATTGCGCTCGATGCAGGGAACCTGCACCAGACCGCCGACGGGGTCGCAGGTCAGTCCGAGATTATGCTCCATCGCGATCTCGGCGGCGTTCTCGACCTGGGCGGGCTTGCCGCCCATCGCCTCGGACAGGGCCGCGGCGGCCATCGAGCAGGCCGAGCCGACCTCGCCCTGGCAGCCGACCTCCGCGCCGGAGATCGAGGCGTGCTCTTTGTACAGGGAGCCGATCGCGCCGGCCGTGAGCAGGAAGCGCACGGCGATCTCGTCGGGGTCGACCCCGTCGATGTAGGTGGTCGCGAAGAACAGCACCGCCGGGATGATTCCCGCGGCGCCGTTGGTGGGCGCGGTGACGACGCGGCCGCCGGCGGCGTTCTCCTCATTCACCGCGAGGGCGGCGAGGGAGACCCACTCGAAGGCGTTCATCGGCAGGCGCACCGGGTCCTCGGCGCTCAGCGAGTCGTACCAGGAGGCGGCGCGGCGCTTGACCTCGAGCCCGCCGGGAAGGGTCCCGCTGGTGGCGGTGCCCCGCCGGATGCAGTCGTCCATGGACTGCCAGATGGTGAGCAGGCCGGAGCGGATCTCCTCGTCGCTGCGCCACTGGCGCTCGCGCTGCAGCATCGCCTCGGAGACGGAGATGCCCTGGTCCTCGCACACCCGCAGCAGTTCGTCGCCGGTGGTGAAGATCGCGCTGCCCTCACCCTCCGCGGCGACCTCGGCGATCGAGCGGTCCATATCCGCCTCGTCGACCACGAAGCCGCCTCCGACGGAGAACATGGGCCGACGCACGAGCTCCTCGCCCGCGGCGTCCAGGGCCAGGAAGGTCATCCCGTTGGAGTGCTGGGGCAGGAAGGTCAGAGGGTGCAGCACGATGGCAGAAGGTCGCAGATCCACCTCGAGCCGGCCGCCCAGCAGCAATCCGCCCTCGGCCTCGATCCTGGCCACGCGCTCCCGCCCGGAGATCGGGTCGACGGTCTCGGGATCAGAGCCTTCCAGACCCATGACCACGGCGTCCAGGGTGCCGTGCCCTGTGGCGGTGGCGGCGAGCGACCCGTACAGGTGCACCTCCACCTGGGCGACCCGCGGCCCGACCTGTTCGTCCTCGAGCACGTCGTGGGCGAACTGGGCCGCCGCGCGCATCGGACCGACCGTGTGCGAGCTGGAGGGCCCGATACCGATCTTGAACAGGTCGAACGTGCTGATGCTCACCGTCCACCTCCTCGACGTGGGCTGCGGGACGGGGCACCGGAGCTGCCTCGCGCGCCACCCTTCCCGGCACCACCCTTCCCGGTGCCGCCCTTGCCTCCGCGACCGCCGGCCTGGCCGCCGCGCTCGCCGGCGCCGTCCCGGCCTGCACCACCACGTCCTCGGCCGCGGTCCTGGGCGTCCCGCCCGGCGGCCTCCGCAGTGCGCTGTCCACGACGGCCACCGACCGCGCGACCACCGCCCGACCGCGGCCCGCCCTGGCGAGACTCCTCGGCGCCGGCGTCCCCGCGCGCGCCTCGAGTCCTCGTACCGGCGCCGCGGTCCCCGGCACCGCCACCACGAGAACCAGCACCGCGACCACCAGCTGCGCGTCCTCCGGCAGTGCGACCCCCGGCGCTGCGGCCCCCACGACCCCCGGCATTCGTCCCCTCGGTCGCGTCGGTCGCGGGATCCTCCTCCCAGGAGGCGCGGCGCTCCTCGTTCGCACGGCGCTCCTCGGCACGGCGGGCATCCGCCCCGGAGGTGCGTCCGATGTCGAGCTTGCGGGGCGCGCCCTTGTACTTCACGAGTGCCGGGTCCTCCGCGGGCTCCCCGGCGGGATCCTGCCCTCCGAGCAGCTCGAGCGCCGGGTCCTCCGCGGTCGCGACATCCGCCCAGGTGGCCTCGACCCCGGCGTCGCGGATGATCCCGCGGGTCCTGTTCACCTGGTGCGGCAGAGCCAGCGTGACCACCACGCCCGTGGCGCCGGCGCGGGCCGTGCGACCGGAGCGGTGCACGTACTCCTTGAGATCGTCGGACGGGTCGACGTGGACCACCATCGTGACGTCATCGATGTGGAGGCCACGGGCCGCGACGTCTGTCGCGACGAGCACCGGATAGGCACCCTCGCGGAAGCCGGCCAGCACGTTGATGCGCAGCCCCTGCTGCTTGTTGCCGTGCAGCGCGGCCGCGCGCACGCCGACCTCGAGCAGCTCCTGGGCGACGCGCTCGGCGCCGAGCTGGGTGCGGGTGAACATCAGGGTGCGGCCCTCGCGGGCGCCGAGCTGCGCGGTGACCGACCGCTTGGCCGACGGCTCGATCGCGAGCACGTGGTGATCCATCGTGGTCACGGCCGCGCTGACCGGGGTCGTCTCGTGGCTCACGGGGTCGACCAGGAAGGTGTCGACGATCTCCTCGACCTGGCCGTCGAGCGTGGCGGAGAACAGCATCTTCTGGGTGCCCATCGGGATGGCGGCGAGGATGTCGCGCACATCGGGCAGGAAGCCGAGGTCGGCCATGTGGTCCGCCTCGTCGACGACCGTGCTCTCGACGAGGTCCAGCTCGAGCGCGCCGCGCTCGGCGAGGTCGATCAGACGCCCCGGTGTCGCGACGACGATCCCGACGCCGCGGTTGATCGCGTCGGCCTGCTTCTCGATGTTCATCCCACCGGCGACGAGCTGTGCCTTCACCCCGACCGCGCGGGCGAAGGGGTGGATGGTGTCGACGACCTGGACGGCGAGCTCACGCGTGGGGACCAGCACGACGCCCAGCGGGCGCTTGCGGTGCACCTTGCGCCCGCGGAAGCGTGAGGTCATCGCCAGGGTGAAGGCGAGGGTCTTGCCCGAGCCGGTCTCTGCGCGTGCCAGGACGTCGCGTCCTGCCAGAGCATCCGGCAGGATCGCCGACTGGATCTCGAAGGCCCGCTCGAGTCCCTGATCGGCGAGGACGCCGATCAGTTCATCGGGCAGAGCCATGTCCTCGAAACGTTCCCCCCTGTGGGCGGAACGACGACGGGCCTTGGGCATGGTGATCCTCCTGACGATACGAACACCGCCATCATCCCGCATGTGCCGACCGTGGGAGACTGGAAGGACGATGTTGCGCACACTTATGACCTCGAAGATCCACCGAGCCACCGTCACGCAGGCAGACCTGCACTACGTGGGCTCGGTGACGATCGACCCCGTTCTCACCGAGGCGGCCGGTCTCGTCGAGAACGAGCAGGTCACGATCGTGGACATCACCAATGGTCACCGCCTCACCACCTATGTGATCGAGGGCGAGCGCGGCAGCGGCGTGATCGGCATCAACGGCGCCGCCGCCCATCTCGTGGCCCCTGGTGACCTCGTGATCCTCATGGCCTACGGCCAGCTCGACGAGACCGAGATCTCCTCGCACCGGCCCCGCGTGGTGCATGTCGACGAGAGCAACCGCATCGTCGCGATCGGCGACGACGGCGCACAGCCCGTCCCGGGGATGCCGGACCAGCTCTGCGGCCGCGAGTCGCACGGCATGCTCTGAGCCGTCCCCACGGCATACCGTCTCGGCACGTCGCCCCGACACTCCGCCACGGCACTCCACCCCGGTACCTCGCGATCGCCCATCCGTCCGGCCGCGGCAACCGGTGGACACGGGAAGCCCCTTTCCCGCTCGACGTCTAGGATCTCCCCCGTGAACACCGCCCAGCCCCCTCCCCTGCTGTGACCGGGGTCCTGGCCGGGTTCTTCATCGTCTGGTCTCTCATCGCCGTGGGCTGGGTGGCAGGTCGCACGGGCGTCCTCGGGCCCCACGGCCGCTATGTGCTGAACCGGGCGACCTTCTTCATCGCCTCCCCCGCCCTGGTCCTCGTGGGCCTGCTGAGCTCGGACCTGCGCGAGATCTTCTCCGTGCCGATGGCTGTCGCAGGCATCTCGGGGCTGGCCACCGGCGGTCTGCTGGTCCTCGGCGTGCGGCTGTTCACGAAGCGCCGGGGCACCGAGCTGGTGGTCGCGGCGATCAGCGGTTCCGTGGTCAACGGGGCGAACATGGGCTTCCCCATCGCCGCCTATGTGCTCGGGGACATCTCCCATGCCCTGCCGGTGATCCTCTTCCAGCAGGCCGTCTACAACCCGCTGTACCTGTTCGTGCTCCACCAGATCACGGAGAAGGAATCGCTCGGCCCCCGGGGCGTGGCGCGCAGCATCGGCGCGAATCCCACGATCATCGCCGCCGCGGTGGGCATGCTGCTCGCCGTGCTCGGCGCGAAGGTCCCGGACGTCGTGCTCGAGCCGATCCAGTCCCTCGCCGACATGGCCATCCCCGCGATGCTGCTCGCCTACGGGCTGTCCCTGCACGGCTCCCGGCCCCTCGCGAAGGACGACGGATATCGCGGCCTGATCGCCGTCTCCTCGAGCGCGAAGCTGCTCGTGATGCCCCTCATCGCGCTCGGCATCGGCCTGCTGTTCGGGCTGTCCGGGCACTCGCTCTACGAGGTCGTGGTGATGGCCGCGCTGCCCACGGCGCAGAACGTCTATGTCGCCGCCGCCCGCTACCGAGCCGCGGAGAACCTCGCTCGGGACACTGTTCTGATCACGACGATCGGGACGGTCGTGGTGCTGCTCCTGATCTCCGGCGTGCTCGGCGTCTGACCGCCGAAGATCACTCAGAACGGGGACGGGCCCGGAGTGCCGGGCGCCAGCTCCTGGTCGAGGAACAGGCTCGCCGCACCGATCGCCCCGCCGTCATCGCCGAGCTGCGAGTTCTCCACCACGGCGCGGCCCTCGACCAACCAGTCCGCCAGAGCCTCCTGCACCTGCGCGGTGCCCACGGACCTCAGAGCGGGCCAGGTCGGACCGCCGATGATGATCCGTCGCGGGTCGTGGATACCCGCCAGGAGCCGCACCGCGGCACCCAGGGCGTTGCCGTGGTCGGCGATGACGCTCCGTGCCGGGTCCGAGCCATCCTCCGCCGCCTGCGAGAGGGCCGCGAGCGCGGCGGTCATGTCGTCGCCGGCTGGCAGAGGGACGCCGAGAGAGCGCGCGCTGCCCACCAGGACATGAGCGTCGGTGTAGAGGCTGAGGCAGCCGGCGCGGCCGCAGGAGCAGATCTCCTCCGCCCGCCCGATCGGCAGGTGCCCGATCTCCCCGGCCTGCGTGCTGCCGCCGCGGTGCACCCGTCCGTTGGCGCTGATCGCGGAGCCGACGCCATGCCCGACATAGAGGTACAGGACGGTCTGCGACGCATCGAGATGCCGAGACCAGATCTCCCCGGTGAGGGCGGCATTGGTGTCCTTGTCGAGCATCGCCGGGAGCCCCGTCGCGGCGCTCAGGGCGTCGACAACCGGGATGTCGCGCCACCCGGGCATCCATGGCGGATCGCGCAGGATCCCGGCCTCGGCATCGAGTCCTGCCGGGGCCGCGATCCCGATCCCGAGCAGACGACGGCCGGCGGGAGCAGCGTCCTGGTCCTCGGCCTCGTCGACCCTCCCGGCGACCTCCCCGGCAGGCGCTGAGGGGCGCGCGCCGAGGGATCGGGTCAGGGAGTCGATCGCGTCGGCGATGCGGACGATATCTGCCTGGGGGTCGTCCGTCGGCGGCTCGAGGGTCGCCCTGGCCACGGGACGTGCCGCGAGGTCGCAGACCACGACGGTGATGTGGGCGGGGTCCAGGTGCACCCCGATCGCGAGGCGCGCATCGGCGACCACCCGCAGCAGCGTGTGCGGCTTGCCGGGGCCGGAGATCCGCCGTCCGGCCTGCTCTATCAGCCCGTCCGCCAGCAGGCGGCGCGTGATCAGGGAGACCGCCTGCCGGGAGAGATGACTGCGCCGGACCACATCGGCCTGCCCGATGCCCTCCGGGGCGCTGCGGATCGTCTGGAGCACCAGCTTCTCGTTGAACTCGCCGATGTCCGTCATCGATGATCCGCGCACCTCACCCCTCCTCACCTCGCCTGACACCTGCCCGACGACGATATCGCTTAAGCGGTTATTGCATTAGTCCATCGGTGTGAGTAACCTACCTCACAGGAACAGCGTGGTCCGTGCACCGAGGTCGGTGCGCCCACGAAGGCACCGATGCCTGGCGTTCCGTTCCACCGCTCCGATGGCGGCGCGGTGAGTACCCGAAGGGAGAGCGATGAGCGCGAGCGAAGCCATTGCCACGGACAGACCGGTGGCCGGATCATCCGGTGCCGGCCCCGTCGCAGACCGCACTGCGCGAAGCGGGCCCAGCGCCCGGAACGGCACCGGCGGCGATGCCGCCAAGAGGAAGCTCACGGGGCGCGAGAAGCGCAATCTCCGGGTGGGGCTGCTCTTCATCTCCCCGTGGATCTTCGGGGTCGCCGTCTTCGTGATCTACCCGTTGATCTACTCCTTCGTGATCAGCCTGACCCAGTACTCGGGCATGCAGTCCCCGACGTTCATCGGGTTCAAGAACTACATCGCCGCGTTCGCCGATCCGATGGTGCACACCTCGGTCGGCAACACCGTCTACTACATGCTGCTGGCGGTGCCGATCGGTCTGATCATCGCCCTCCTGCTGGCCCTGGCGATGAACCGCAATGTGCGCGAGGTCGCGATCTACCGCACGCTGCTGTACCTGCCCTCGCTGATCCCCATGTTCGCGATGTCGTTCATCTTCATCGTGTTCGTCAACCCCCAGTTCGGCATCGTGAACCAGTTCCTGGGTCTGTTCGGCATGCCGGACACGAACCTGCTGGGCGAGCCGCGCTACGCGAAGATCGTGATGATCGTGATGGCCCAGCTGGGTGCGGGCAATGCCGCCCTCATCTATCTCGCAGGCCTGCGCAACATCCCCGAGACGCTCTACGAGGCCGCCCGCATCGACGGGGCGAGCCGCATGCGCCAGTTCTTCTCGATCACCGTCCCGCTGCTGACCCCGACGATCCTGTTCAACCTGATCACGGGCGTCTCCGGCGCGATGATGGTGTTCACCGAGGCGTTCATCATGACCAACGGCGGTCCGGACAACTCGACGTTGTTCTACATGCTGTACCTGTACCGCAACGCCTTCTCGTACGGGCAGCTGGGCTTCGCGTCCGCGCTGGCCGTGCTGCTGTTCCTGTTCGGCATGCTGCTGGCCGGACTCATCTACTGGCTCTCGCGCCGGTTCGTGAACTACGACGTGTCGGCCGGCTGAGGAGCAGAACATAACCATGGCTATCAATACTCTCGAGACCGGGGCACAGAACCTCGGTCAGTCCCCCACCAAGATCAAGTCGCGGTCGAACTACGGCCGCAACCCCGACGGCTCCCGTCAGGGACCGGTCGGCAAATGGGTGTCACGCCTCGTGATGCTCGTCGTGCTGCTGCTCTTCTCGCTGCCGCTGTACTGGATGCTCATCTCCGCGCTGAAGTCGCCGGAGGAGCTCGCCCAGTTCCCGCCCACCCTCTTCCCTCATGAGCTGAGGTGGCAGAACTTCGTCGACGCCGTCACGGTGATGCCGTTCTGGACGTTCTTCCGGAACACCGCGATCATCACGATCAGCGTGGTGGTCTTCAGCGTCATCTCGAACTTCATCGTGGCCTACGGCTTCGCCTGCATCGAATGGCCGGGCCGCAACAAGGTGTTCTTCGTCGTGCTGGCCACCCTGTTCCTGCCGTTCCCCGTCACCCTGATCCCCATGTTCGACATGTGGGCGGGTCTCGGATTCGTCAACACCTGGGTGCCGCTGATCGCACCGGCACTGTTCGCCGGAGGGTTCTTCACCTTCCTCCTGCGGCAGTTCATGCTGCAGACCCCGAAGGACATGATGGACGCGGCCCGCGTGGACGGGGCCAGCGAATGGTCCATCGCCTGGCGGATCGTGTTCCCCACCGCTCGTCCCGCGGTCACCGTCATCGCGATCTTCGCGGCCGTCGGCACCTGGAACGATTTCATGGGCCCCCTGATCTACCTGCAGGACGAGAGCAAGCAGACGCTCTCCATCGGTATGCAGGTGTTCCGCTCCGTGAACTCCCAGGACATCCAGTTCAACCTGCTCATGGCTGCGTCCTTCCTGGTGCTGCTGCCGCTGGTGATCCTGTTCTTCATGTTCCAGCGCTACTTCATCAGTGGCATCACCCTCGGAGGCTTCAAGTGATCGATCGTCGAACCCTGCTGCGCGCTCTCGGCGCCGGCGCGAGCGTGACCATCGCCGGCGGCGCGATCGTCGGCTGCACGAACCGACCCGTCGGTGAGGAGCGCGACCCGAACACCGTGAAGCTCTGGGGCCTCGGCGCGGCGGATGCCGAGAAGGAGGCGACAGTCCTCGAGGCCTTCTCCGAGCAGCACCCGGACGTGAAGGTCGAGGTCTCCCAGGTGCCCTCGAACGGCGAAGGCGATGCCTCCAGCGTCATCACGGCGATCCGCGGGAAGACGGGACCGGACCTCTACTGGATGGACCGCTTCAACGCACCTCAGTTCGCCTCCCTCGGGCTCCTCGAGTCCATCGACGGTCTCATCGAGGAGCAGGAGGGAGTCAGCTCGGAGGAGTTCATGTCGGGGTGGATCAATTTCGCCACCGACGAGCTCCACTACGACGGCCAGTACTTCGGACTGCCGACGTCCACGGATACCCGCGCCATGTACGTGAACATGGATCTGGCGACGGAGGCGGGCATCGATCCCGCACTGCTCGACCCGAAGAACGGCCCCATGGCCTATGACCAGCTGTGGGAGATCAACGACTCCTTCAACGTGCAGGACGACCGCGGGACGTACGAACGCGTCACCTGGATCCCCTGGGACGATCAGGCGAAGCTGATCATGTGGGCGATGGCCGCCGACGTCCCCTTCTTCGACAACTCCACCGGCCACATGCTCCTGGACTCCCCGGAGATGCTCGACGTCGCGACGATGTACGCCGGGTGGATCGAGAAGCTGGACTTCCCCCGGATGGATGCGTTCAAGGCGACCTACCAGCCGCCGAACGCGCCGCCTGCCCAGACGTCGTTCTTCTCGGACCGTCAGCTGTTCCAGATCACGAACCCCGGAGCCGTGCGCAGCCTCGCGGACTACAAGCCCGACATGAACTACGGCGTGACCTACCTTCCCGTGCCTTCCGACGGCGATGACCCGTTCAGCTGGTCCGGCGGGTTCGCCCTGGCGATGCCCAAGGGGTCGAGCATGTCGAAGCCGGCCTGGGAGCTGATGAAGTTCTACGCAGGCTACGAGGGCCAGAAGATCCTCATGCCGCCGCTCACCGGTATCCCGACGAATCTCGAGGCCATCGCGGATCCGGAGGGATGGGATCCGAGGATCGAGTTCTTCGTCGAGCTCCTGGACGTCACACAGTCCCGCCCTCCTCTGCCGGTCGGGACGAAGCTGTGGGACGCCATGGAGACCATGCAGGGCAGCCTGACCCAGGCCTCCGACACCCCGGAGAACCTGGTGAAGGAGGCGCAGCACTACGTGGATCCCACGATGCAGCAGTTCGTCCCCTTCTCACTTCCCGAAGGCTTCGGCGAACCGGACCCCAACCTGAAGCTGCCCCAGGGCTGATCGCTTGTCGCGCCGGCCCTCGCCGCGCCATCTCGTCCCCCTCGTGGTGACCGCATTCAGGTCACCACGAGGGCGCGGTACCATGACCACGTGACACGACGGCTTCTGCTTATGCAGCCGCGTCGGACAAGGCCCGCGCCCGCCCCGCGCTCCTGAGCGCGCTGGTGTGCCTGTGCGGGCACCGACGCGGCTCCCCTCGCCTGCGCGAGGGTTTTTTCATGTCACGCGACACCTGACGGCATCTGCCGCACCGATCCTTCGGAGGACGATTCACCCATGAGCGAGGCCCCGTACCGCTACACCGCCGCCGTGGCGGACGAGATCGAACGCCGCTGGCAGCAGCGCTGGGACGAGGACGGCACCTTCTACGCCGACAATCCCGTCGGCGAGCTGCGCGGCGAGGTCGAGTCCCTCGAGCAGGCGGTGTCCGCGTCGGCCGCCGGTTCCGCGGAGGCCGCCGAGAAGATGTACATCATGGACATGTTCCCCTACCCCTCCGGGGCGGGGCTGCACGTGGGCCACCCGCTGGGGTACATCGCGACCGACGTCGTCGCCCGCCACCAGCGGATGATGGGCAAGAACGTCCTGTACACGATGGGCTACGACGCCTTCGGCCTGCCGGCTGAGCAGTACGCCGTCCAGACCGGCACCCACCCGCGCACGACCACCGAGTCGAACGTCGCGAACATGCGCCGTCAGCTGCATCGGCTGGGACTGTCCCACGACTCCCGCCGGTCGCTGGCCACCACCGACCCTGCGTTCGTGAAGTGGACGCAGTGGATCTTCCTGCGCATCTTCGACTCCTGGTACGACCCCGAGGCGCCGAACGCCGACGGCGTCACCGGCCGGGCCCGTCCCATCGCCGAGCTGCGGGACGAGCTGCGCGCCGGCACCGTGGACCCCTTCGCGCTGGCGGACCGCCAGAGCATCGATCTGCCCACGGCCTGGTCGGACCGCTCCCCCGCCGACGTCTCCGCCGCCTCCGACGCCGAGATCTCGCAGCTGGCCGATGCCTTCCGCCTGACCTACATCTCCGAGACGCCGGTGAACTGGTGCCCGGGCCTGGGCACCGTGCTGGCCAATGAGGAGGTCACTGCCGAGGGCCGCTCCGAGCGCGGCAACTTCCCGGTCTTCACCCGGCGCCTGCGCCAGTGGAACATGCGCATCACCGCCTTCGCGGACCGCCTGATCGACGACCTGGACCGGGTGGACTGGCCCGAGTCGATCCGTTCGATGCAGCGCAACTGGATCGGTCGCAGCCACGGCGCACAGATCACCTTCCCCACCGCCGGCGTCGCGACGGACCCGAACGCCTCCTTCGACGTCTTCACCACCCGCGCGGACACGCTGTTCGGGGCCACGTTCTGCGTGCTCTCCCCCGAGCACGGGCTGCTGCAGGACCCGGCGGCCCTTCCGGCGCAGTGGCCTGCGGAGACGAAGGACGACTGGACCGGAGGTGCCGCCACCCCGCGCGAGGCCGTCGAGGCCTATCGGGCCCGCGCCGCCGCACTGGGCGAGGACGAGCGCACGGCAGACGACCGGGAGAAGACCGGCGTGTTCACCGGCCTCGTCGCGACGAACCCGATGGACGGCCGCGAGCTGCCCGTGTTCACCGCGGACTACGTGCTGACCGGCTACGGCACCGGCGCCATCATGGCCGTGCCCGCGGAGGACGTGCGCGACCATGCCTTCGCCACGAAGTTCGACCTGCCCATCATCCGCACGGTGCGGCCGCCCGCCGATTTCGAGGGCGGCGCCTGGACCGGCGAGGGCGAGAAGATCAACTCCGCCAACGCCGATCTCGACCTCGACGGCCTGGACAAGGACGAGGCGAAGGCCCGCGCGACCCAGTACGCGAGCGACAAGGGCTTCGGCCGCGCCCGCACCACGTACCGCCTGCGGGACTGGTTGTTCTCCCGCCAGCGCTACTGGGGCGAGCCCTTCCCGGTGGTCTACGACCCGGAGAACCCCGAGGTGCCGATCCCGCTGCCGGAGTCGATGCTGCCGCTGGACCTCCCCGAGGTCGCCGACTTCTCCCCCAAGACCTTCGACCCCCAGGACGCGGACACCGAGCCGCAGACCCCGCTCTCGCGCGCCACCGAGTGGGCCACCGTCGAGCTGGACCTGGGCGAGGGCCTGAAGACCTATCACCGCGAGACCAACACGATGCCGCAGTGGGCCGGGTCCTCCTGGTACCACCTGCGCTACATCGACCCTACCGAGGACGACGTCCTGGTGCGCCGCGAGAACGAGGAGTACTGGCTGGGCGCTCGCGAGGACGGCGGCGTGGGCGGTGTGGACCTCTACGTGGGCGGCGTCGAGCACGCCGTGCTGCACCTGCTGTACGCGCGCTTCTGGCACAAGGTCCTCTTCGACCGGGGTGACGTCTCCAGCCAGGAGCCGTTCCACCGTCTGTTCAACCAGGGGTACATCCAGGCCTACGCCTACACCGACTCCCGGGGCGTGTACGTCCCGGCCGAGGAGGTCGTCGCCGAGGCCGACGGCACCTTCACGTACCAGGGCGAGAGCGTCACCCAGGAGTACGGGAAGATGGGCAAGTCGCTGAAGAACGCGGTCGCGCCCGACGACATGTACGAGGAGTACGGCGCGGACACCCTGCGCGTGTACGAGATGTCGATGGGTCCGCTGGACCTCTCGCGCCCGTGGGAGACCCGGGCCGTGGTCGGCTCGCAGCGGTTCCTGCAGCGGCTGTGGCGTCTGGTGGTCGATGAGGAGTCCGGCGACCTCACGGTCTCCGACGAGCCGGCGGACCTCGCCACCCAGCAGGCCACGCACCGAGCCATCGACGGGGTCAGCCGCGACATGGCCCAGATGCACTTCAACACGGCCATCGCCAAGCTCATCGAGCTGGTGAACCACCTGACCAAGGTCGGGGCCGCGCCGCGCGAGGCCGTCGAACCGCTGGTGCTGATGGTCTCGCCGCTGGCCCCGCACCTGGCGGAGGAGCTGTGGTCCCGCCTGGGCCACGACGAGTCCATCTCGCGTGTCTCCTACCCGGTGGCGGATCCGGCGCTGGTCAAGGCCGATATGGTCACCTGCGTCGTCCAGGTCAAGGGCAAGGTGCGCCACAAGATCGAGGTCGACCCGGAGATCTCCGAGGCCGATCTGGAGGCCCGTGTCATGGCCGAGCAGCGGGTGCAGGAGGTCCTCGAGGGCCAGACCGTCCGCAAGGTCATCGTGCGCGCCCCGAAGATCGTGAACATCGTGGTCTGATCACGACGTCTCCGCACGCTGCAGCGGCCTCGGGACCTCGGTGTCCCGGGGCCGCTTCGTCGCCGCACAGCCTTTCCTCCACAACGCCCCGCCATCCACACTGCCGGTGAGGACCCGACGAACGGACGGTCCTGCTGACTACGGTCGCCGCATGGACACCATCTGGGGATGCGACACCGTGCACATGGACGAGATCGCGGAGAAGCTCGTCGAGAAGGCGGAGCAGCTGATCGAGCTCTTCCGACTCCTGCGCAGCGCCTCCGACGCCGCCGAGTGGATCGGGCCGGATGCCGAGGCGCACCGGGCACGGACAGGCGCCGTGGCCACGGAGGGCACCGACCTGTGCGGGATCCTGCGAGAGCTCTCGCGGCAGCTGGACGAAGAGTCCTCCCAGCAGACGACAGCCTCCCAGGCCGACGCCGGCACCAACCCCCTCGTCGCGGTGCGCGCGGACATCACCGACCTGCTGCCCGTCCCGCTCCGGGACAAGGTCGCGGGGGCGAATCCCTTCGCCGGGGGCGGCTCCGGCGACGAGCCCGCCACCACCTCGAGGTGGGGCCTGCCCCTCAGCCCGGAATTCCGTCCGTTCCCGGAGGTCGACCCGGGTTTCCGTGCCCCCTTGCCAGAGAAGCCGAGCTGGTTCCCTGACATCACGTTCCCTGGCGGTATGCCTGGCATCGGCGGACCGTTCGCCTCCCAGGATCCGTTCGGGCGGCACGACCTGCCCGAGGGCGAGGAGTACGACCTCTCGCAGGATGCCCTCGACAACGGCACGACGGTGCGGCAGGAGGTGCTCGGCCATGTCCCCGGAGCTTCTGAGGCTCAGCAGCTGATGGGACTGCACGATCTGAAGGGGAGGTTCCTGGACGGCGCCGAGGAGACGCTCGTGGAGCACGGCTACGAGTCCCTCGTCCCCGCCGTGGACCTCGCACGGGTCGGTCAGTCGGGGACCTCCCTCCTGATCGGCGAGAACTCCACGATCGGGCAGGCAGCGGACGGGCTGGACATGATGGTGGCCAATGCCGGGCAGACGACCGTCGAGGTGAGCGACGCTGTGGGCAACGGCGACCTCGATGCCGCCATCCGAGCCGGCGAGCGCGGCATCTACCGCAACTTCGAGGGACTCGGGACCATCGCGACGGCCTCACCGCTGTGGGAGCTCCCCGACGTCGGCGGCGACATGGCAGGCCATGCGGCCGATGCGATCGAGCCGTTCAGCCCGGCCTCCGCGGAACCGCTCCGCTCGGTGGAGGCCTCCGCGCACGACCTCGGAGACCAGGTCACCGGGGTCAAGGACGGACTGTTGGACTCCGAGCGCTGGTACGACGCCCGCCGCAGCGCCGCCCCTCTCCCGTGGGACCCGAAGTGATCCGTAACGGTTCGGGCTCTGCGCCGCTGCTGGTGGTGCCCCGAGCGGCAGGTTCTCTCAGCGACAGGGAGCCCCTCGGCGACAGGGAGCCCCTCGGCGACAGGGAGCCCCCGGCGGCGGGGAGGTGATCTCCTCTCCCCGCCGCAGAGGGGCTGCGCCGTCCGGGCCGTCGGTACCTGAGATCAGCCGTCCGTTGCCGGTCGTTCAGCGTCCGCCGGCCCGGGATCGTCGGTGACAGCGGCATCCGTGTCCTGGAGGACCTGCAGCGTGAGACCGGGACCGTCCTCGCGGGCAGCCACCGAGACCGTCTGCCCATCGTGCACCTCCCCCTTGAGGATGAGTCGCGCGAGGCCGTCGCCGATCTCCTTCTGGACCAGTCGCTTCAGCGGTCGGGCCCCGTACATCGGATCGAAGCCTTCGGCCGCCAGCCACCGTGTCGCCGTCTCGTCCACCGTCAGGTCGATCCGACGGTCCTCGAGGCGGGCGGCGACCTCTGCGATCTGCAGGGTGACGATGCGGGAGAGCTGCTCGCGGTCGAGGGCGTCGAACATGACCACATCGTCCAGGCGGTTGAGGAACTCGGGCTTGAAGGAGGCCCGCACCACCTGCATCACCCGCTCGTGCTTGTCCCTCTCCTCGAGCGTCTGGTCCTGGAGCACATGCGCGCCGAGGTTCGAGGTGAGGATGAGGATCGTGGAGCGGAAGTCGACCGTGCGGCCCTGCCCATCGGTGAGGCGCCCGTCATCGAGCACCTGCAGGAGCACGTCGAACACGTCAGGGTGCGCCTTCTCGATCTCGTCGAGCAGCACCACCGAGTACGGCCTGCGCCGCACGGCCTCCGTGAGCTGGCCGCCCTCGTCGTAGCCCACATATCCCGGAGGAGCACCCACCAGCCGCGAGACGGTGTGCTTCTCCCCGTACTCCGACATGTCGATGCGCACCATCGCCCGCTCATCGTCGAAGAGGAAGTCGGCGAGAGCCTTGGCGAGCTCGGTCTTGCCCACACCCGTGGGGCCCAGGAACAGGAACGACCCCGTCGGCCGGTTCGGGTCGGCGATCCCGGCCCTCGAACGGCGCACGGCATCGGAGACCTCCGCGACCGCGCTCTTCTGCCCGATCAGTCGCTGACCGATCAGGTCCTCCATCTCCAGCAGCTTCTGGCTCTCCGCCTGCAGCAGGCGGCCGGCGGGGATCCCGGTCCAGCTGCCCACCACATCGGCGATGTCGTCGGGCCCGACATGGTCCGAGACCAGCGGACGGTCACCCTCGACCCCTCCGGCCGCCTCGTTCTCCTCGGCGTCCACCAGCTGCATCTTCAGCTCGGGGATGTCGCCGTAGAGGATCTTGGACGCCGCGGTGAGGTCACCCTCCCGCTGGGCCCGATCAGCCTGCATGCGCAACGACTCGAGCCGGGCCTTCAGATCACCGACCAGGTTCAGGCCGGCCTTCTCCCGCTCCCAGCGCGCAGAGAGCGCCGTCATCTGCTCGGAGCGATCCGCGAGCTGGGACCGCACCGACTCGAGCTGGGCGATGCTGCCCGGATCCTCGCTGCCGGCCAGAGCCAGCTCCTCCATCTTCAGGCGGTCCACCTGGCGATGCAGGATGTCCAGCTGCTCCGGGGAGGAGTCCAGCTCCATGCGCTGGCGGGACGCGGCTTCGTCGACCAGGTCGATCGCCTTGTCAGGCAGCTGCCGGCCGGAGATGTACCGCGAGGACAGCGTCGCGGCGGCCACCAGCGCGGCGTCCGTGATCGACACCTTGTGGTGCGCCTCGTACTTGTCCTTGAGCCCGCGCAGGATCGTGATGGTGTCCTCGACACTGGGCTCGCCGACGTAGACCTGCTGGAACCTGCGCTCGAGCGCGGGATCCTTCTCGATGTTCTCGCGGTACTCGTCCAGCGTGGTCGCACCGACCATCCGCAGCTCTCCCCGGGCGAGCATCGGCTTGAGCATGTTTCCCGCGTCCATCGAGCCGTCGCCGCTGCCCCCGGCGCCGACGACGGTGTGGAGCTCATCGATGAAGGTGATGACCTGGCCGTTGCTGGTGCGGATCTCGTCGAGCACCGCCTTCATCCGCTCCTCGAACTCACCGCGGTACTTCGACCCCGCGACCATCGAGGAGAGGTCCAGCGAGATCAGGCGCTTGCCGCGCAGCGAATCGGGGACGTCCCCGGCGACGATGCGCTGGGCGAGCCCCTCGACGACGGAGGTCTTGCCGACACCGGGCTCACCGATCAGCACGGGGTTGTTCTTGGTGCGGCGCGAGAGCACCTGCACCACGCGGCGGATCTCGGCGTCGCGGCCGATCACCGGGTCCAGCCGGCCCTCCTCGGCCTGCTCGGTGAGGTCCACGCCGAACTTCTCGAGGCTCTTGAAGGTGCCCTCGGGGTTCTGGGAGTCCATCTGGTTCATGCGCTCATCTCCTGGAGTCAGTCGGGATACGGCATCGCGAAGGGCCACCGGCGTCGCGCCGACGGCGGAGAGCAGCCGGGAGGCCGCGTCCTTGCCGAGCGCGATGCCGATCATCAGGTGCTCGGTGGACAGATAGGTCCGGTGCTGGGCATCGGCCTCGCGGCGCGCCGCATCCAGGGCGTCGAAGCCGGTGCCGACGAAGGTGGGCGATCCCGAGGCACCGCTGCCGCTGACCTGCGGGAGCCCCAGCACGGCCTGCTCGGCGCGCCGAGCGACGTCCTGGGGGTCAGCGCCGACCTCGGTGAGCACGGCGCGCCCGATGCCGTCCTGCTGGGTCGCCAGCACCCACAGGAGGTGCATGGAGCTGATCTGGGGGTTGCCGAGCTGGACGGCCTTCTCGGCGGCCGCGGTGACGGCCTCCTGCGATCGGGTGGTGAACTGGAACTCCACGGTGCTCCTTCCCTGGGTCTGTACGGTGCCTCGAGGGGTGCAACGACCTCAGAGTTGAGTCTATTCCGCTCAACCCTGATGGCTCTGGTCGTCCGCGACGAGGAGGACATCGCCGGTTGTCCACAACCGTCCCCCGGGTGGGCCCCGGTCCGGGATCATGGTCTCCGACACCTGTAGCATCGCACCCGATACGGGGTGTGCCGCGTGCGGGGGAACAGACGCGATCTCCGCGCCCTGTCCGCCAACAGCTCCCAGTCTCTGCAGCCGAAACCGAGGACCTCATGACCCAGCCCCCGAACCCGCCGCAGGACGGTCAGTTCATGCCCAACGGACGCCCTCGTTCCGGCGCGACCTCCACCGCTTCCGGCGCGCCGGCCTTCCAGTCCCAGCCGCGCTTCGTCGACTACGGCAATCCGCGCTCCCTGGACACCTCGGTGCGACCGGCCTCCGGCCTCACCGCAGCCCGCTACGCGCCGGCCCAGATCCAGCGCCCTGATCAGGCTCAGCCGCAGTCCGCCTGGTCCACCCAGATGCGTCGGGTGCAGGAGGTGTCGCAGCACGCCACCAAGGTCCCGGCCGTCAGCCTCCTGGTCTGGCTCGTCGTCGTGGTCCTGGGCATCGCCCTGCTCCTGGTGCTGGGCTACTTCTTCCTGAAGTTCGTCACGGAGTCGAGCGCCAACCCGGTGTGGTGGCCGGTAACGGCCTTCATCGCCCTGTTCTCCCTGCTGGTGATCGCCCTGGTGATGTTCCTGGCGGACCGCTGGGATCCACAGCCCTTCCCCCTGCTGGTCGTCGCCGTGCTGTGGGGTGCGGCGATCGCCGCCTTCGCGAGCTACTGGATCAACACCTTCAACAGCTTCCTGACCTACGTGGTCACCGGCAGCGAGGCCGCGGTCGCCTTCGTGGGCCCGGTGATCAGCGCTCCCCTGGTCGAGGAGACCACCAAGGGCCTGGGACTGCTGCTGCTCATGATCCTGGCGCGCCGGTACTTCAACGGCCCGCTGGACGGCATGATCTACGGCGCGCTCATCGGCGGTGGCTTCGCCTTCACCGAGAACATCCTCTACTACACCCGGGGGCTCGAATCCGACGGCGGCTTCGGGGTGCTGATCCTGTTCATCATGCGCGGCGTGCTGAACATCTTCGGCCACGCGATCTACACCTCGGCGACCGGCGTCATCGTCGGCTTCGTGGCACGCAAGTGGGGCACGATCATGGGCTTCCTCGTGTTCATCCCCGCGCTGATCCCGGGCATGCTCCTGCACGCGATGTGGAATTTCTCGGCAGGTCTGAACAACTCCCTACTGTTCATCGTGGCCATGTTCGCCGCAGAAGCGGTGCTGTCCTTCTTCTGGTTGATCTTCATCGGCGTGCTGATCTGGGACGAGTCCCGGCTGACCCGCATCCGCCTGGGCGACTACGCGAACCAGGGCTGGCTCACCCACGAGGAGGTCGACATGCTCGCGACCTGGAAGGGCCGCAGCGAGGGCAAGCGCTGGGCCTCCCAGATCGGGGCGAAGCCCGTGATGAAGAGGTTCATCCGCGAGAGTGCGGACCTCGCGTCGATCCGTCAGCGCCTGCTTGCCGACGGGTCGAACCCGAAGGTGGTCGGCATCGAGGCCCGGCTGCTCAACCGGCTGACGAGCAACCGTCAGGAGCTGCTGTCGCACTCCTCCTGAGCGGTGCGCGACAGGTTGAGCGGTGCGCGACAGGTGGAGCGGTGCACCGCGGGCGCTTCCTCAGAGCGGTGGCTGCTCGTCCCGTCCCCGCAATCGGTCCAGGGCTCGTCTCTCCCGTTTCGTGGGGCGTCCGGTGCCACGATCACGACGCGGCGGGGCGGCCGCCAGCTGCGGCGGCGGCTCCGGGCTGTGGTCCTCGTAGGCGGTCCGTGCGATCGGTGCCCCGACCCGTTTGACGAGAATCTTCGTGACGATGACGACCTTCTCCCGCCCCGGCGAGCGGATCCTCAGCTCATCCCCCACTGCGATGCGCTGGGCGGCCTTGGTGGGCTCTCCATTGCGGCGCACATGCCCGCCACGGCATGCCGAGGTCGCCGCCGAGCGCGTGGGCATCAGCCGAGCGCTCCACAGCCATACGTCCAGGCGCACGGACTGCGGTCCGACGGACGGTTCTTGCCCGCTCGACGGTGCGCTCATGCGGTGGCGGGTTCCCGCACGAGGGGCCACGGATCCTGGGCCTCGAGCTGAGCCGCCAGCGCGAGCAGGAGGGCGTCCTGACCGGGACGTGTCGCGCCGAGCTGGACCCCGAAAGGCAGCTCCGTCCCGTCGATCTCCTCGCGATGCAACGGCACCGAGATCGCAGCGTTCCCGATCATGTTCCAGGTGCTGGTCCACGGGGTGAAGGCGCATTGGGCGTCGAAGTCCGCCGCTCCATCGGCCAGCTGCAGATCCTCCGGATAGGCAGGCGGTCCGGAGAGGGTCGGGGTGAGCACGACGTCGAAGGGGGCGAACTGCTCCCCCGTGCGCCGGGCGATCGACTGCACGCCCTGGAGGGCACCCGCGAGGTCGACGCCGCTGTACGAGCTTCCACGCTCCCGCAGCCAGCGGGTGAGCTCCAGGAGCTCGTCCTCCTGCTCGGGGGCGAGCGGGATCGACGCCGCGCCGACGGTCCACAGCGGCATGAACGAGGACCACTCCTGCGGGGTGAACGGTGCGCCGATCGGCGTCGTCTCGTGACCGAGCCCGTGCAGCAGGTCGATCGCACGCTCCAGGCCGCGCAGCGCCGCCGGATGAACCTCCGTCTCGGCCGCGAGCGGCTCGCGCAGCACGGCGATGCGCAGCGGGCCCGGGGCGTGCCCGGCCGCTTCGCGGTAGCTGTCCGAGCGGGAGGGCCCCGAGAAGAAGTCTCCGGGGCGCGGGCCGGCCAGGAGGTCGAGCCCGGCGGCGACGTCCCGCACGCTGCGGGCCAGCACCCCATCGGTCGCCAGGCCCATCCCCTCGCTCGAGTACGGGCCGGGCGAGACCAGCCCTCGCGTCGGCTTGATGCCCACGACGCCGCAGCACGCGGCCGGGATCCGCACCGAGCCCCCGCCGTCGGAGCCGTGCGCGATCGGCACGATGCCGCTGGCCACCGCGGCGGCGGCCCCACCGCTGGAGCCGCCCGCCGTGCGGCGCACGTCCCAGGGGGTACGGGCCGGCGCACCGGTCGCGGGTTCGGTGTAGCAGGGCATCCCGAACTCGGGCGTGCTGGTCTTGCCGATGGTCAGGGTGCCGGCGTCGAGGATCTTCTGCGCGACGCCATCGGTGACGCTCGCGATGTTCCCCGCCATCGTGGCGCTGCCTGCTTCGAAGGGCTGACCGGCGACCTGGGTGAGGTCCTTGATCGGCATCGGCACGCCGAGCAGCGGGAAGCGGCGCGCGAGCTCCTCGAGCTGTCCGGTGCGCCTCGCCTCCGCGAGCTGATCGGACACGGTCCGGGCCTGGTCGCGGGTGAGGTCGTCCAGCACGTGGGCGAAAGCACCGACGACGCCGCCGATGCCGCGGGCCGCGTCGAGAGCTCCCTCGGCCAGCTCTCGCGGGTCGATCTCCCCATCGCGGATCGCCGTTCCCGTCTCCAGGGCCCCGAGGGCGTCAGCCTCGTGGGACGGGGTCATCGGGCGGCCTCGTCCTCGTCGGCGTCCTCATCGGCGTCCTCGTCGGCGCGATCGCTGCCCGCGTCGTCCGCCGAGGGCCCGTCGTGGCCGAGGTCGGCGCGCACCTGGTCGAGGATCCCCTCGGTCGCTTCCGTGATCTGCTCCCACGCGAGGTCGAAATCGCTCTCATCGCCCCACCAGGGGTCGCGGATGCCGGTGTCGTCGACCGGTTCCGGCGCGAAGTCCCGCACCATGTGCAGTCGGCCGTCGAGAGCGTCGCCGCCGAGGCGCCGCAGCGGGCCGACGTGGTCGTGGTCCAGGGCCAGCACGAGGTCGGCCTCCTCCAGATCCTGTGCGCTCATGTGCCGGGCCCGATGGGCGGAGGGGTCGATGCCGTGGCGGCGCAGGAGCTCGCCGGCCCGCCGGTCGATCGGGTTGCCGACCTCTTCGCGGGTGGTGCCGACCGAGGCGACCTCCACCTCCTCGCCGAGGCCTGCCTGCTGGACGGCCTCGCGCAGGGCATATTCGGCCATCGGCGAGCGGCAGATGTTCCCGGTGCACACGGTGAGAATGCGGTACGTCATCGGTGATCGTCCTCCTGAGGGGTCGAGGAGTCCTCGAGCAGGTCCGAGAACTCGGGATGGCGGTCGATCCAGCCGCGGGCGAACCAGCAGGTCGCGATCACCCAGCAGCCCCGTTCGCGGGCGTCCTCGAGTGCGAATCGCACCAGGGCGGAGCCGACACCGCGGCCGCCGTGATCGGGGGAGACGACGGTGGATCGCAGATCGCGCACGATCCTGGGCCCGTCGGGTCCGTCCGGCCCTGTCGGCTCGTCGCCGTAGGCGAGGACGCCCACCAGCGCGTCACCCACGAGCGCCTCGAAACGGTCTCGGTCGTCGTCGTGGACCAGGCGTACCGCGCCTGGTCCGGCGGAGGTCTCATCCATGCAGTTCACGGTACACTGCCGGTCATGCCCGCGCCCCTGATCTGGCACATCACCGAGCTGCCCGCCTGGGAGGCGGCCGCTCGGTCGGGTTCGTACACCCAGGCGACCCGTGGCCGCGACCTGAGCGAGATCGGGTACATCCACGCCTCCTGGCCGGAGCAGGTCTCCGTGGTCGCCAAACGCGTGTACCCCGACCGTCCCGCGAACCTGGTGATCCTCGAGATCGATGTGGGCCAGGTGGAGGCCGCCGGTATCGCGGTGGACATCGAGGCCGACGACGACGGCGAGGGCCGCGGCTACCCCCACATCAAGGGTCCGCTGCCGGTCAGTGCCGTGCTGCGGCTGCGGCGCACCAAGTGGATCGGCCGCGAATTCGTCGTCGTCGCCTGATCGTCGTCGCCTGATCGTCGTCGCCTGTGCGCACGGACCGAGGCCCAGGAGTGCGTGGCATTCCCGGACTCGCGGACGTAGCATCGGGCATGGCCAGATCCTCACCGTCAGCCCGTTACCTCGACATCCACCCGGTCGATCCGCAGCAGCGTCTCATCGACCAGGCCGTCGACGTGCTGAAGGACGGCGGCCTCATCGCCTACCCCACCGACTCCTGCTACGCGCTGGGCTGTTCGCTGGGCGCCGCCGAAGGCCTCGAGCGGATCCGCCGCATCCGCCAGGTCGACAAGAACCATCACTTCACTCTGGTGTGCGCGGACTTCGCGCAGCTCGGCCAGTTCGTCATCGTCTCGAACCCGACGTTCCGCCTGGTGAAGAATGCGACGCCGGGCCCGTACACCTTCATCCTGCCGGCCACCAAGGAGGTGCCCCGACGGATGGCGCACCCCAAGAAGCACACCGTGGGCGTCAGGATCCCGGATCATCGGGTCGCCCACGCCCTGGTGGAGGCGCTCGGGGAGCCGATCGTCTCCTCCACCCTGCTGCTGCCGGGCCAGGAGGATCCGCCCTCGGAGGGCTGGGTCGTGCAGGACCTGCTGGGCGATCAGGTGGACGTGATCATCGATTCCGGTGAGGTGGGCATCGAGCCGACGACCGTCGTGGACCTCTCCGGTGGTGACCTCGAGATCGCCCGGGAGGGCGCCGGGGACATCAGCCGCTTCTGAGGGCCCCGCTCGGGCCTCTCAGGCCGTGGGGCTCGGTGACCCCGTCGTCCGGGACCTCGTGCTGAGCACTCCGGAGAAGATCAGGATGCCCAGGGCATACAGCGGCATCATCCACAGTGCGTAGCGCAGGGTCAGGGCGTCGGCGAGGGCGCCGACGAGCGGCGGGGTCACGAAGAAGCCCAGGCGTGCGAACCAGCCCACGACGGTGATGCCGACGCCGTGCGGGACTCCCGGCATGTCGTCGGCCGCGCGGTAGGCCGCAGGGAACAGGGTGGCGACTCCCCAGCCGGCGGCGGCGAAGCCGATCATCGCCGTGATCGGACTGGGCACCAGCAGGGCGAAGGCCATGCCCACAGCCGCGATCAGCGCCCCGAGCCGGGCGGTGGTGCGGTCCCCCAGCCTGTCCACGACGTAGTCACCGGTGAAACGGCCGATGGTCTGGGCGCCCTGGAGGGCCACGAAGGCCATGCCGGCGACGAACGGGGTGACCGCGAACGTCGAGTCCATGAACAGCGCACCCCAGGTGCTGCCGGCGTCCTCGGTGGACCCGGCGAACACCAGGACCATGCCCAGGGCGCACACCAGCCCCAGTGCCCGCAGGCTCATCCCCGCGATGCGGAAGCCCGTCGGGGCGACGTCGGCGGGAACCTCCGCGCCGGAGGCGGCCGACGGGGCGGCGACCGGGGTGCGCTCGGTGGTGTCGTGCCCGGGGAGCATGAAGCGCAGCGACGACGCGGCCAGGACGCCGAAGACGACAAGGCCGATCAGTCCCTGCATCCACAGCGGCAGCCCGAGCTGGGCGCTCGCCGCGCCCAGCAGCCCGCCGGTGACGGCGCCCAGCGACCACCAGCCGTGATAGCTGTTCATGATCGAGCGCCGGTAGCGTCGCTCGACGCGCATGCCATGGGCGTTCATGGAGATGTCGGTGATGGAATCGGCCGCCATGGCGAACATCAACGAGCCGGCGAGCCAGAGCCACGAGCCGGAGAGGTAGACGGCCAGATGCGTGGTCGAGGCGATGATCTGGGCGACGACGGCCACCCGCGCCGATCCGAAGCGGGACATCAGTGCTGCGGCCCCGAGCCCTGCGATCAGACCGCCGATCGGACCGATGCCGACGGCGAGCCCGAAGGCCGTCTTCGTGAGCCCGATGCTCTCGACGAGCTCCGGGTACCGGGGCACGATCGCGCAGAACGACGCCCCGTTGAGGAAGAAGAGCAGAGAGACCGCCCATCGGGCCCGACGGGCGTCGACGGGCAGGGAGGGGGACGCCGCGGCGCGCGACGAGGAGTGAACGTTCACGAGTCGACATTGTCCGGGAGTCTCCCCCAGAAGCCAACCCGGTCGGCGTCGGACCGTCGGCCGACTACGTGGCCGGAGCCCACGTACGCTGGCGGCATGTCGATACATATCGGTGCCTCGCCCGACCAGATCGCCCCCTACGTCCTGATGCCCGGTGACCCCTACCGTGCCCGCTGGATCGCCGAGACCTTCCTCGAGGATCCTGTCCAGTACAACGATGTGCGCGGGATGCTCGGGTACACCGGCACCTACGCCGGCGTCCGCATCTCCGCCCAGGGCTCCGGCATGGGCCAGCCCTCGATGGCCATCTACGCCCAGGAGCTCTTCAGCGACTACGACGTCCAGGCCATCGTGCGGGTGGGCACCTGCGGCGGGCTCTCGGAGAAGGTCTCGGTGCGCGACGTGATCCTCGGGACGGCCGCGTCGACGGACTCCGCGATGAACGTGCCGCGGTTCCGGCAGGTCTCCTACGCCCCGGCCGCCGATTTCGAGCTGCTGAGGATCGCGGCGGACGTCGCCGAGGAGAAGCTGCTGCCGGTGGTCGCCGGCGGGCTGTACTCCGCTGACCAGTTCGACAACCCCGACCCCACCATCACCGCGACGCTCGCGGAGTACGGCGTGCTCGGCGTGGAGATGGAAGCCGCCGCCCTCTATACGCTCGCCGCGCAGTTCTCCCGCCGGGCGCTCGCGGTCTGCACCGTCTCCGACCATCTCGTGACGGGCGAGGAGACCAGCTCGCAGGAGCGCCAAGAGACCTTCGAGGACATGATCGTCGTGGCGCTGGAGTCGATCGTCCGGCTCGACAGCACCCACCGGATCTGACACCCATCGGATCCGACCCCCACCGGATCCGCCCCGGTCGTCGGCTCCGTCAGGCTTGGGCTCGACCGGCCGGACGGCGTCCTCGCCGCCGGGCCGGTCGCAGAACACTCGTGCCCGGCCGCCATGAGGCGCCGGGCACGAGGAATGCGTCGAGGAGCTGGGCTCAGGTGAGGAAGCGCGGCACCAGGTCGAAGGTGCCGAACAGGGCGACCAGGCACATGCCCAGGCCCACCACGAAGGTGACCGTGGTGAACAGGCTCATCACGTAGAGGCCCGCGACGAACAGCACGAACAGCACGACGAACAGCACGATGCTGAGCACCAGGTTGTTACCCGTCGAGGTCTGGTTGCTCTCGGTACGCTCTGCCTGCTCGGCCATGACGTCGGCCTCGGCGGCGTGCTGGTTGTTCATGGTGGTTCTTCCTCCGTGTCACCTGTGTGCTCCGCGCGGCCCGGAGGCGCGTACGGTCACGGCCATCTTAGACCAGAGCAGGCTCCGGTGCCGACGCGGCGCGATGCTCGATCGCCGTGAGCAGGCTCTCGAAGATGGCGGCGCCGTCCGTCCCGTCGATCTCGGGGTGCCACTGCACGGCGAGGACGCTGGATCCGGACGCGGCCTCGACCGCGAGCGGGAGCCCGCTGTCGTGGCGGGCCACGATCCGGAGGTCCCCGGCGACATCACGCACACCCTGGTGGTGGAAGGCGGTGACCTCCGCGCGGGTGCCCAGGGCCACTGCCAGGTCGCTGGCGGCGTCGATGCCCACCTCGACCCGGGTGGGCTGCTCCCCGGTGACGGGATGGGCCGGGACGTCGAGGGGCAGATGCCGGTGCAGCTCGCCGCCCTCGGCGATGACGATGATCTGCAGGCCGCGGCAGATGCCCAGGACGGGGACGTCCGCGCGGCGGGCCGCACGGTACAGGGCGGTCTCGAAGGCGTCGCGCTCCGGATCGGGCGTCATATCGGTGGCCAGCGCGTCCTCGCCCCAGGCGGCGGGGTCGAGGTCGGTGCCGCCGGTGAGCACGAGGCCGTCGAGCTCGGCGATCTCCTCGTCGCTCCACGCATCCTGCGGGGCGATGATCACGGGTCGGGCCCCGGCCTCGCGGAGGGCACGCACGTAGTGCTCGGTGACCACCACGGCGTCATGGCCCGCCCAGGCGCCGGACATCATGGCCCGGGTCCCTGCGGTCACGCCGATGAGCGGGCGGCGGGTGGTGCGCTGCGCCATGATGTAGTCCTTTCCGCGGAGATCCGAGCCGCCGGGTCGGCGACATGCACAGTTCATCGCGGGGACGTTGTCCCGGGCGACTTATGTGGCCGAATGTGACGGGGACAGGGTCATCGGTGCGGGTATGGGGTCAGTGCCGGGTCAGCGCAGGTTCAGCGCCGGGTCCGCGCCGGCGGCCGGAGCTGCCGGAGCTGCTGGTGCTGCTGGTGCTGCTCGATCGCGGCGAGGTAGTGGCCGCGCAGCTGCTCGGCGAGCACGGGCCAGGTGCGCTGATGCACCGAGTCCAGGGCCGCTCGCCCGAAGGCCAGGCGCTTGGCGTCGTCGAAGAGCAGATCGCCGGCGTGCTCGCGCAGCTCGTCGAGCATGCCCGGGGTGTAGAGCCACCCGGTGCGGCTGGGCGCGATGAGATCCACCGGCCCGCCGCGACGGGGCGCGATCACGGGCAGCCCCGATGCCATGGCCTCCTGGATGGTCTGTCCGAAGGTCTCCAGCTCCCCCGGGTGGATGAACAGGTCGGCGCTCGCGAGGTGGGCGGCGAGATCGGTGCCGGTGCGGAAGCCGGCGAACGCGGCGCGGGGCATGTCCCGGCGCAGGGTGTCCCGGTCCGGGCCGTCGCCGACGATCAGCAGCCGCACCCCGGGCATGTCGTGGATGACCTTCAGGTCCCCGACCTGCTTCTCGGGCGCGAGGCGGCCCACGTACACCACGAGCTTCTCCCCCGGCCTCGCGTACTTCTGCCGCAGCGAGTCGCTGCGCATGGTGGGCGAGAACTGGGAGGTGTCCACGCCGCGCCTCCACAGGTGCACCCGGTCGATCCCGTGCTCGACCAGCTGGTCCCGGGTCGCGGTGGAGGGCGCCAGCGTGAGCGTGGCGCGGTTGTGGACGTCCTTGAGCAGCTGCCAGGAGGCGTTCTCGAGGAACGGCATCCCGTAGCGGGCGGTGTAGCCCGGGATGTCCGTCTGGTAGACGGCGACCGTCGGCACCCCGGCTCTCTGCGCGGCGACCACGGCGCGACCGCCCAGGATCGTGGGTGAGGCGAGGTGGATGACGTCGGGCTGGAAGTCCTCGATGCGTCGGCGCAGGGACGCGGCGCTGGTGGCGGCGATCCGCACCGCGGAGTAGCCGGGCAGCGGCGCCGACGCGACGCGGCGCACCCGGATCCTCCGCCCACCGGCGGTGCGGAGGAATCTGTCGACCCCTGGCCACTTCGGGGCGATGATCCCGAGATCATCGCCGACAGAGGCGAAATGATCGACGACGCGGAGCACCGAATTGGTGACACCGTTCATGTGCGGCAGGAAGGACTCGGTCACGACAAGGATCCTCACGAGCTCGATGCTCCTCCGCCCGAGCAGAATCCGCCCCACGGGCGCGTGGCCTCTGCGCGACGTCCACATGAACAGACGACAGAGCATCCCGCCCCGGCCTCGGACTGCACCCCGGATGCCGCACCCCGAACGCCGAACGTCGCACGCCGGACGCAGCCCTGTCTCCCAGGGCACGGATCACGTGTCAGAGGCGGCGGGAGGCGATCTCCGCGCCCTGGGCGAGCGACTCGAGCTTCGCCCAGGCGATCTGCGGGTGGATGCGCCCGCCGAGTCCGCAGTCGGTGGAGCCGATGACCCGCTCGGGGCCGACGAGCTTCGCGAAGCGCTCCAGGCGCTGCGCGACCAGCTCGGGGTGCTCGACGACGTTGGTGGCGTGGGAGACGATCCCGGGCACGAGCACCTTGTCCGCGGGGAGCTCGAGGTCCTGCCACACGGTCCACTCGTGCTCGTGGCGCACGTTGGCGGCCTCGAAGCTGTAGTGCTTCGCGTCGATCTCCAGCAGCAGCGGGGCGATGTGCCGGAACTCGATGTCCGTGGTGTGCGGACCGTGCCAGGAGCCCCAGCACAGATGGAAGCGGGTCTGCTCCGTAGGCACGTTCACCAGCGCACGGTTCACGGCGTCGACCCGCTTGCGGGTGAAGACGAGGTAGTCCTCGACCGACGGCTCGGGGTTGATCTGGTCCCAGTTCTCGGCGATCGAGGGGTCGTCGATCTGCACGGTGAGCCCGGCGGCGGCGATCGCCTCGTACTCGGGGCGCATCACCTCGACCCACGCGTCCAGGAAGGCGTCCTCGTCCCCGTAGTGGTCATCGTTGATACGGCTGCCGGAGCCCGGGGAGAGGGAGTTGAGGAAGCCGTGCTCGTAACCTGCCGCCTGCAGCGCCGCCTGGATGTTCGTCGTGTCCTGCGCGACCAGCTCGCGGCCGACGTCGGAGAACGAGACCGGGCCGGTCGCGGCGGGGAACGTGGTCTGGGCGCCGACGGTGATGCCGGAGGTGGGGTCCTGGTAGGCGTCGGCGAAGATCGTCCAGTCGCGTCGGTCCGGGAAGGTCGTCAGGCGCACGTCCCCGGGGCTCGAGCGCACGGGCTCGCTGGAGAAATGATCGCTGCCGGTCAGCTCCAGGCCGCTGACCCGGTCGAAGATGTAGGACCACCAGGAGCCGTAGTTCACGGCCGAACCCATCAGGTGCCCGTACTCCCCGTCGTTGGGGATCGAGATGCCGATCGAGCGCTGCTTGGCGACGACGTCGACGACCGCCTGGCGCAGCACCTCACGGAACTCGTCGGTCGGCTCGGGGGTCAGCCCGTCCGCGCCGACGGGGCGGGCGGCGTTGGCCTCGAGCAGCTCGGGGCTGCGGGGTAGGGAACCGGCATGGGTCGTGAGGATCTCGGTCATGGCCACGAGAGTAGAAGACAGGACGCCCCGGTCAGAAACCGGGGCGTCACAGCCGTTCATCGAGCGGCGCGGGCGATCAGCAGCTCACTCGTCGCCACGGGGCCAGGTCGGCACCAGATTGCGATCGCCGAAGGCCTGGTCGATACGGCGCACCGGGGGCCAGTACTTGGACTGGATCCGCATCTGTGCGCTGTCATGGGTGGAGAGGTCCTCCGGGGCGGTCCAGCTGCCGGGGTAGACGGCGACCTCGCGGGAGTAGGGATGGGTCCACTCCCCCGTGGCGATGGACGCCGCGGTGTGCGGGGCGTTCACCAGCGGGTTGTCCTCGGCGGACCACGTGCCGGCCAGCACCTCCTCGCCCTCCTTCGCGATCATCAGCATCGCGTCGACGAAGCGGTCGATCTCGGCGAGGTCCTCGGATTCCGTCGGCTCCACCATGAACGTCCCGGCGACCGGGAAGGACATGGTCGGGGCGTGGAAGCCGTAGTCGACGAGCCGCTTGGCGACGTCGTCCACGGTGATCCCGGTGCGCGCGGTGAAGGGGCGCAGGTCCACGATGCACTCGTGGGCGACCAGCCCGTTCTCGCCGGTGTACAGGATCTCGTAGGACTCCGAGAGGCGGCGAGCCATGTAGTTGGCCGCGAGCACCGCGGAGGCGGTCGCATGGCGCAGCCCGTCGGGCCCCATGAGGCGGATGTAGGTCCAGGTGATCGGCAGGATCGACGGGGAGCCGTACGGAGCCTGCGAGACCGGGGCGCCGCCGTGGACCTGATCCCCGTGGCCGGCCACGGGGTGCTCCGGCTTCTGCATGGCCGGGTGGCCGGGCAGGAACGGTGCCAGGTGGGCGCGAGCCGCGACCGGTCCCACGCCCGGACCGCCGCCGCCGTGGGGGATGCAGAAGGTCTTGTGCAGGTTCAGGTGGGAGACGTCGCCGCCGAACTCGCCGGGCCGGGCGACCTGCAGCAGGGCGTTGAGGTTCGCCCCGTCGACGTAGACCTGCCCGCCGGCGTCGTGCACCAGCTCGCAGACCGTGCGCACCTCCTCCTCGTACACGCCGTGCGTGGAGGGGTAGGTGATCATGATCGCGGCGAGCTCGTCGCCGTGGTCCTTGATCTTCTGCTTGAGGTCATCGAGGTCGATGTTGCCGCGGGAGTCCGAGGCGACGACCACCACGCGCAGGCCGGCGTTGACGGCGCTGGCGGCGTTGGTGCCGTGCGCGGAGCTCGGCACCAGGCACACCTCGCGGCCGCTCTCGCCGCGGGAGGCGTGATAGGCGCGGATCGCGAGCAGTCCGGCGAACTCGCCCTGCGAGCCGGCGTTGGGCTGCAGGGACACGGTGTCGTAGCCGGTGAGGTCGGTCAGCCAGGTCTCCAGCTGGGTGATGAGCTCGAGATAGCCCTCGACGTCCTCGCGCGGGGCGAAGGGGTGGATCGCGTTGAAGCCCGCCCAGGTGACCCCGGCCATCTCGGTCGCGGAGTTGAGCTTCATGGTGCACGAGCCCAGCGGGATCATGCCGCGGTCCAGGGCGAAGTCGCGGTCCGCGAGCCGGCGCAGGTAGCGCATCATCGCGGTCTCGGACCGGAAGGAGGAGAACACCGGGTGCTGGAGGAAGGCGTCCTCGCGCGCCAGCCCTCCCCAGGCTCCGCCCGAGGCGGTCTCGGCCAGCTCCTGGCCGGGGTTCTGGGCGTAGGGCGCGAACACCGCGGCGATCGCCTGCAGGTCGGCCGACGTGATGGTCTCGTCCAGGGAGAGGTGCACGAGGTCGTCGCCCACGGCATGGACCAGGAAGCCTGCCTCCCCCGCGGCCGCGACGATGTCCTGGGCCTGTCCTGTCGCGCGCACCTCGAGGGTGTCGAAGAAGGAGTCCCCGACGAGCTCGAAGCCGCTGGCCACGAGATGGGCGGCGAGGGTCGCGGTGCGATCGGCGACCTGGCGACCGATCCGGGTGAGCCCCTCGGGGCCGTGGTAGACGGCGTACATGGCAGCCATCACGGCGAGCAGCACCTGGGCGGTGGTGATCGAGCTGGTGGCCTTCTCGCGGCGGATGTGCTGCTCGCGGGTCTGCAGCGAGAGCCGGTAGGCGGGGTTGCCCTCGGCGTCGACGGAGACCCCCACGAGCCGACCGGGCAGCTGGCGCTCGAGGCCCTTGCGCACGGCGACGAAGCCCGCGTGGGGGCCGCCGAAGCCGAGCGGGATGCCGAAGCGCTGGGAGCTGCCCACGGTGACGTCGGCCCCGAGGGAGCCCGGCGAGGCGAGCATCGTCAGCGCCAGCAGATCGGCGGAGACGATCGCGACGGCCTTGGTGGACTTCACCTCGGCGATGACGTCCCGGGGATCCCAGATGCGGCCGGAGGCCCCGGGATACTGGATGAAGGCTCCGAAGTAGTCTCCCTCGGGGGCGCCGTCGCGGGCGAAGTCCACCTCGCGCAGCTCGATGCCGAGCCCGTCGGCGCGACCGCGCAGCACAGCCTTCGTGGCCGGCAGCGCGTCGGCGTCCACCAGGAACACGTTCCCGTTGCGCTTGGCGGTGCGGCGGGCGAGCATGAGCGCCTCGGCCGCGGAGCTGGCCTCGTCCAGGGTCGAGGCGTTGGAGACGTCCATCCCGGTGAGGTCGCAGATCATCGTCTGGAAGGTCAGCAGCGCCTCGAGCCGGCCCTGGGAGATCTCCGGCTGGTACGGCGTGTAGGCGGTGTACCAGGCCGGGTTCTCCAGCACGTTGCGCTGGATCACCGCGGGCGTGTGGGTGCCGTGGTAGCCCAGGCCGATCAGGGAGCGCCGCACCGTGTTGCGATCGGCGAGGGCCTGCAGCTCGGCCAGCGCAGCGGTCTCGGTGATCCCCGACGGCACCGCGGAGGCTGCGTCCTGCCCTTCCGGGTCCAGCAGGATCGTGCTGGGCACGGCGGCGGTCAGCATCTCGTCCAAGGTCTCGTAGCCGAGGACCTCGAGCATGCGACGCTGCGCATCGGGATCGGTGCCGACATGGCGGCGGACGAAGGAGTCGTGCGCATGCACGGACGAAGCGGTCATGAAGAGGTGCCCCTGGGGTGTCGCGGTTCTCGGTGGGTGCGTGGGCCCGACGGCCGGGGCGACCGCGCACACGATGCGGCCGCCTCCCGGTCGGTCAGGACTGGGTGAAGGCCGTGTAGTCCTCGGCGCTCAGCAGATCCTCGGGCAGTGCGGCGAAGCTGACCTTGACCAGCCAGCCCTCGTCGAACGGCGAGGAGTTCACGAGCTCCGGGGCATCGACCACGGCCTGGTTGACCTCGGTGACGGTGCCGTCGATCGGGGAGAACAGGTCCGAGACGGACTTGGTGGACTCGATCTCGCCCATCTCGGTGCCGGCAGAGATGTCGGCGCCGGCCTCCGGCAGATCGACGTAGACGACGTCACCGAGCTGCTCGGCCGCGTAGTCGGTCACGCCGACGACGGCCACGCCGTCGGACTCGACGCGGACCCACTCGTGGTCCTTGCTGTAGAGGAGTTCTGCGGTCATGAGAGTGGTCCTTCCGGGAGAGAAAACGGGGATCGAACGGTCAAGCTGGCGAACGGGAATGCTGTGGTGTCAGGCGCGGGAGTAGAACGGCAGGGCGACGACCCGCACCGGGAGGTCCTTGCCGCGCACATCAGCGATCAGCTCAGTGCCCACCTCGGTCACGGTCGGGCGCACGAAGGCCATGGCGATGGGGTGGCCGAGGGTCGGCGAGAGCACCCCGGAGGTGATGGCCCCGACCTCGCGCCCCTCGGTGTCGCGCACCTTCGCGTCGGCGCGGGCGGCTCGTCGGCCCTCGGCGACCAGGCCCACCAGCACGGGGCGATCGGACAGGTCCGCCGCCTCGACGCCTTCGCGGCCGACGAAATCGCCCTTGGACTTCAGGGCCACGACCCGTGCCATGCCCGATTGGGCGGGGTACAGATCCCGGCCGAGCTCGTGGCCGTACAGCGGCATCCCGGCCTCGAGGCGCAGGGTGTCGCGGCAGGCGAGGCCGCACGGGGTGAGGTCCTCGCCGCCGGCGACGGTCAACTGCTCCCACAGGGTTGCGGCCAGCTCGTCGGGGACGTACAGCTCGAAGCCGTCCTCCCCGGTGTACCCGGTGCGGGCGATCAGCAGCTGCTCCCCGTGGTAGGTGCCCTCGGCGAAGCGGTAGTTCTTCATCTCCCGGAGATCCTCGGCGCCGATGCCCTCGACGCCGCTGTCACCGGTGGTCAGGGCGCGCAGCAGGATCTCCTCGCTGGCCGGGCCCTGCACGGCGATCAGGGCGGTGCGGTCCGAGGCGTCGTCGACCACCGTGTCGAAGCCGGCGGCGCGCTCCGTGAGCTCCTGGGCGTCGACCTCCGCGTTGGAGGCGTTGGCGACCACGATGAAGTGGTCCTCGGCCAGGCGGTAGGTGATGACGTCGTCGATCACGCCGCCGTCCTGCGTCAGCAGCAGCGAGTACTTCGCGCGCCCGACGGACATCGCCGACAGCTTCCCGGCGAGCGCATGGTCGAGGGCGTCGGCCGCCTGCGGGCCGCGCAGATGGATCTCGCCCATGTGGCTGAGATCGAAGAGCCCCGCCCGCTCCCGGACCGCCGCGTGCTCGGCGAGATCGGAGTCGTAGCGGACCGGCATGCGCCAGCCCGCGAAATCGGTGAACGTCGCTCCGAGCGACTCGTGGACCGTCTCCAGCGCGGTGCTGCGCAGAGCCTGCTCGACCATCATGCTCCTTCTCGTCACGGGGCGGGATCACCGCCCGGCTGCGTCACACGGCACGTGCTCGTGAGCCGACAGGGTGCGTCACCTCGGCGTGCCGCAGAAGTCACCATACCGTTGCGCCCGACGCCTCGTGGCACCCGCGGGCAGGCACCCGCAGACAGATGTGTGGAAACCCTGTGCAACAGGACGGAACACGGCGGGAGGCAGCACCCGGACCTTGTACGGTGGACCCGTGACGAAGGAAGGCACGAGCGAATGGCCGGTCCGGATCCCCAGCCCACGGCTGATGATCCGCCCGCCGGGCGACGGCGACCGCGAAGCGGTGATCCGTCTGCTCACCGATCCTGTGACCAGGGAGTATCTCGGGGGCGCCGTGGACTATGCGTCACGGCAGGCGCTGGAGCTCTCGCCGTTGGGCCTGACGTGGGGCCGCTGGGCCCTGATCCGTCATGAGGACGACACGATGATCGGGTCGATCACCCTGGACTACGACCGCGGGGAGCTCGAGCTCTCCTACGCCCTGCTCCCGGAGTGGACCGGGCAGGGATACGCCGCGGAGTCCTGCATCGCTCTGCTCTCCTGGGCGCGCCATGCGCTCGAGGACGATCATGTGATCGCGATCAGCCAGACCCGGAACAAGCGCAGCGTCGCCCTGCTGCGCAAGCTCGGCTTCACCGTGCGCAAGGGGCTCGAGGAGTTCGGCTCGCAGCAGCTGCTGCTCGAGCGCTCCCTCCGGGACCCTCTGCCGGAGCAGGCGCTGAGCCTGCAGACCGAGGCCGATCCGCCACCGCCCACCCGGCGCTGAGCGGCCGACAGGCCATCCTGTCAGCCGCGGGCGACGGGACAGCTCATGCATCGTGGCCCGCCCCGGCCCCGACCCAGCTCGTCCCCGGTGAACTCGAGCACCTCGATGCCCTGGTCCCGCAGGTAGTCGTTGGTCGCGGCGGCACGTTCGTAGGCAATGACCTTCCCCGGCGCGATCGCCAGCACATTGCACCCGTCATCCCATTGCTCGCGCGCCGCCGCATAGGCGTCCAGGGGCGCGCTCAGCACGCGCAGCGACTCGACGCCGAGCCCGCGCGCGAGCACCTCGTCCATCTCGCCGGCCGCGCGCGCCCGCGACACGAGGCGGTCGCCGTGCCGCTGGATCTCGAAGGTCTCGAGCGTCCCCAACGGCCCGTATCTCAGCATCGACTCCTGGTCGACGACGGTGGTCACGGTGTCCAGGTGCATCATCGACCGCTGGTGCGGGAGCGCGATCGCGATCACGGTGTCCACGGTGCCGTCCTCGAGCAGATCCGCCGCAAGACGCTCGACGCCCACGGCGGTGGTGCGCTCGGACAGCCCCACGGCGAGCACGCGCGGGGACAGCAGCATCACGTCCCCGCCCTCGACGGTGGCCGCGCCGCCCGCACCCGGCCCCAGGATCCGACGCGGCGCTGCGGCCCCGGCGAACGCGGGGTGGTAGCGATAGATCGCCTCGAGGTGCAGGCTCTCGCGCCGTCGGGCCGATCGCCGCATCGGGCTGACCGAGACGACGTCACCGATCCAGGCGGAGGAATCGCGGGTGAAGAGATGGTTGGGCAGAGGATCGAGCACAAGATGCTCCCCCGGCACGTGCTGCAGGGAGATCGACCGGGGCCCGACCCCGAGCCCGCGGAGCTCGGAGACGGTGATCCCGGCGATCATCACGTCGACCAGCTGGGTCGCGGGGAGGTCGGCGATCGCCTCGCGGAGGTCCTGCGCGGCGATGTCGCCCAGCGCTGCGGGATCCAGCGCCCGGTCCAGCAGAGTGGCGCGGACCTCGGACTCCTCGAGCAGGTCGGTCAGCAGCCCGGTCAGCTCGAGCACCTCCACGCCCTCGTCGGCGAGCAGGGTGGTGAACTCGGTGTGCTGCGCCTCCGCCCGGTCGCGCCAGAGCACCTCGTCGAAGAGGAGGTCCTCCCTGCTGTCCGGGGTGAGCCGTTCCAGCTCGGGTCCCGGCCGGTGGACGATCACCCGCCGCAGCGGGGAGATCTCATCGTGGACTCCGTGATGCCGGGGAGGCGTATCGGTCATGCGGACTCTCCTCGTCGAGACGTCAGGTGGATGCACGCTAACAGACCTCCCACCCCCCCCTCCGGCCCGCTCCGGGCCGACGATGACTACGCTGGTGGTGTCCGCTTCCGCTCCTGCAGGAGGTCTCCATGACCACGCTCTCCCTTCCCAGCACGTCGCTCGCCGACGGCACGGCCTTCCCGCTGATCGGTTTCGGGACCGGAGGTCTGAAGGGCCCCGACGGTGCCGAGGCCATCGCGACCGCGATCCGCGCCGGCTACCGGCTGCTGGACACCGCCGCCCAGTACGGCAACGAGACCGCCGTCGGCGAGGCGGTGCGCCGCAGCGGCGTCGACGTCGACGAGGTCCTGGTGACCACGAAGATCGCCGGTGACGACCAGGGGCGCGACGCGGCTCGCACCGGCTGCCTGGAGTCCCTGCGCCGGCTCGGCCTCGAGCGTGCCGCGCTCGTGCTGATCCACTGGCCCAACCCCTCTCGCGGCCTCGCGCTGGACACCTGGCGCACCCTGATCGACCTCAAGGAGGAGGGGAAGGCTCTGCACATCGGCGTCTCGAACTTCCGACCCGAGCAGATCCAGGAGCTCGTCGACGCCACCGGGGTGTGTCCCGAGGTCAACCAGATCCAGCTCTCCCCCGCCCTGCAGCGCCACGACGCGGTCGCCTTCCATCGCGAGCACGGGATCGTCACCGAGGCGTGGGGGCCGCTCGGTGGCCGCGACGGGCTGAGCGCCCAGTACGCGCTGCGGAAGGTGGCCGACAAGCACGGCGCCACCACCAGCCAGGTGACCCTGCGCTGGACCATCGACCAGGGCATCGTCGTGATCCCCAAGTCCGGCGATCCGCAGCGCCAGCTCGACAACGCCTCCCTGGACCACGTCGCGCTCGACGACGCCGACCGGGAGCTGCTCGCGACGCTGGACCTCGGCGAGGAGGCCGCCTGGGACTCGCGCGAGCACGAGGAGTGGTGACGGCGGGCGGGCGCGCCCGCTTCTGCCCCGGTGAGGAGCATGGGGAGATCGTGTTCCTCACCGGCTCCGGGCTCAGCGCCCGCACCGGGCTGGGCACCTTCCGCGGCCCGGACGGGCTGTGGGCCATGGAGCCGGAGACGGAGCAGGCGATGCATGCCGAGCTGCTGCCCGGCTCGCTGCCGATGCTGTGGTCGGTCTGGGGGCGCATGGCCCGGATCGCCCTGGACCACGGGCCGACGCCGGGGCACCGGGCGATCGCACGCCTCGGCGCCCCGGTGATCACCCAGAACATCGACGGTCTCCACCAGGCCGCCGGCAGCGAGGTCGTCGCCGAGCTGCACGGGAGCGCCCTGCGGGCCGTGTGCCTGGATCCGCAGTGCCGGTGGCGGGCCGTGGTGGATCCCGGTGCCGGAAGCCGCGCGGAGGATCACGGGGTCCCGTCGGCCTGCCCGGACTGCGGGGAGCCGACGCGGCCCGATGTCGTGCTGTTCGACGAGAACCTGCCCGCGGACGCGCTCGAGCTCGCGGTGCGGCTGGCACGGCGAGCCGACCTGTTCGTGGCCGTCGGGACCAGCGGCGTGGTCTTCCCCGCCGCCCGGCTCGCCCCGATGGCGAAGGCCCACGGGGCCACGACCGTGCTCATCGACATCGATCCGCCGCCGGACCCGTCCCTGCGGGCGGTCTTCGACCACATCATCGCCGAGGACGCCCACGAGGTGCTCCCGGACTGGGAGCGCACGCTGAACCAGATCGGTCGGAGCTCGTTCCTCGACCCGTTCTGATCCGGCGGACAGCTCAGATCCAGATCGCGGGATCCACCTGGTGCTCGGGGTGGGCGGCGCCGGTGCGCACCTTCGCCGGGACCCCGACCGCGGTGGCACCGTCCGGGACGTCCCGCACGACGACGGCATTGGCCCCGATCTGTGCGCCCTGCCCGATCACGACGGGTCCGATCACGCGGGCACCGGCCCCGATCGTCACGCCGTCCTCGACCGTGGGATGGCGCTTGGTGCGCTCCATGGAGCGCCCTCCGAGCGTGACCCCGTGATAGAGCATCACGTCATCGCCGACCTCGGAGGTCTCGCCGATGACGACGCCCATGCCGTGGTCGATGAAGAAGCGGCGGCCGATGGTCGCGCCGGGATGGATCTCGACCCCGGTGATCGACCGGGCGCCCTGCGAGATGATCCGCGCGGGCAACCGCGCTCCCCGCTCCCAGAGCCGATTGGTCACCCGATAGGTCCAGATCGCATGCAGCCCCGGGGAGGTCAGCACGAGCGAGAGGTCGTCGGTCGCTGCGGGGTCACGACGGCGCGCCGCCGCGACGTCCTCCCGGACGGTCCCGACGGCGCTCATCACACGGTCCGTGAGGCCCCGCGTCAGCGGCCGCAGGCCCCGTGACGAGCCCGACGACGAACCCTGCGACGGGTCCTGCCGCGGACTCGCCCGGCGGCGTCCCGAGGTGCTCAATCCGCGTACTCGGCGAACAGCGGGGTGGAGAGGTAGCGCTCGCCGAAGTCCGGGACGATGACCACGATGGTCTTCCCGGCGAACTCCTCGCGGGCACCGATGCGGGCGGCGGCCTCGATCGCGGCGCCGGAGGAGATGCCGACCAGGAGACCCTCGGTGCGGGCCACGTTGCGGGCACGCTCCATCGACGTCCCGGCGTCGATGTCGACGACCTCGTCGTAGACCTCGCGGTCCAGCACGCTGGGCACGAAGTTCGCGCCGAGGCCCTGGATCTTGTGGGGGCCGGGGGCGCCGCCGTTGAGGATCGCGGACTCCTGCGGCTCGACCGCGAAGACCTTCACCTCGCCCTTGCGCTCCTTGAGGACCTGGCCCACACCGGAGATCGTGCCACCGGTGCCGATGCCGGCGACCAGCGCGTCGACCGAGCCGTCGGTGTCCTTCCAGATCTCCTCGGCGGTGGTGCGACGGTGCACCTCGAGGTTGGCGGGGTTGTCGAACTGCTTGACCTGGACCGCGCCGTTCTCGGCGGCGATCTCCTGGGCCTTGTCCACGGCACCCTGCATGCCCTTGGCCGCCTCGGTGAGCACCAGCTCGGCGCCGAAGGCGCGCAGCAGCATGCGCCGCTCCTTGGACATGGACTCGGGCATCGTGAGGATGACCTTGTAGCCGCGGGAGCTGCCCACCATCGCCAGCGCGATGCCGGTGTTTCCGCTCGTGGCCTCGACGATGGTGCCGCCGGCCTGCAGCTCGCCGGACTTCTCGGCGGCGTCGATCATGGCTGCGCCGATGCGGTCCTTGACGGAGTTGGCGGGGTTGTAGAACTCGAGCTTGGCCAGCACGGTGGCCTTCACGTCCTCACCCAGGTGATTGAGCTTCACCAGCGGCGTGCCGCCGATCAGTTCGGAGACGTTCTCGTAGACATCCATGTGTTCCTCCTCGATGGACGGGTCACTCACAACATGACCCAAAGGTGCGCTTGGATTGATCATAACCGTGCAGGGCGGCGCCGTGCGGGGACGCCCACCATCGGCGGACTCCCGGAGTCCTCCGGGCCGTCGCCGGCACGTTGCCGGCTCGAACTCCTCCAGGGTCCCACCGTTCCGACACGCGCGCATCGACCAACGTCGACGAGCTCGCGCGCATGCCCCCTCTAGTCTCGCCCCATGCCCTTCTCGACCGCCGACCCCGTCGCCGTCCCGCCAGCTCGCTCGCAGTCCGCGCCGACCCCGCTCGCCGCTCTCGCCCTCGCCGCACTGGTGTCGCTGCTGTCTCTGCTCGTGATGCTCCCCGCCCCGGCAATGGCCGAGACCCCGCGCTCGGTCTCCGCCACCGACACGGACACCACGGGCCACGTCGATCCCGAGATCCTCGAGAGCCGGCTCGCCGACGTCGACTTCCGCCGCCAGGTGGATCTCGCGGTGCTGGTCCTCGACATCACGGACTACGGTCTCGAGGAGTCCCAGGACACGGCGCTGAACGATGCCGTGCTCGCCCACGCGAAGGACGCCGCCCCCGAGCTGCTCGCCCCGGACGGCGACCACTGGGCCGATGGCACGGTGATCATCGCCCTCGACCCCGAGAACCGGTTCGTGGGCACCTACGCCGGGGAGGACGTGAAGCTCGACGAGGACGGCTTCGAGGCCGTGCAGGAGGCGATGCGTGATGACGCGGCCGACGGCGACTGGGAGGGCTCCCTCCAGGCAGGCGTCGAGGAGTACGCAGATCTGCTCGACCGCCCCTGGTGGCAGCATCCCGCGACGCTCGTGGTCGGCCTCGTCGCCCTCGGCGGCGCCGCCGTCACCGCCCTGTCGCTCGTCGGCCTGCGCCGCGCGGCGCGGCGACGCGTCGACGAATCCCTCCCCCGCCTGGACGACGTCCTGTCCAAGCGTCGCCTGACCGACGCCGCGGCGCGCACGCTGCCCACCGAGTCCGTCTACGCGCAGGCGGCGCTCGCCGACCACGAGACCTACCGCGAGAAGATCGAGGAGGCGACGCAGCTGTGCACGCAGCTCCCGACGCCGCAGGAACGCCGCTGGGCATGGGGGCTGAAGGGTCCGGAGCGCACACTGGCCCGGGACTTCGAGCAGGTCGTGACCTACCTCGACGACATCGATGACGACATCATCGGCACGAACGATCTGCTCCACCGCCTCGGCGACTGGCATGCCGCCTGGGAGCGCGAGCTGGCCCCGCTGCAGGACTCGATCGACTCGATCGACTCCGCGCTGGAGGACGGGGAGGACGTCTCCCCCGAGGAGGCCGCCGCCGCGGCGGACCTCCGCGAGATGGGCGGGGACGTCGCCCAGGAGATGCAGACGCTGACCACGCAGCTCGAGGCGGACCAGATCGCTCCCGACAGCGCCCTGCAGCGCCTGGACACCCTCACCACGGAGCTGTCCGCGGCGGTCGCCGCGCTGCAGCGCCTGCGGATCTCGCATCTCGCCGCCGACGACGACGAGGCCGAGGTGATGCGGGACGCCTCGTGGGACGCCGACCTGGAGCACGAGGACCAGGGCTACCGCTCGGTGCGCGGACGCCGCCATGCGCTGGATGCGGCGGCCTCCGGCTCCCCCGACGGCCCAGGGACCTTCTGGCACCTCAGCCCGCTGCTGTGGTACCGCACCTGGCACGACGAGGCCGACACCGATCTGGAGGCCCACCGGAATCCGTCGAGCTCGAGCGGGAGCACATCGGGCTACTCGGCGAGCTCGGGCGGCTTCTCCGGCGCGGGCAGCTCGAGCCGGTTCTGAGCAGTTCGAGAGGCAGTTCGTGATCTGCACGAGCCGGCGCAGAGGTGCCCCAGCTGGAACTGAACCGGTTCTGGTCTGCCGGTCAGGCGCTCAGTACACCATCCCCATGACCTCGCGCACGCGGGCGAGGGTCTTCTCGGCGACCTCGTTGGCCCGCTCGTTGCCCGCGCGGAGCACGGAGAAGAGGTGCTCGGGGTCCTGCTCGAGCTCACGGCGACGGGCTCGGATCGGCTCGAGGTGCTCGTTGAGCAGGTCGGCGGTCATGATCTTGAGGGTGCCGGAGCCCTTGTCGCCGATCTCCTCGGCAATCTCCTCCGGGGTGCGCCCCGCACACTGCGAGGCGATGGTCAGCAGGTTCGCGACCTCCGGGCGGTTCTCGGGATCGTAGGTGATCACGCGCTCGGAATCCGTCTTGGCCTTCTTGATCTTCTTGACGGTCTCGGCCTCGTCCATCCGCAGCATCACCGTGTTCCCGCGGGACTTGCTCATCTTGTGCTCGCCGTCCAGGCCCAGGATCGTGGGCGACTCGGAGAGCAGGGCACCGGGCTCGGTGAAGACCTGCTCTCCGCCGGCATAGCGCTCGTTGAAGCGGCGGGCGATGACGCGGGTCTGCTCGATGTGGGGCAGCTGGTCCCGGCCCACGGGCACCACGTTGCCGCCGCAGAACAGGATGTCCGCGGCCTGGTGGACGGGGTAGGTCAGCAGCAGGCCGCCCATGGCGGACTTCCCGGCCGCGGCGAGCTCCGCCTTCACGGTGGGGTTGCGCTCGAGCTCCGGCTGGGTGACCAGCGACAGGAACGGCAGCATCAGCTGGTTCAGGGCCGGCACGGCGGAGTGCGCGAAGAAGGTCGAGCGCTCCGGGTCCAGGCCCACGGCGAGGTAGTCGGTCAGCAGCTCGCGCACGGAGCCCTTGATGTCACCCACGACGTCGCGATCGGTGATCACCTGGTAGTCGGCGACCAGCACCCAGCTCTCGACACCGGCGTCCTGCAGCCGCACGCGGTTGCGCAGGGAGCCGAAGTAATGGCCGATGTGCAGGGCCCCGGTGGGACGGTCGCCGGTGAGCATGCGCAGACCCGAGGGATCCGTCTCGATCCTGGACCAGAGCGCATCGCTGCGGCGCTGGGAGGTGTCATAGCTGCTGGGGGCGAGGGTCTCATCGTTCACCCCACCATGCTAGCGGCCTGTGCGCCCTCAGCCCGCAGAGCCCTCCGGCGCGGCCGCGGTGGAGCCGCGCACGATCAGCTGGGGCCGCACGACGACCTCGGTCCGTGCGGGCCGACGGGAGTCCTCGCCGCCGCCGAGCGCGGCGCGCACCGCGGCGCGGGCGATGGAGTTCACCGCCTGGCGCACCGTGGTCAGGGGCGGATCGGTGAGCCCCGCCCAGAAGACGTCGTCGTAGCCGACCACGGAGATGTCCTCCGGGACGGACAGCCCGTGCGAGCGCACGCCCTCGAGCGCCCCGGCGGCCATCACGTCGGACCCGCAGACGATCGCGGTGACGTCATGGGCGATGAGGTCTCGCGCCGCCTCGTACCCGCCGGCGTAGGAGAAGTCGGTGAAGGAGACCGGCCACTCCCCCTCGAGCGAGGAGGCGGCGACCTCCTCGAAGACGCCGAGCTTGGAGCGCACCGGCCAGGTGTGCTCATCGCCCATGGCGAGGCCGATGCGCCGATGCCCGAGATCCTGCAGATGGGTGAGGGTCAGCCGCATCGCGTGCTCGTCGTCCGTCGAGAGGAACGCGGCATCGAGATCGTCCCGCACCCCGTTGATGAGCACGAGCGGAGTGCCGGCCGCCGTGATCTCGCGGTAGTGCTCGATCGGACCACGCTGCTGCGCATGGTGCCCGGAGACGACGATGATCGCGTCCACACCGCTGTGCAAGAAGCGCTGCAAGATCTCGCGCTCCCGTTCCACGGTGCGGGCCCGCAGGCCCACCAGAGCCGACGCCCCGCGCTCGAACAGCTCGGCCTCGAGCCGCTCCACCCAGGCGGAGAACACCTGGTTGTCGAGGTCCGGGACGAGCACGCCGACCAGGGGGCCCGACGAGAGCGCACGCGGGCCCAGCTCACGACCCAGCTGCCGCGCGGCCTCCAGGACCGTTCCGCGTGTGGCCTCGTTGACGCCGGCTTTGCCGTTGAGCACGCGGGAGACCGTCGCCTCGCTGACCCCGGCGCTCCGGGCGATGTCGATGAGTCGTGTCATGGCACGCATCCTTCCAGACAGTGAGCGGGCCGAGCACCCGACAGCCGGAGGGCGAGCGGAGCGACCACCCTCGGCCGTAGCCGAATCGATACCTGCAAGTTCTTGCATATTCTTGCATACGGCGGGCGTCCCGTCCTACTGTGACTCCATCGAGCACCGCCACCGAGAGCCGGTCGCTCCACGATTCAAAGGAGAAGACGTGCAGATCCGTCGACAGAGTTTCCTCGCCCTCAGCGGCGTCGCCGCCGGCACCACCCTGCTCGCCGCCTGCGGCGGCGGGGACGAGACCGGCGGCGATGCGAGTGACGCGGGCGGCGCCTCGGATGCCGGCGGCGCCGAGGCGGGTGCGGCCCCGGCTCGGGCCGACGCCGACCTCGTGATCTGGACCGACGAGGAGAAGGCCGTCTCCCTCGAGGAGCCCGCCGCCACGTGGGGCAAGGCCAACGACCTCACCGTCGCGGTGCAGATCGTCGCCGACGACCTCCAGGGCAACTTCGTCACCGCGAACCAGGCGGGCAATGGCCCCGACATGATCCTCGCGGCCCATGACTGGATCGGGAACCTGGTGCAGAACGGCTCCATCTCCCCCGTGCAGCTGCCGGGCAGCGCGACCGAGGACATCGCCCCCATTGGGATCGAGGCCGTGACCTACGACGGCCAGACCTACGGCGTGCCGTACGCGGTGGAGACCCTGGTGCTGTTCGCCAACAAGGCCCTGACCGATGTGCCCGAGCCGAAGACCGTCGAGGAGATGGTCGAGGCGGCCACGGCCGGCGGCGCCGACAACGTGCTCGCGCTCCCCGTGGGCGAGCAGGGCGACGCCTACCACATGGAGGCCTTCTACACCTCTGCCGGCGGCTACCTCTTCGGCAAGGACTCCGAGGGCAACCTCGACCCCACCGACGTCGGCGTGGGCCAGGAGGGCTCGATCACCGCCGGCGAGAAGATCAAGGAGCTCGGCGAGAGCGGCGTGCTGTCCACCTCCATCACCGGCGACAACGCGATCTCCCTGTTCACCGACGGCAAGGCGGCATACCTGGTCTCCGGGCCCTGGGCGCTCGAGGACATCCGCACCGCGGAGATCGACTACTCGATGAGCGCGGTCCCCGGCTTCGAGGGCCTGGATCCGGCGGTCCCCTTCGCCGGCGTCAACGCCTTCTACGTCGCCGCCGGCGGCAAGAACCCGGCCTTCGCGCAGCAGTTCGCGACCGCCGTGGCGTCCTCGCCGGACATCGTCGAGCAGATGTTCCCCAAGAACGAGCTGCCGCCGGTGAACCTCGAGCTGCAGAAGAAGCTCGCCACGGATTTCCCCGAGATCGTGAAGATCGCGGAGCTCGCCGCCCAGGGCGATCCGATGCCCGCCATCCCGGAGATGGCCGCCATCTGGCAGCCGCTGGGCCAGGCACAGGCGAACATCGTCGGCGGCGCCGACCCGGAGTCCACGATGGTCTCCGCCGGCGAGGAGATCACCAGCCAGATCAGCGGCTGATCCCGACGCCGTGGGCGGGGTCGGCGCACACGCGCCGCACCCCGCCCCCGACCTGCCCTGCCCTGCCCTGCCCTGCCCTGCCCGAACCCTGTTCGGTTCCTGCCCTACCCGACCCTGTCCGGCCCCTGTCCGGCCCCTGTTCGGTCTCTGCTCGGTCCCTCTCCCTCGCCCTGATCCCCGAAAGGCAGCGTCGCCATGTCCTCCACCCACGCGCCTGCGCATCGAGAGCGCACCACCACGATCCCCGCGATCGTGGTGCGTGTGCTGTTCCTCGGTGCCGTGCTCGCCGTGGCCGCCTTCACCGTGCCGCTCATGATCGAGCTGAAGCAGTGGATGTGGCTGAGCGTCATGATCCTGGCCGCGATCGCGATCTTCGTCCTGTACTCGACGAAGCGCTTCGTGCCCGGCAAGTACCTCTTCCCGGGGACCTTCTTCCTCGTGGTCTTCCTGATCACCCCGATCATCCTCACGATCGGGTACTCCTTCACGAACTTCGGCGACGGCACGCGCGGCTCGAAGGAGCAGGCGGTCGACTCGATCGTCGCGAACTCCGTGCAGCAGACCGAGGACTCCACCTGGTACAACCTGGCCGTCGCCACCCAGGGAGACCCCGTCGAGGGCCCCTTCACCCTCTTCCTCGTGGACCCCGAGACCGGCACGATCTATCGGGGCGACGAGACCGCGCCGGTGCAGGAGGTCCCCGCCGACGAGGTCACCGTGACCTCCGGCTTCGTCACCGAGGCCGCGGGCTACACGATTCTCGACGCGCGCGAGGTGAACACCGCCTACGACGCGCTGCAGGCCCTCGCCGTCCCCATCTCGGACACCTCCGCGGTGCGCGTCCAGGGCGCGAACCAGGCCTTCGAGGGCACCACGGTGCTCAGCTACGACGAGTCCACCGACACCCTCACCAACTCCCAGACCGATGAGGAGTTCACCGTCGGGAAGGTCGGGGACTCCGAGTACTTCGTCGATGCGGACGGCAAGCGTGCCTTCAGCCAGTCCTGGCTGCAGAACGTCGGGGGGAGCAACTACGAGCGACTGTTCACCAATGCCGGCATCGCGAAGCAGTTCGGCGCCGCCTTCGTGTGGACCCTGATCTTCGCCCTCGGGTCGGTGCTGCTGACCTTCGTGGTGGGCTTCGCCCTCGCCCTGGTGCTCAACGACGAGCGGATGCGCGGACGCCGCCTCTACCGCTCCGTGCTGCTGATGCCCTACGCGGTCCCCGGATTCATCTCCCTGCTGGTGTGGTCGAACTTCTACAACCGCGACTTCGGCCTGATCAACGAGACGCTGGGACTGCACCTGGACTGGATGGGCGACCCCACCCTCGCCAAGGCCGCCGTGCTGCTGACGAACCTGTGGATGGGCTTCCCCTACATGTTCATCGTCTCCACCGGTGCCCTGCAGGCGATCCCGAACGACGTCACCGAGGCCGCCCGCATGGACGGCGCCAGCCGGCTGCAGACCACGCTGAAGGTGGTGACCCCGCTGCTCATGGTCGCGGTGGCCCCGCTGCTGGTGGCGTCCTTCGCCTTCAACTTCAACAACTTCAACGCCATCCAGCTGCTCACCGAGGGCGGGCCGTTCCTCCCGGGTGAGTACACCCGTGGCGGGACCGACATCCTGATCTCGATGATCTACCGCATCGCCTTCGGCGGATCCGGGGCCGACTTCGGCTTCGCCTCGGCGGTCTCCGTCGCCCTGTTCGCGCTCACCGGCGTGCTCGCGGCGATCCAGTTCCGGTTCACCAACGTCCTCGAAGACGTCAACTGAGAGGGGACCTGCGATGAGCACCTCCACCACACCCCGCCTCCCCGTCGCGCCCGGCACCTCTGTCGCCGTCCCGCGCCGGATGTCCCCACGCCGATGGATGGCCGAGATCGGCTGGCGCCATCTGATCGGCCTCGCGGCCATGGCCTTCGCCGTCTTCCCGATCCTGTTCGTGGTCTCCGCCTCGCTGAACCCGCTGGGGACCGTGTCCTCCTCGGGGCTGCTGCCCAAGGCGTTCAGCCTGGTCCACTACGAGGCGCTGATCAGCGGATCCCGCGGCCCGTTCCTGCAGTGGTACCTCAACACCCTCGTCGTGTGCGGCGTGGTCGCCGTGACCCAGGTGTTCCTGTCCACGCTCGCGGCCTATGTGTTCAGCCGCTTCCGCTTCGCGGGCCGTCGGATCGGTCTGCTGTCCCTGCTGCTGGTGATGATGTTCCCGGCCATCCTCGCGATGATCGCCGTGTACACGATGATCTCGGACCTCGGGCAGATCGTCCCTGTCCTGGGGCTGAACTCCCTTCCGGGCTACATCGTGGTGCTCCTCGGCGGCTCGCTGGGACAGGTCTGGCTGATCAAGGGTTTCTTCGACACCGTGCCCAAGGAGCTCGACGAGGCCGCGATCATCGACGGCTGCAGCCACTGGCAGGTCTTCACGAAGATCCTGCTGCCCACGCTCACCCCGATCCTCGCCACCACCGTGCTGCTCGCCCTGGTGGGTGTGCTCAGCGAGTTCCTGCTCGGCTCGATCTTCCTGACCGCCGACGACAAGAAGACGCTCGCGGTGGGCCTGTACGGCCTGCTCCAGGGGGACCGGTCGAACAACCTGGGCGTCTTCGCCGCCGGGTCCGTGATGATCATGATCCCGGTGATCATCCTGTACCAGTTCCTCCAGCGCTACATCGTCGGCGGCTCCACCGCCGGCGCCGTGAAGGGGTGATCCCCTCTCCATGACGTCCCCTCGCCACCCTGATCCCGCCGGGTCCGTCGGCCCAGCAGGCCCCACCACAGGCCCCGCAGGGTCCGTCGGCCCCGCAGGTTCCGTCGGCCCCGACGACTCCGGGGTGCCGCTGCCCGAGCAGCCCCACCACGACGGCGGACCGCTCCACGTCCCGGTCCGGCCCCGCCGGATCGGGGACGAGATCCTGCTGCGGGTGTGGGTGCCGGACTCCTACCCGGCCGCCGACCTCGCCCTGCGCACGGTGGCCGACGGGGAGATCCGCACCGCGCAGCTCTCCCCCGCCGCGCGGGAGGCGACCGGCGCCTGGTGGGAGACGACGCTGAGGGTCGTCAACCCCGTGGTGGTCTATCGCTTCTGCGTGCTCGCCGCGGACGGCGCCGTCACCGCGTCGGGCGCTCCCGCGCCCTCCTATGCCTGGCTCACCGCGGCCGGGCTGGTGCCCTGGGACGTGTCCGACGCGACCGACTTCCGGCTCGTCGCCCAGGAGACCGCCCCGGGCTGGGTGGACGATGCGATCGTCTACCAGGTCTTCCCCGATCGCTTCTCCCGCAGCGCCGCGATGCCGGTGGATGCTCACGGCCGTCCTGCTCCGGAGCACCTCCCGGAGTGGGCGATCCCGATGGCCTGGGAGGACGAGCCCGCGGTGCAGGGGGTCGTCACCGGGCAGCAGTTCTACGGCGGCGACCTCGATGGGGTGATCGACCGGCTGGACCACATCGCCTCCCTCGGCGCGGACACCGTCTATCTCACCCCCGTGTTCCCGGCGGGGTCGGTGCACCGCTACGACGCCTCGACCTTCGACGCCGTGGATCCGCTGCTGGGCGGGGACGAGGCCCTGGTCCGGCTCTCCGCGGCGCTCCATGGCCGCGGGATGCGACTCGTGCTGGACCTGACCACGAACCACACCGGCGACACCCACGAATGGTTCCGCGCCGCCCAGGCCGATCCGGACTCCCCCGAAGCCGGCTTCTACCTCTTCGACGAGCACCCTGAGCAGTACGCCTGCTGGCTCGACGTACCGACCCTGCCCAAGCTCGACCAGCGCAGCGACGTGCTCCGCGAGCGGCTCACCCGCGGGGCACGCAGCGTCGTCGGCAGATACCTCGCCGGCCCCGTCCTCGCCGACGGCTGGCGGATCGACGTGGCGAACATGACCGGCCGCCACGGCGAGGTGGACCTCACCCACGAGGTGGCGCGGGAGATCCGCTCCACCCAGCGCGAGGTCGCCGCCGTGACCGGCCGGGACACCTGGCTGATCGCCGAGCACGGCCACGACGCCACCGGAGATCTCGCGGGCGACGGCTGGCACGGCACCATGAACTACGCGGGCTTCACCCGCCCCCTGTGGGCATGGCTCGCCGACCCGGGCAGCGAGCTCAACTGGCTCGGCCTGCCCATGACGCTGCCTCGCCTGAGCGGCACCGTCATCTCCCGCACCCTGCGCGACTACAACGCGCAGCTGTCCTGGGAAGCGCGCAGCCATTCCCAGAACCAGCTCTCGAGCCACGACACTCCGCGCACCCGCACGGTCGTCGGCTCCCGGGGCCGACAGCTCACGGCGATCGCCGCCCTCGCGTCCCTGCCCGGTGTCCCGACCCTCTTCGCCGGGGACGAGCTGGGGGCCGTCGGCACCACCGGCGAGCACTCCCGCACGCCGATGCCGTGGCCCGCGATCGACGAGACCGACGGTGAGGGCGGGGCCGACGGTGAGGGCGGGGCCGACAGCGAGCGCGTCGACCTCGCGATTCTCGCGGCGACCCGCGCCCTGCTGGGTCTGCGCCGGCGTGAGGCGGCCCTGCGCCGCGGTGGCCTGCGCTGGTTGCACATCGGCACCGACGCCCTGATCTTCGCCCGGACCCACCCGGAGGGGGATGTGATCGTGCATCTCGCGCGGGACGCCCATGCGGAGCTCACGCTCGACCTCGCTGCCCTCCCGGGCGTGCCGGTCGATCCTGCTGGCTCTGCCGGCTCCGTCGGACCTGCTGGCACTGCTGGACCGGCTCACGCTGCCGGACCGGCTGATGCTGTCTGCCCTGCCGAGATGCTCCACCACGAAGGCGGCGCCCGCGCCCGTCTGCTGGGACGCTCCCTGATTTTCTCTGCCACGGGTGCCGGTGCGACGCTGGTCAAGATCGCCCGCGCCGCCTCTGACGTCCATCGCCGCTGACGTCCATCGCCCCTGACGTCCATCACCCCTGACACCCACCACCCCTGGCACTGACTGCCCCTGAACCCCGCCGCCCCCCTCGGAGCGCCTGCCTCCGCAGCGCCAACACGGGGCACGGCAGCCCGAAGCACCCGTACACCACCCTCGGAAGGACCTGCATGACCTCCCCGATCTCGACCTCCGCCCCCAGCGCGACCACCTCCTGGACCGGTGAGGCGGTGACCGCCCAGTGGTGGCGCGACGCCGTCGTCTACCAGGTGTATCCCCGCTCCTTCGCCGACGCGGACGGCGACGGCATGGGCGACCTCCCCGGAGTCACCGCGCACCTCCCCTACCTGCGCGACCTCGGCGTCGATGCGATCTGGCTCTCGCCCTTCTACACCTCCCCGCAGCACGACGGCGGCTACGACGTCGCCGACTACACCGACGTCGACCCCCGCTTCGGATCCCTGGCCGACGCCGACGAGATGATCGCCCGCGCCCACGAGCTGGGTCTGAAGGTCATCGTCGACATCGTGCCCAACCACTCCTCGAGCGAGCACGTGCTCTTCCAGGAGGCGCTGGCCGCCGCCCCCGGCTCCCCCGAACGGGACCTGTACATGTTCGCCGAGGGCCGGGGCGTAAGCGGCGAGCTGCCCCCGAACAACTGGACCTCGATCTTCCACGGCCCCGCCTGGACCCGGATCACCGAGGCGGACGGCACACCCGGCCAGTGGTACCTGCACATCTTCGACACCAGCCAGCCCGACTGGAACTGGAAGAACCCGCGCGTGCACGAGCTCATGCAGGACGTGCTGCGGTTCTGGCTGGACCGCGGGGCCGACGGCTTCCGGGTGGACGTCGCCCACGGCATGGTCAAGCCCGAGGGCCTGCCGGACGCGACCGTGAACGCCGAAGGGCTGATCGACATCCCCGAGGGCGAGGTGCCCGTCTACTTCGACAACGACGGCGTGCTGGACATCTACCGCGAGTGGCGCCCGATCCTCGACGCCTACGAGGGTGACCGGATGATGGTGCTCGAGGCGTGGATCCCGGAGCACCGCCTGCCGCTGTACATCGGCGACGAGAAGGCGCACCAGTCCTTCAACTTCGGCTTCCTCCAGGCCCGCTGGGGCGTGGAGACGATGCGCGCCGCGATCGAGAAGCCCCTCGCCCTCGCCGATGCGGTGGGCTCACCCACCACCTGGGTGCTCTCGAACCACGACGTGATCCGCCACGCCTCCCGCTACGGCTTCGCCCCGGACCACCGCTTCGGTGAGGGCCTGGCCCGCGATGAGGTGCCCGATGCCGAGCTGGGACTGCGACGGGCCCGTGCCGCGACCCTGCTCATGCTCTCCCTCCCCGGTTCCGCCTACCTGTACCAGGGCGAGGAGCTGGGGCTGCCGGAGGTGAGCGACATCCCCGATGAGCTGCGCGAGGACCCCGCGCATCTGCGGGCCGGTGTGCCCGGTCGCGACGGCTGCCGCGTGCCGCTGCCGTGGGTCCAGGATGCCCCGGCCTACGGGTTCTCCTCGACCGGCGAGAGCTGGCTTCCGCAGCCCGCGGAGTTCGGTCCGCTCGCGGTCGACCAGCAGCTCGGGGTGGACGGCTCCGTGCTGGAGATGTACCGCTCGGCGCTGCACCTGCGCCGGAAGCTGCAGCTGGGGGTCCAGAGCGAGGCCGCCGGCGTGGTCTTCGCGCAGACGGCGCCCGACGGGGTGCTGGTCCTCGATCGCGGTGATCTCCGGGTCGTCGTCAACACGATGTCCGCCCCGGTCCCGCTGGCCGAGGTCACCGATGACCAGGGCTACGAGGTGCTGCTGCGCTCGGTCCCCGCCGGCCCCGACGGTGCGGAGCAGGTCGCCGCGGACAGTGCCCTCTGGATGCGCCTGACGCGCTGACGCAGAGCCGGCGCCGACACGGTCGGCGTCGGCCTCCGGGGGCGGTTCTCGCCATTAGGATGGTCGATATGTCAGCACCTGAGACGCCCTCTCCCCGTCCCACCGCGTCCGACCTCGGGCCGTCGTCGAGCTCGGAGAGCTTCGACCTGGTCCTGCTGGGCTCCGGGCTCGGCGTCTACACCCTCGCCCGCGCCTTCCACGAGGAGTACGGCGTGGTGGCGACGGTGCTCACGAAGGTGGGCATCGAGCCGATGCGCCGCTCGGTCACCTGCGAGGTCATCGAGCTCGGAGGCTCCGCGAGCGACGAGGACCTGGTCGCCGCCGCCGTCGAGCTCGCGCGCGAGCGCGGCGGGGTGCGGCCCCAGCTGCTGCTGGCCAATGCTGATTCTCTGGTGCAGCTGATGAGCGATCATCGCGAGCAGCTGGAGCCGCACTTCGTCATGCCGATCCTCGAGGCCGATGTGCTCGAACGCCTCTCGGACAAGGCGGAGTTCGCCCGGCTGTGCACCGAGCACGGGGTGGCGACCCCGCGCACGGAGGTCATCGATCTGGGGACGCCCCGGGACGCGGACTGGCAGCCCCCGTGCACCGAGCTGCCCTTCCCCGTGGTGATGAAGGCGGCCCGTACCGCGGACATGGCCGGGGTGCGCTTCGAGGGCAAGAAGAAGGTGTGGTTCCTCGAGACCCCGCAGGAGCTGGACGATCTGGTGCGGGCGATCGCTGCGGCCGGGTACGCCGGTCGCCTCGTCGTCCAGGAGCTGATCCCCGGCGACGACACCGCCGAGGGCTCGATCACCGCCTACACCGATGCCGCCGGGCGGGTGACGCTCCTGTGCTCGGCCCGGGTGCTGCTGGGCGAGCACACGCCCGACGCGCTGGGCCGGCCCGCCGCGATGATCACCCTCCCCTTCGACGACGCCCTCGACCAGGCGCGCCGTCTGCTCGAGGCGACGGGCTACCGGGGCTACGCGAACTTCGACGTGAAGCGCGATCCCCGCGACGGGACCTGGAAGTTCTTCGAGGTGAACCCGCGCATCGGGCGCAACAACTTCTACGTCTCCAGTGCGGGGGCGAACGTGTCCCGCTTCGTGGTGGCCGACGCGATCGAGCACCGCCGTCTCGAACCGGTCACCGAGTTCGACGAGATCCTCTACTCCCTGGTCCCGATGCCGCTGCTGATGCGCTACCTGCGCGATCCGGCGCTGAAGCGCTGGGTGCGCACCGTCGCCCGGCGCGGGGTGCGCAATCCGTGGACCTATCCCGCAGACGGCGGCTGGGCGCGCCGCTACGCACGGATCGTCGGGCTGAACCACGTGCGCAAGTTCCTGCGCCACTATCCGCGGCCGACGGATTCTGGCTTCTGAGCCGCGCTTCTCCACCAGTCCGCGCTTCTCCACCAGTCGCCGCGGGGCGCCGACGAGTCACCGGAAGAGCTCGGTGAGCTCCTTGCCGGCCCGGCGCACCGTGATCCGGGCGAGCTCGGTCAGGGAGTCGATCAGGCGGGCATCGCCGCGATATCCGTGCTGGTCGTAGACGACGGACAGCTCGGTGCAGCCGAGCACGGCGACGCCGGCCCCCTGCGCGAGCACCCGCTCGATGCAGGATTCGAAGAGGTCCAGATCCACCGGCATCCCGGCTTTGACCTGCCCGTAGATGAGGTGGTTGATGTCCTCCTGCACCGCATGGTCGGGGACCAGCGGCGTGCCGCCGTGGGCGAGGATCGCCTCCTGGTACACCCGGGCGTGGATGTTGCCCTCGGTCGCGAACACCGCGATGGGCGCCGTGCCCGCGCTCTCGACAGCGGCCTGAGCGGTGGTCTCGACGATGCTCAGCAGAGGGATCGTCGTGGCCGATTCCACCTGGCGTGCGTAGTGATGGGCCGTGTTGCACGGCAGGACGAGCATGTCCACCCCGGCGCGCTGGAGCATGACGGCATCGCGGAGGATCACGGGTCCGGGATCGGTGGCGTCGGGGTCGAGGATCGCCGCGGTCCGATCCGGGGTCGAGGAGTGCTGGGAGACCAGCAGGTCCACGTGCTCTTGGTCGCTGCGGGCCACGGTGGCGCGGATCAGCACGTCCAGGAACACCGAGGTGGCCGCGGGCCCGAGACCGCCCAGGACCCCGACGACCGGGCCGGGCCAGGTGGTCGGGTCGAGCCGACCGCCGAGCTCGTCCTCGGCGGCGCCATGCGCCGTCCCGCCGGTGGCCTGCTCCGTGCCGTTCACGCCCGTTCCCCCGGCGCCGTCCGGGGGCGGCGGCGCAGCAGACGGCTGAACCGGTCACCGCCCTCGGGTCGGTAGTAGCGCTGGAACTTGAGCACCGAGTTCAGCCCGGCGGCCAGGACGTACCGCCGCCGGGAGAGGGAGTCGTCCACACCGGGATAGTGCAGGGGATTGCCCACCCGGGCTCGCAGCGCCCGGCGCAGCCGGGCCTTGGCCTCGGGGAGGGTGGTGTACCGCTTCACCAGGGAGATCGGGACGACGGCGTAGAGCACCTCGGGCTGATCCTGGAGGATGCCGTCCTCCCCGACCCCGGAGCCGGGCCCCTGCTCGGGGAGGGCGTGCCGCAGATGCTCGTCGACGTACCAGGTCACGGGGTTGTGCCCGCCGGCGGTCACGTAGTAGTTCGAGCGCCCCAGCCGAGGGTTGAGCTCGAAGAACTTGGTGCGGCCGTCGCGGCGGTCGTACTTGAGGTCGAAGTTGGCGTAGCCGGTCCAGCCGAGCCGTTCGCACAGACGCTGCGCCTGGGCCACCATCTCCCGGTCGACCCCGGTGATGATCGCCGCCGGATTCCCGATCGCGCCCGGTGCATGCTCCTCCAGCAGCGTGTGGCCGTAGGAGGCGAAGCGGACACGGGAATCGGCGTCGCAGTAGACGGTGAGGATCCGCATGTACTGGTCATCCCCGGGGATGCGGTCCTGGACGATGATCGACTCGCGGTACCCGGCCCCGCGGATGGCGGTCAGCAGCCCCCGCAGATCCTCGGGCGAGTCGACGGTGTGGACCTTGTTCTTCCCCGGGAAGTCGATGCGCTTCCATTCGGAGACCTCGGCCGGCTTGGCGATCACCGGGAACTCGAAGGGCACCTCGAGATCGCCGGGGACCTCCTGGGCGAGATCGACCACCACCGTGCCCGGGTGGTCCACCTCGAGGTCCTGGCAGAGCTTCGTGAAGTTCTGCTTCTCGGTGGCGGCGGCGAAGGTCTCCAGGTCGACGTACGGGGCGATGTATCGAGGATCCAGGCCGATCTCGTCGCGGATCCGGATGATGGGCTTGACGGTCGCGTCGGCCGATCCGAGCAGCAGGAGGGGTCGGCCCGGATGCGCATCGGCGACCTCCTGCAGCACGGGGGCCAGCGTCTCCGGATCGAACGGGTCCTGGCACTGCACGTTGTCGATGAGGGAGGAGGTCCCCACGACCCAGCCCGCCAGGCGGGAGATCGCCACGGTGCGGACCCCGTACGCCTCATGGAAGGCGCGCGCGAGGGAATAGGCGCCGATGTCCCCACCGACGACGACAGGCGTGAATTCGACGACGGGCGCGTCAGTGGCGTTCTCAGGCATGCCCGCAGTCTAGCGACGCCCGTCCGCGCACCTCCTCGACACTCTCCGACGAGGTGCCTACGCTGGAGGGATGGATCACACGACACCGGAAATCCCCTCCTTCACCCTTCTCTCGAGCGCCACGCCCGACGGCACCGAGGTGGCACCCCAGCAGCTGGTGGAAGGCCTCGGCGGCGAGAACCTCTCCCCCGATCTCCAGTGGTCCGGTGCCCCGGAGGGCACCCGGTCCTTCGCGGTCACCTGCTTCGATCCGGACGCCCCCACCGGATCGGGCTTCTGGCACTGGGTCGCCTGGGACATCCCGGCCGATGTCGGCTCCCTGCCCCTCGGCGTCCCGCGCGACAGCTCGAGCCTGCGTCAGGCGCACAACGACTTCGGCACTCGGGGCTACGACGGGCCGGAGCCGCCCGCCGGTCCGCCCCACCGCTACGTCTTCTCCGTGCACGCCCTGCCCGTCGAGTCGCTCGAGGTGGATCCGGAGGGCCCGCACATCGGCGCACGCTTCGCGATCTTCAGCCAACAGCTGGCATCCGCCTCGCTGACAGCTCACTATCAGGTGACGGACTGACGCACAAGGGGGGAAGACTCCGCGACACCTCGGGCGCGCCCCGTCGTGCCTGGACAGGGCCGGTCGTAGTCTCGATTCATGACGTTGATGAGAGTCCGCTCCGTACAGGCTGATAAAAGATCAGACCTGGGTCTGACCCCGTTCATCCGCTCGGGGGACGCGATGTCGTCGACGGAGTGCGAACCTCGAGGGGTGAATGTGATCAGCAGCAGCCACCGCCCCCGGACCGTCGCGCAATGGCCCCCGACGGCCTCGTCCTCCGGTGGGCATTCCGCCGATCGGCCCCTGCGCGTGCTACTGACCACCGACTGGTGGGAACCCATCGTCAACGGGGTGGTCGCCTCGGTCACGACCCTGCGTCGCGAGCTCATCGCGCTGGGCTGCGACGTCCGGGTGCTGACCCTCTCCCCCGGGCTGCGGACCCGCAGCGAGCATGGTGTGTACCGTATCGGCTCGGTCTCGGCCTCGATGCTCTACGACCATGCCCGCATCGGGATGCCGGGCGGTCGCCGGGTGCTGCGCGAGATCATGCGCTGGCGCCCCGACATCGTCCACTCGCAGTGCGAGTTCTCCACCCATGTGTGGGCCCGACGCATCGCCCGCAGCCTCAGGGTCCCGCTGGTGCACACGTACCACACCATCTACGAGGACTACACGCACTACTACTCCCCCAGCCGCACCGTCGGCCGGAAGGTCGTCTCGACCTTCTCCCGCCGGCTGCTCTCGGGAACCGACGCGGTCATCGCCCCGACGCCGAAGGTCGCCGATCTCCTGCACGGCTACGGGGTGCTCGAGCCCGTCCACGTGGTCCCCACCGGTCTGGATCTGCAGCGTTTCCGCCCCGCGCTCACCCCGGCGGAGCGGAAGGACGCCGCCGAGCTGCGGCGCGGTCTCGGCATCACCGCTCAGCAGAAGGTGCTGATCTCCGTGTGCCGCCTGGCGAAGGAGAAGAACCTCGACGAGGTGCTCGACTGGGTCGCCGCCGCGGACCGCGAGGACACCGTGCTGGTGCTGGTCGGCGACGGCCCGTACCGCGCGGAGCTCGCGGCGCGTGCCGCCGAGCTGGGCATCACCGATCGCGTCGTCTTCACCGGAGTGGTCGAGCCGGCGGAGGTGCAGCGCTGGTACCGCATCGGCGACGTCTTCGTCAGCGCCTCCCGCAGCGAGACCCAGGGGCTGACGTTCATCGAGGCCCTCTCCTGCGGGCTCCCGCTGCTGTGCCGCCGGGACCCGTCGATCGAGAGCGTCGTGCTCGATGGCCGCACCGGCTGGAAGATCGACGAGACGGCGGAGTTCACGCAGCGTCTCGACAGCCTCCTGGACGACCCGGAGCTGCACGAGGCGATGTCGCAGGCGGCCGTCGTCCATGCGGCGGCCACCTGCGGCGCGGGAGATTTCGGCCGCTCCGTCCTCGGCGTCTATGAGCAGACCTTGGACTCCCAGCATTCCCTGCAGGCTCTGCAGTCGCCGCAGGAGATCCCGTCGCTGCAGGAGATGCCGTCGCTGCAGAGCGCCGACGAGCGCGATCGCGTCCTGCACGAGGTGCTCCCGTGAGCACCACGACCCAGCCGATGCAGCTGACGCCCCTGGCGCCGACCATCAGCACGCTCACCGGCCGATCGACCACCACCGATCGCGCACCGGCCCGGACACCTGCCACAGCCGCTGCGGCGTCTGCGGCGGCGTCTGACGGAGCGACTGCTGCGGCGACGGCAGGAGCCAGGACCGGGACGTCGACGCGCGATCCGGTGCGCATCGCCGCCCGGCTCTCCCCGCTGCTGGGACTCGGGATCAGCATCGCCCTGGTCTGGTGGGGCCTGCAGACCGGCGTCCTGCAGTCGCTCGAGAACCTCCAGGCGTTCATCACCTCGCTCGGCGCATGGGGGCCGGTCGCCTTCCTGATCGCCTCGACGGCCTCGGTCATCTTCCCGATCGTGCCCGGCGGACTGCTGGTCATCGCCGGTCCCGTCCTGTTCGGACCGGTCGAGGGGACGGTCTACAACTTCGTCGCCGTCAGCACGGGCTCGCTGCTGAACTTCCTGATCGCCCGGCACGTGGGGCTCGCCCTCATCGAACGGATCTTCCCGGCCAAGACGGTGGAGAAGTTCCTGGGCTGGACCCGCAGCAATCACTTCACCCGGGCCTTCGCCCTCGCGATCGCCCTGCCCGTCGCCCCTGACGACCTGCTCTGCTATATCGCCGGGACCACCCGGATGCGGTGGCGCACGTTCGTCCTGATCATCCTGCTGTGCAAGCCGTGGGCGCTGATCGCCTACGGGCTCGGGGTGAGCGCCCTCATCCTGCGATACCTGCCCTGGTGAACCGGCCCGACGAACCGCCCCGCTGCACTTCCCCGGCGAACAGCCCCGGTGAACAACCCGGGTGAACAGCCTTGCTGAACAGCCCCGGTGAACGGAGACCTACATGTTCAAGAAGACATCCGCTGAGGCCGGTCGTCCCCGCCGCGACGTGCCTGCTGACCGCTCCCGCCCCGCAGGCCAGGGGCCGTCGGCCCGAAGGCCGCTGCGTGTGCTGATGCCGCGCGGCCTCGCCGGCCTCGCCGCGCAGTCCGGCATCGGCGCCGCCATCCGGCATCAGGAGAAGGCGGTGCGCTCGCTGGGCCACGAGGTGGTCACCAATCCGCTGCAGCCCTTCGACGTGGTGCACCTGAACACCCCGTTCCCGGACACCCCGCTGCTCGCGCACTGGGCGAGGCTGCGCCGTCGGCCCGCGCTGGTATGGGCGCACTCCACGGAGGACGACTTCCGCGATTCGTTCCCGGGCGCCAACACGCTCGCTCCGACGTTCCGCCGCTGGATCTCCCACCTCTACCGTCGCGGCGACGCGGTGGTGACCCCCAGCGAGTACTCCCGCGACCTGATCTCGGCGCCGAAGTACGGGATCTCCGCCCCGATCCACGTGCTCTCCAACGGCGTGGACACCAGCTTCTTCCGTCCTGATCCCGGGGCCCGCGGCAGGCTGCGGGAGCAGCTAGGGCTCGACGCCGACGCGAAGGTGGTCGTCAGCGTAGGGATGCAGCTGGTGCGCAAGGGCATCGTGGACTGGGTGGAAGTGGCCCGGGCGATGCCCGAGGTGACCTTCGTCTGGTACGGCCGCACCGACGAGCGCATGCTCACCGCGGAGGTGCGCCGGGCCCTGGCCGCGGCACCTGCGAACGCCCGCTTCCCCGGTTACATCACGGCCGTGGAGCTGCGCGAGGCGTACTGCGGGGCGGATGCCTTCTGCTTCCTCACCAAGGAGGAGACCGAGGGGATCGTGCTGTGGGAGGCGCTCGCCTGCGAGACCCCGGCCCTGGTCCGGGCGATCCCGATCTACCGCGACCGGATGCCCGATGGCGTGCTCACGCACCAGGTGGCCGGCGAGGGTCCCGGCTTCGCGGCGGACGTCGTCGCACGCCTGAGCGCGCTTCTGGACGGCGAGCTCACGGATCTGACCGCCGCCGGGCGCAGCGCCGCGGAGGAGGTCGACATCCACCGGGTCGCGCAGAAGCTCCAGGAGATCTACCGGCTCACCGGCGTCCAGCCCCATGGTCGCGACGCAGCGTTCCGCGAGGCAGAGGCGCGAAGCACAGAGGCGCGAAGTACAAAGACCCGCAGTTCAAGGTCCCGCGGGGCCGACGGCTCAGAGCTCACCGCCGGCGCTGCGGACGCCACAGCACCAGTGCACCCCCGCCACGGCGCTGCGGACGCTCGCCTCGACGCAGCGCACTGATCTCGCCGTCCCTGTCGGCGGAGAAGACGCGCCGCTGGGTGGGGGTCATCGACTCCAGCGTTTGCCGCACCGCCTCGAGCTGGTCGGCGAGGATCCCGACCTCGTCCTGCAGCTCGAGGATCCGCTTGATCCCGGCGAGGTTGATGCCCTGGTCCTGGGAGAGGCGCTGGATCTCGCGGAGCTTGGCGACGTCGCGCGCGCTGTAGCGGCGCCCGCGTCCGCGGGTGCGCTGCGGGGAGACCAGCCCGATCCTGTCGTACTGGCGCAGGGTCTGCGGGTGCATGCCGGACAGCTCCGCGGCGACGGAGATCACGAACACGGGGGCGCGCTCATCGATCCGCTGCGGGCTTGCCATGCCTGATGCTCCTTCCGGGGGAACGGGCGGGTGCTGCTCCTGGTGCTTCTCCTACTGTGCCAGCCGGGCCGACGCCGCGGGGCGCGACGTGGCCGGAACGATCTGCCGGCGCCGTCGGCCGATCAGACGGCGCCGTCGGGCGATCAGGCGGCACCATCGGGCGATCAGGCGGCGCCGTCGGGTGATCAGCGCGCGGCGGCCTCGGCGAGCCCCTCGCGGGGGTCCTCATCGGCCAGTGCCTCGCGCAGGTCCTCGACGGCCTGCTTGGCCTTGCCCTCGACATGCGCGGGCACGGCGACCTGCACGGTGACCAGGAGGTCGCCGGTGGTCTTCTTGGTGACGATGCCCTTCTTGCGCACGCGCAGGGTGCGGCCGCTCGGGGTTCCCGGGGCGACCTTCACTCCGACGGTGCCGCCGTCGAGCAGGGGGACGTTCAGCGTGGTGCCGAGCACGGCCTCGTCGAAGCTGATCGGGACGGTCAGGCGGAGGTTCGCGCCGTCGCTGCTCCAGACGGGGTGCTCCTCGACGTCGAGGGTCAGGAGCAGGTCGCCGGCCTTCGCGGAGCCCGGACCGGGCCGGCCCTTGCCGCGCAGGCGGATCTTCTGTCCGTCGTGCACCCCGGCGGGGATGCGGGTGGTGACGTTCTTCCCGTCCACGCTCAGGCGCACCTCGGTGCCCAGCGCCGCGTCGCGGAAGCTGATGCGGGTGCGGGCGGAGACGTCCTGGCCCTTCGCGGGGGCGCCGCCGGGATTGCCCTGGAAGCCTGCCTGCCCGCCGCCGAAGCCGCCGCCCTGACCGCCGAACATCCGCATGATGTCCTCGAGGTCGGGGTTCCCTCCTCCGCCGGGCGCGGCGCGGCCCCCTCCGGGGAAGCCGCCGCCCTGGCCGCCGAACATCGAGGAGAAGACATCCTCGAAGCCGGCACCGCCGGGGCCGCCCTGGCCTGCGGAGAAGCGTGCGCCGCCGGAGCCCATCGCGCGGATCGCGTCGTACTGCTCGCGCTGCTCGGGGTCGTTGAGCACCGAGTACGCCTCGCCGATCCCCTTGAACCGCTCTTCGGCCTTGGCGTCATCGGGGTGGTGATCGGGATGGTACTTCCGGGCCTGCGTGCGGTACGCCTTCTTGATCTCCTGCGCGCTCGCATCCTTCGAGACGCCGAGGACCGCGTAGAAGTCCTTGTCGAGCCAGTCCTGCTGGGACATGTGCGTCTCCTTCCGGGAGCGTCGGGAAAAGTCTGGTGTGTGTCTGTGGGGTATGGGAGAGGCGGGCCGGCCGGTTCCGGCCGACAGGCCCGCGTCTCCCAGGGGGTGCTGATCCGAGGATCAGGCCGGGCCGCGGGTCCCCACCCGGGCCGGGCGCAGCACCCGGTCGTTCATCGAGTATCCCGGCTGGATGACCAGCGAGATGACAGCGGTCTCGACGTCGTCCGCGTCCTCGTGCATGAGGGCCTCGTGGAGGTTCGGGTCGAACTCCTCCCCGACGGCGCCGAAGCGCTGCAGACCGTGCGAGCCGAGGATCTCCTCGAGCTTCTGGGCGATCGAGTGGAACGGGGTGCCCTCGGCGATGTCGCCGTGCTGGCGGCCCAGCTCCACGTCGTCCAGGACCGGGATGAGCGCGCCCAGGACGCGGCCCACGGCCGCCTCCCTGCTCACCTCGGCCGAGGCCTCGATGCGCCGACGCGAGTTGACGTACTCCGCCTGCTCGCGCTTGAGCTGCTCGGAGAGCTCGGTGACCCGGCCCTCCAGCTCGGCGACGCGACCGGCATCGGCCGGGGCCGAGGCACCGGACTCGCCGCTCTGGCCGTCCTCAGCCGCCTGCTCGTAGAGCTTCGCGGCCTCGACGTCGATCGGGTCGACGGGCTCGGACGAGCCCTGACCCTCGGCGGCCGGGGTGGCCCCGGAGGGACGGACCGTGCCGTCCTCCGGGTTCACCTTGCGCTTGTCGGTGAAGGAGAACCTGGGCTCGCCCTCGGGCCGCTGCGGGTCCTCGGGAGTGCTCTTGTCCTCGGTCATCACTTGGTCTCCTCGTCCTCGTCCACGATCTCGGCGTCGACGACGTCCTCATCGTCCGAGGACGATGCGCTCTCGTCGGAGCCGCCCTCGGCACCCTCGGCGCCTTCGGCCTGCGAGTAGATCGCGGTGCCGACGGCCTGCAGGGCCTCGTTGAGGGTGTCGCGCTTGGCCTCGAGGTCCTCGGTGGAGGTCTCCTCGCCGGCCAGCGCCTCCTTGGCCTCCTTGATGGCGTCCTCGGACTTGGTCCTGTCCTCGTCCGAGACCTTGTCCGCGTTGTCCTTGAGCAGCTTCTCGCCCTGGTAGACGAGCTGCTCGAGGGTGTTGCGGGCGTCGGCGTTCTTGCGGCGCTCCTCGTCCTCGGCGGCGTGGGTCTCGGCGTCCTTCACCATGCGGTCGATGTCCTCGTCGGACAGAGCGGAGCCGCCGGTGATCTGGATGGACTGCTCGTTGCCGGTGCCGCGATCCTTGGCGGTCACGTGCACGATGCCGTTGGAGTCGATGTCGAAGGTGACCTCGACCTGCGGGATGCCACGGGGGGCCGGGGCGATGCCGGTGAGCTCGAAGGTGCCCAGCAGCTTGTTGTCCCGGGTGAACTGACGCTCGCCCTGGAACACCTGGATCGCCACGGAGGGCTGGTTGTCCTCAGCGGTCGAGAACACCTCGGAGGTCTTGGTGGGGATGGCCGCGTTGCGCTCGATGAGCTTGGTCATCACGCCGCCCTTGGTCTCGATGCCGAGGGAGAGCGGGGTGACGTCCATGAGCAGGACGTCCTTGCGCTCGCCCTTGATGACGGCTGCCTGCAGCGCGGCACCCACGGCGACGACCTCATCGGGGTTGACGCTCTTGTTGGGCTCCTTGCCGCCGGTCAGGGACTTCACGACCTCGGTGACCGAGGGCATGCGGGTCGAGCCGCCCACGAGGACCACGTGGTCGATGTCGGAGACCTTGATCCCGGCATCCTTGATGACCTGGTGGAAGGGAGCCTTGGTGCGCTCGAGCAGATCCGAGGTCATGTCCTCGAACTGGGCACGGGTGAGCTTCTCGTCCAGGTGCAGCGGACCGTTCTCGGTCATCGACAGGTACTGCAGCGAGATCGAGGTGGAGGTCGAGGAGCTGAGCTCCTTCTTCGCCTGCTCGGCGGCCTCCTTGAGGCGCTGCAGGGCGATGCGGTCCTTGGAGAGGTCCACACCCTCCTTGTTCTTGACCTGGCTGGTCAGCCAGTCGACGATCTTCTGGTCCCAGTCGTCGCCGCCGAGGCGGTTGTCGCCCGCGGTGGCCTGGACCTGGATGGTCGAGCCCTCCTCGTCCTTGCTCACCTCGAGCAGGGAGACGTCGAAGGTGCCGCCACCGAGGTCGAAGACCAGGATCTGCTCGTCGTCCTTGCCCTTCTCCAGGCCGTAGGCGAGAGCCGCAGCGGTGGGCTCGTTGATGATGCGCAGGACGTTGAGGCCCGCGATGGTGCCGGCGTCCTTGGTGGCCTGACGCTCGGAGTCCGAGAAGTAGGCGGGGACGGTGATGACCGCATCGGTCACGGCCTCGCCCAGGTAGGACTCGGCGTCCTTCTTGAGCTTGCCGAGGGTGCGCGCGGAGATCTCCTGCGCGGTGTACTTCTTGTCGTCGATCTCCTGGCTCCAGTCGGTGCCCATGTGGCGCTTGACGGAGGCGATGGTGCGATCGACGTTGGTGACGGCCTGACGCTTGGCGACCTCGCCGACGAGGACCTCGCCCTGCTTGGAGAAGGCCACGACCGACGGGGTGGTACGGGCACCCTCGGCATTCGCGATGACCGTGGGCTGGCCGCCTTCGAGGACGGCAACGGCGGAGTTGGTGGTTCCGAGGTCGATTCCGACGACACGGGACATGGGTGCCTGCCTTTCTGCGGCGGATGCGCCGCAACGGGTTCATGCGCTGCCGACCACTGCGGCCGACGGCAAGAGTTGAGCTGTACAGACTCAAGTAGAGAACCCGTCGCGATCGTTGTCAATCCGAGAAGTCCAAACTTGAGTACACCTCACTCAACCTTGAACCTGGCGGGTTCATTCCCGTGGTGAGGATCTGTGACGGAGGGCACGTTTGTAGGTTCCGGGGCAAGTTGGCCAGTTCCGGGTTTCTTGGCCAGTGCGTGTCAGATTTCCGGCTCTTCTGTCAGACGGGCACGATGGACCTGTGGGCGGACGCGAGGTGTTCCTCCGGTACTGCACCGTCGCTGGCGACGAGGTCGCGACGACGTGGGAGGAAGCACGTGCCGATCTGATCGTCGAGGGCTTGCCCATCCGGGTGCCACCGACCTACCGAGGCCAACGGAGCTACCCGGGCCTGTTCTGGGCCGCGACCAACGATCGGACGCTGGTCTACGAGAGCCTGCTGGAGCTTGACAGACTGTGGCTGGCGGACCACGACCCGAGCGTCGAGAGAATCTGTACGCAGCCATTCCAGGTCACGGGGCGCGACGGTGACAGTCGGCGTGCGCACGTGCCTGATCTGCTGCTTGTCCACTCGGATCGGACGGTCACCCTCGTCGACGTAAAGCCCGCAGCGTTCCTCGAGAAGCCACGAGTCCGAGCCCAGTTCGACTGGACGCGCGCGTTGTGCCGCAGCAAGGGATGGCGTTACGAGATCTTCAGCGGCGGCAACCCCACGGTCCTTCGTAATCTCAAGCTGCTGGCGGTTGGCCGCCGCCCGGACCGCTTGCCTGAGGGGTATTTGACAGAGGCGCGGGCAACGTTGGACGAGGCCGAGAGCTCACTGGGCAAGATCCTTGCTCGTAGCCCCGCGAGCTGCGATAGGAGCATGTGGCGCGTAGCGGTCTTCGCACTCGTGTGGGCTGGAGAAATCACGATCGATCTTCATCAGCCGGTGAACGCCGAGACGATCCTCTACCGCACCGCCGAGGTGCTGGTATGAGCACGGAGAGCCTGGATACGTCAGTGGGGGCGCGGCTCTGGTACGAGGGCGCGGCCTGGACTGTCGTGCAGATCGATGGGTCCGCCGTCTTGTTGCGCTCCGTCGATCGGTTCTTGCGCGTCCATGCGCCCGCTCTGGTGGGCGTGGCTCGACCGTTGGACGACCCCCCGCACGAGGGAGGCCCGCATGCCGAGCTTGATGCGGTCATCCTCGCCGGCCTGACGAGTGCTCTACGAGCTCGCATCGAGGTCGAAGCCGAGATCTACAACCAGCTCGTGCTGACCCTCAGCGACGTGCCGCTTGAGCAGCGCTACGAGCAGTCGGCTGTGAAGCTGAAGATCTCGCCGCGCTCCGCTCGGCGCCGCGCGACCCGGTATGTCGAGCGAGGTCTCGCCGGCCTGGTCGATTCTCGCTTGCTCCAGCCTTCCCGCCGCGCGGTCGCCCCGGAATGGGACCAGACCTGCCGCGAAGTGCTCGACTCCTACACGGAGCGATCGAACCCCACGATGCGCACCGTGCTTCGCAGGACGAACGCGTTCTACCTGGAGCAGAACCCCGGAGCTCCGGTCCCGTCGCAAACCGTCGCCTACGAACGCTTGCGTGAGTTGGACAAGGGTCGGTACACGTTCGGGGCGGCGAAGCAGCGGCGCTCGGTGGCGGAACGCCCTGGGGGTGTGCTGGGTCGGCTGCGACCGGATCGGCCGGGCCAGTACGTCGTTCTCGACACCACGCCGCTGGACGTGTTCGCGATGGAACCGGTCACGGGCCGGTGGATCAATACCGAGCTGACGGTGGCGATGGACTTGTACTCGCGGTGCATTCTCGGCTTGATCCTCCGCCCGATCTCGACCACCGCGCAGGACGTCGCGGCAGTGTTGTTCCAGGTGGTCACCCCGCAGGCCTGGGGCCCGCCGAGTGATGAAGACGTCCCAGCGCCGTACGTCGGGGTGCCGGAGACCCTGTTGGCGCAGGAGACTGGCGCGTTGCCGGACACGATCGTGGTCGATCATGGCAAGGTCTATCTCTCCCTGCGCACTCGAGCGGTGTGCCAACGGTTGGGGATCAACATCCAGCCCGCGATCCCTCATGAGCCGACGGACAAGCCCACGATCGAGCGGTTCTTCCGCACCCTGCGCCAGCAGCTGCTCGAGCACCTGGCCGCGTACAAGGGCCCGGACATCTACTCCCGCGGCAAGCACATCGAGGACCAGGCGTTCTACTACGTGCCAGAGCTGGAAGCGATCCTCCGCGAATGGGTCGGGATCTACCACCACACAACACACCAGGGTCTGTGCGATCCGCTGTTACCGAACGTGGAGCTGTCGCCGGCGGAGATGTTCGCCCGCGGCATGGCCACCGCCGGAGTGCTACGACTTCCCGCGAGCGATGATTTACGGATGGAGTTCCTCGACGTCGCCTGGCGGTCGATACAGCACTACGGCGTCGAGATCGACGGGCGCCGCTACGACGGACCCGGACTCAACCTCCACCGCGGCACCCGGTCACCGCACGGAGGTACGCATGCAGGCAAGTGGCCGATCGTGATCGACCGCGACGACGTGCGCACCGTCTACTTCCAGGACCCCGACACCCGGACCTGGCACGACCTGGAGTGGGAGCATGCGCCCGGCCTGGACGCTCCGCTCAGCTCCGAAGCGGCCGCCTACACCCGCAAGCTCAGCCGGCAGAGTGACCGGCATGTCGATGCCGGCGCCGCGCTCGATGATCTGCTGGAGCGCTACAGCAAGGGCGCGGTCACCAGCCGCCGCGAGAAGAACCTCGCCCGCCGCCTCGCCACCCAACCATCCAAAGACCACGCCGCGACGGCTGAAGCGCCCTGGGCTCCGTTCCGAGTCTCACGAAGGAGAATCGGAGTATGCCCAAGAAGTTCAGCCCAGAGCTCCGTGACCGTGCGGTCCGCATGGTCTACGACCGCCACGCCCTCGAGGGCGGTCCCAGAGCGCAGTCGATCCGTGCCGTCGCGCCTCAGCTCGGCGTCGGCGAGGAAACCCTGCGGATCTGGTGCAACCGCTACGGTCCCACCGAAGTCGCGTCCCGCCCAAAGGATTCGCTCGAGGAGGAGAACCGTCGACTGCGACGGGAACTCGCCGAGGCGCGCCGTGCGAACGAGATCCTGAAGAAGGCATCGGCGTTTTTCGCAGCGGAGCTCGACCGCCCCACGACGAAATGATCCGGTTCATCGACGTGCACCGTGATCAGTTCGGGGTCGAGGCCATCTGCCGTGTGCTCAGCGCGACAGACTGTGGGTTCCTCACCTCTCGCGGCTATCGAGCCGCAAAGCAGCGCCCAGCCTCTGCCCGGGACATCCGCGACGAGGTGCTGATCGGCGAGATCCAAAGGGTCCATGACGAGAACTACGGCGTCTACGGGTATCGCAAGATGCACCAGGCGATGCGCCGGGCAGGTTGGGACATCGGAAGGGACCAGACTGCTCGGCTGATGAGAGTCGTTGGCCTGGAAGGGGTGCGTCGTGGTCGCAAAGCGCTCACGACAACGCCCTCGGGAGCTCCCGATCATCGCCCTGACCTCGTCTAGCGGGACTTCACCGCGCTCGGGCCGAACCAGCTCTGGGTCGCGGACATCACCTACGTTCGTATCCCGACCGGATTTTGCTACACCGCGTTCATCACGGACGTCTGCACCCGGCGAATCGTTGGCTGGGCCGTCGCGGCCAGCCTGCACACCGAGGTTCTGCCGCTGCAGGCTCTCGAGCACGCCCTGCTGAGCACCCGCGCCGAGGCCTCCAGCAACGGCTTGGTCCACCACAGCGATCGCGGCAGTCAA